>CAXTCC010000045.1:1855-22149 GCA_964242015.1 uncultured Variovorax sp.
CCTTCGGTTTTTTTGCAGCAATGGGCGCTTGGACAACGGTCGTTGGCTTTGGCTTCAGCGCGGGCTTGACGACAGCTTTCGTGGCGGCCTTCGTGGCAGGTTTGGCGACGGGCTTTGCTGTCGCCTTGGGGGTTGGCTTCGGCGCGGGCTTCGCGGGCAGCTTCACCGCTGCCTTGCGTGCGGGAGCGACCGCCTTCTTCGCCGGCGCCGTTCTTGCTCGAGGAGCTGCGGCTTTTTTGGTTGCAGGCTTCTTCGGCGCTGCGACGGCTGTGGGCACGGCCGCAGCAACGGCGACGGGCACAGCGACCGGCGTCGCCGACGCGTTGGATGTCGCCGGAACCGAGGGTGACGGCGAGGGCGCTGGTAACGGCGCCGGTGATGGCGTTGCCGGTGTGGTGGAATTTGTCATCGACTTCAGTTAAATGGTGTAAATCATTTATACCATAGTGACTTTGATCCACCGCTTGCCGACACAGAACCGTGAAGACCATGAGAGCACCGTCCCGATGATTCGATTCAATGTCCGTCCATTCGGAGCGATCGCGGCGATCGTCGCGGCGTTCATGGTGCTCTGTTGGGTACCCTCGGCGTCGTTTGCAAAAACGGTGGTACCGGGTCGGCCCGTCGCGTTGGAGCGATACGACGGCATGTGCGAAGCCTCCGCCGCAGTTGCGCTCGATTCGCAGCATTTCATCGTCGGCGACGACGAGAGCAACGCGCTCAACATCTATCGCATCGGCCAGAGTGCGCCGGCCAGGCCCGCGGTCGACCTGAGCGGCTTTCTCGACACGGCAGACAAGGCTTCCGACATCGAAGGCGCGACCCGCATCGGCGACACCATCTATTGGACTTCGTCGCACAGCAGGACCTCGGCAGGCAAAGCCAGGCCATGGCGTCGCCGGCTTTTCGCGACGCGCGTCGATCTCGACGTGTCGCCGCCCACCGTTCGCCCTGTCGGCAAGCCTTATGTCGAGCTGATCGAAGACTTCAAGTCGGCACGTGAACTCGAGGGCCTCGGTCTCGGCCGAGCGGCCGACATCGCGCCCGAAGAACCTGGCGGCCTGAACATCGAAGGGCTGGCCGATACGGTCGACGGACATCTGCTCCTCGGCTTTCGCAACCCGCTGAAAGACGGCAAGGCGCTGGTGGTTTCGATCACCAACCCTGCGGCGCTCGTGGCCGGCGACGGCGCAAGACCCGTCTTCGGCTTACCGGCCTTGCTCGACCTGGACGGCCGAGGCATTCGCAGCATGGAGCGCATCGGCGCGGTCTACTGGATCGTCGCCGGGCCGATCGGCGATGTCGGCAGCTTCGCGTTGTACAGATGGGACGGCATGCCGAGGCATGCTCCCGCGTTGGCCCCGCTTGCACTGCCCACGGACTTCAATCCAGAGGCGATGTTCGCTTTGCCGGGCACAGCCGACGCGATGCTGTTGAGCGATGACGGCGCGCTGCGCGTCGAGGGCACACGTTGCGATCGATTGGACAAGGCGAGGCAGCGCTTCAGGGCCCTGCGCATGCCGATTCAGCGATAGATCGCGTTCGGGTACGTCACACAACCGTCAGATGACCGTGGCAGCATGACAAGGTGACAGCCGCGAGCGCTGGTAGGGAATGCGCAAGCACCTCAGCCTTGAGACATCCCGATGTTTGCGGCTGTTGCTACCCCCACTGCTCGGCAGCGGGCTTGAATTTAGCCAGACGCGTCGCGCGATCCGCAAACAGCGGCACGTCGAGATATCGCAATGGCGCTTGCACGTGCGCCTCGTCGAGCGCAAGTCGCCGGACCGCTTCACGCAACCGCAGCACCTCGGCATCCTGATCGCCGTAGCGGGCCGACATCTTCTCGAGCAGATGGGTCAGGCGTGCGTTCTCTTTGCTCATTCGAAGCTCCTTTCAAAAAAAGCAGCCGGCTGAATGTAGAACGCCAGTCGCCAAGCCTCTCGTTATAGGGCAGAGGCAGATCGTCTGCTGATGGTTTTTGTGTCGAGGCGCAACTCAAGACAGCACCGGCGCGGCGGTGCCGCCGGCTGTGGCTGCAATGCTGACGGTGCGGCCAATGGCCGCGGTGTACGTCGGCTCCTTGACGCTGCTCACATAGACGTACTCGCCTTTGGCCTGCGCCTGCGTGACCGTCATCAGCAGGTAGCCGCGACGCGTGGTGTCGCAGTAGTTGACGTCGTCGATCAACCCGAGCCCGGCACCGACAGCGGCGTTGCCCAGTTGCGGGACCAGTGCGCTGCCATCGATGGAACTGGCCAGCGTGCCGAGGCCTGCGCCTTCGAATCCGCTGGAGGTCACTGATGTGCCGGCGAGCTCGATGCCGATCTTGTCGCCGGCAAGGGTCGTGAGGTTGGTGAACCACCCGTTGTGTGAATCGCCGGAGAGCGTCACCAGTCGCTTGCCCTGGGTCTTGACGGACTGCAGGATCGCTTCGCGCTGGGCAGGATAGCCATCCCAGGAATCGAGGTTGTATGGGAGGCGTGGGTTGGTTGCAGGGTCAAGCAAGCCGGCTTGGGTCGGGTTGAGCGCGCCTGGGCCCGCAGCAGCGCGAGTCGCTTTGGCCGTGAGGTAGGCGGTGATGGCGGTCGCAGCGTTGGCGGGGTTGGCAATGTTCTGGAGCACCGAGCCGGGTATCCACATCCGCGCCATGATGGTCTGGTTGCCGAGAAGCTGCCATGCGGCGGTCGACGCGTTCATGCCGGCGGTGAGCCAGTTCTGCTGCTCGGAACTCATCATCTGCCGCGACGCATCCGGGCGGATGCCGCCCACGGCGGGCGTCAGGCCGGCAAGGTAGCGGGCGATACCGCCATCGGCGTCGCCGAAGTTGTCGTATTGGCGGTCGCGGCCCTCGATGCGGGTGTCCAGCATGTGCAGCGTGAAGAGGCTGCCGAAGTCGAAGCGGCGGTAGATCTTCAGCAGGTTGCTCGTGTCCGGGGTACGAATCGGCATCCACTCGTGATAGACCTTGGCCGCGATGTTCTTGCGCGTGACCCAGTCGCCTTGTGTTGCCGGATCGTGGTTCTCGGCGCCGTTCACGTAGCTGTTGTTGGCGAACTCATGGTCGTCCCACACCGTGATCCAGGGCATGCGCGCGTGCGCTGCCTGCAAGTTCAGGTCCGACTTGTACAGCGCATGGCGCGTGCGGTAGTCGTTCATCGTCACGATGTCGTTGGCGGGGCTCGCGACGCGGTTGCCGGGAATGCTGCTGTTCCCGTACTTCTTGGGGTCCGAGCCGTATTCGTAGATGTAGTCACCCAGGTGCAGCGCATAGAGCGCATCGGACTTCGAGGCGGCGTCGTAGGCGTGGAAGTAGCCTTCCGAATAGAGGGCGCAGGAGAACACCGCGAACTTGATCGAAGCGACATCGTCGGCAGGCAAGGTGCGCGTCGTCCCGACGGTGGACGACGCGCCGGTGGCATCGCGAAAGCGGTAGAAGTAGCTGGCACCGGCGGAGAGGCCGGTCACGTCGACCTTGGCAGTGAACGAGCCCGATTCGGACGCGGTAATGGTGCCACTGCGCAGTACCTTGGCGAAGGCAGCTTCAGCGGCCACTTCCCACGTCAAGGCGACATCGGCCGTGCTGGCGGGAACCTTGGCGTGTGTCCAGAGAATCACGCGGTCTTTCAACGGGTCTCCGCTCGCGACGCCGAAAGCGAAAGCCGCCGGGGTGGCTGGTGACGGCGCCGGCGCCGGCGCGGGAGCAGGGGCTGGAGCGGGCGCAGGCGCAGCGCCCAACACCGGGAAGGAGCCGGAACTGCCACCGCCACCGCACGCGGCGAGCGAGCCTGCCGCTGCCACTGCAGTCGCGCTCCATGAGGACTTGACGAGGAAATCCAGGAAGTCGCGCCGTCCCTTGTTCGCGGCTTCGCGTAGGTCGG
The DNA here is from genome assembly GCA_964242015.1 of uncultured Variovorax sp. GTDB lineage: Bacteria > Pseudomonadota > Gammaproteobacteria > Burkholderiales > Burkholderiaceae_C > Variovorax. Next base: position 5,737 of record CAXTCC010000045.1, read on the forward strand.
TATCGGTCGGCGAAAGCGGTTTCGGCTTGTGGGGTGTCATGGCAATGTTCGAAGCGGGGATGCCGGATTGAAAGCATTGCGTGTGACGGGCTCGTGAATCGCGTCGTTACTGGAAACTGTCACGCCAAGTTGCTAACCTCGAAGGCACTATGGCAACAGCGGATCGAATGACAGTGGTTTTTGTCTCCAGGCGCAACTCGATGCGCAGTGTTCTGGCGCAGGCCTGCCTCGAGCATCTGGGCAAGAACCGTTTTGTGGCGCTGTCTTGCGGAAGACCCGGCCATATTGCAGAAGAAGTACATCCCGCCGCACTTGGGGCGCTGGCCGGCGCGAGCATGGAACCGCCTGCGATGCTTCCCACTGCGTGGACGCAACTGCGCACACGCGACCTGGCAAAGGCATCGTTCATCATCACGCTGGACGCAGAGACGTACGAGCACGAACCGTCGTGGCCGGGCCAGCCGGACTCGGCGCTGTGGGAGATGCCGGATGCTGCAGCCCAGGACGATCCGGAAGCCGCGGCCTACCGCGCGATTCAGATCCTCTATGCGCTCCGACGCAGGATCGAACTGTTCGTCAATCTGCCGATGGCGAAAGGGGCCCGCGCATCCATTCGGGACGACGTCAGAGACATGGGAAGGATGGTCTAGCAATGACGCCACCTTTGTTCAGGTTGCGCGTCGATCGCGTAGAGCGTGGCACTTTCGTATGGGTCATCACCGAGGTCGGTTCTCCGACGGAAGAGACCGAGCTTGCTTCCTCGCTGAATGCTTACGCGTCCGCCGGAGAGGCACTGGCCGAGGGTGCGAAGGTGCTCGAACAGACAAAAGGTCTTTAGCAGGAACGACGGCCTGCATGCGTCGATGGCATGTCATCAAACGGCATTGCGCCGCCGGTCCAATACGACATCCAAGGAGATTCGCTGTGGATGTCGACCTGTACAAGAGCATCACGAAGCCAAAGAAATTTCTTGCCGTGCCGGCGGGGCTTTCTCCTGTCGCTTTGGGATTGCGCGATCCCGACTTTGCGGATCTGGTCGCTTTCAAGATGCGCCACCAGTTCAATCCCGATCGCATCTATGCGGGCGTGGATGCCGCGGACATTGCCAGGCAACTCGAAGTCAACGGTTTCGCCGTGTTTTGGGAATGACCGAGTCAACCGCCGCTCTCAGGCCGGTGCGGGAGAACGGCGCTCAGCGATAGGGACTGGCCCTGTAAGTCGCGAGGCCTGATGCGGCCGCTTTGGCACCGTGCTTCGCGCGCGCCGCTTCGGTCGCGACGTCTTCCACCGTTCGGCAACTGCCAGGCGCGATCTGCACGGCGCCGATGCACAGCGTGGTGCAGGGAAAGAAGCGCATCGCCCCGTGACGGTCTTCGGCATGGATGCCACCGGCCACGCGATCGGCCTCGTCGTACAGGTCAACCGCCTGCTTGGCGAACGCATCGATCACGGTGCGACATTTCGCTTCCCAGTCGTCGCCCTGGAACAGCACGATGAAGTCGTCGCCGCCCACATGGCCGACGAAATCCTGGCGCACGTTGCAGTGGGCGACCAGCAAGCGGGCGACGGTGCGAATGACCTCGTCGCCGCGCCAGTAACCGTAGTGGTCGTTGAAGGGCTTGAAGTCGTTCAGGTCGGCGTAGCCTGCGACGAATTCGATGCCGCTGGCCAGCAGCCGCTCGATATGAACGCTGATCGGAATGTTGCCCGGCAGGAACGTCAGTGGATTGGCATGGCGCGCGGCTTCGATGCGGGTCTCGGTCACTGCGCGGACCAGTTGCTCGCCGGTGCCGAGCCCGAGATAGACCCCGTGCTCCGCAACCACGAATCCTTCGCTCAGATAGCGCTGGTCCTCGGACGTCAGGATGCCCATCAGCTCGCTGACATCACCGTCCAGTTCGATCACTCGGGGCGTGCGGTTGGCGTGGCCGATGCGGGGCTTGCGCCCATGCACTTCGCGAAAGTACAGCCGCGCATAGTGGTCGGTGAACTCACGCCGGTTGACGAGTGCGACCGGACGTCCATGGTCGACCACGGCAAGGGCATGCAGTTCTGGCTGTGCCTGGAAGATGGCGGCGACTTCTTCATTCGTAGTGCCTGGTGCGACGCCCGGAGCCTTGAGGAGCGTGAGGTTGCGCAGGATGCTCGGCCGGGCGATCTGACTCAGCGCGGGGACGGCGACCGTTCTCCGGTCCCTCAGTACATCGAGCGCAGCGGCCGGCAGCGCTGCCGCCGCTGGCGTTGCCGGCCGGCCCAGGAAATAGCCCTGCCCGAAGGCCACACCGAGATCACGAAGGGTTCGCAAGTCGTCGCCGGACTCGATGCCTTCGGCGACCAACGCGGTGCCGAATGCTTCGCTCATGGCGACGATGGCGCGGACCATCTCGAAGCTCTCCAGATTGCCGGCGACATCGCGGGTGAAGAACTTGTCGAGCTTGACGAACTGCGGCTTGAGCTCGGCCCATCGGCGCAGGTTGGAATGGCCGTCGCCAAAATCGTCGAGCGCCAGTCGCATGCCGGTTGCGCTCAAAGACCTGACGGTGCGCACCAGCGCCTGCGGGTCGGTCGCTCGTTCGTGCTCGGTGAGCTCGATCACGAGCTTGCGCGGATCGACCCCGGAGCTGGCGAGCATGCGAGGCAGCACCGTCGGCGCGGCCCGGACCAGCGCATCGGCGCTCAGGTTGACGAACAGCGTGCCGGTCTGTCCTGTGGCGAACCACTGCGTGAGGACGACATCGACACACTTGAGCTCGAACTCCATCAGCATCGATTCGATGGCCGCGCATTCGAACAGCATGCCGGGCATGTGCAGCGGCCCATCGACCGGGCCGCGTATCAGCGCCTCATGGCCGTAGACCGTGCCGTTTCGAAGGTCGACCAGCGGTTGAAAAACCGCATGGAGGCCGCCCTCGTCCATCAGGCGTTGCAACGGCCCGAGCGTGAGATTGGCAGGAAGCGACGGGCGCATTGAATTCAGCTTCATCGATCAGACATGGCTCCCGTGACGGTGTGATGAATCCGGCAGCGGTGTCGTCGAGCGTCGTCGAGCACGTCGCGATTTCTTCACGAAGCGGTCACGCGGCTTGCCTCTAATGCGCCAACGCACAACAGGAGTGGCCATGCACGCAGCCTTGAAATTCTGGCGTCACGCAACGACGCTCGTTCTGATCATCACCCTCGCCGCCTGTGGCGGCGGAAGCAGCGGCGGAAGCAGCGGAGGCGGCAGCGTCTCGGCTGCAGGGCTGAGCAAAGGCACGCAAGACAGCGCCGGCAAAGAAGGCGCCGCAGCCACTGCCACCGGAGCGACGAGCACATCCGATGCCGCAACGCAGCCGGCCGAAGTGCGCTACGCGCCGTAAGCGCGCGCGATGACTCGCGCACCCGACAGAACGAACGAACAGCACGAACAAACAACGACACCCCACGAGGAGAAGGCCATGAATTCACGTCGCAAGTTCCTGAAAGATGCCGCCACGGGCACGGCTGCCGCCGCCACGCTGAGCGCATTCCCGCCGAGCATTCGACGCGCGTTGGCGATCCCGGCGCACAACGCGAGCGGCACCATCAAGGACGTCGAGCACATCGTCATCCTGATGCAGGAGAACCGTTCGTTCGATCAGTATTTCGGAACGCTCCGCGGTGTGCGCGGCTTCGGTGATCGCTTCACCATTCCCTTGCCCGATGGCCGCAGCGTCTGGCAGCAAACCGATGCCAACGGCCAGCCGGTGCTGCCCTACCACCTCGACCAGAGCAAAGGCAACGCGCAGCGCGTGAGCGGCACACCGCACAGCTGGGTCGATGGCGAGAACGCATGGGACGGCGGCCGCACGTACCAATGGCCGAAGTACAAGGGCGCCAACGCCATGAGCTATTTCAAGGAAGCCGAGCTGCCCTTTCAGTTCGCGCTGGCCAATGCTTTCACGCTGTGCGACGGCTACCACTGTTCGATGCACACCGGCACCAACTCCAACCGCATGTTCCTGTGGACCGGCACCAATGGCCCGACGGGCGCCGGCGTGGCATCGGTCAACAACGAGTGGGACTCGATCGATTCGTCGGCATTCGGCTACCAGTGGAAGACCTATCCGGAGCGGCTGCAGGAAGCGAAGGTGAGCTGGATCGTCTACCAGAACATGCCCGACAACTTCGGCGACAACCCGCTCGCGGGATTCAAGCAGTACCGCAAGGCGAACGAAGCCTCGGGCAAGCCGGTGAGCAACGAGGCGCTGTCGCCGGCCTACGACCCGGCCAGCGACGACGCCGGCAACCCGCTCTACAAAGGCATCGCCAACACCATGCCCGGCGAGTACGGCAACGCCGACAGCTACTTCGAGCGTTTCCGGCAAGACGTCAAGAACGGCAAGCTGCCGCAGGTGTCGTGGATCGTCGCGCCAGCGACGTATTCCGAACACCCCGGCCCCTCGAGCCCGGTGCAGGGCGCCTGGTACATCCAGGAAACGCTCGACGCCTTGACGGCGGTGCCGGAGGTCTGGAGCAAGACCGTGCTCTTCATCAACTTCGACGAGAACGACGGCTACTTCGATCACTACCCCTCGCCGGCCGCGCCGTCGATCAATCCGGATGGCACGCCCGCCGGCAAGACGACGTTGAGCGATGCAGCGATCGCGTTCGAGCGCTTCAACTACCCGCCGTCGCCCGGTACCACCAGCCAGCCACCGCCGGACGGTCGTGTCTTCGGCCCCGGCATCCGCGTGCCGATGTATGTGGTGTCGCCATGGAGCCGTGGTGGCTGGGTCAACTCGCAGGTGTTCGATCACACCTCGGTCATCCGCTTCATCGAAAAGCGCTTCGGCGTGAAGGAGCCGAACATCAGCCCGTTCCGCCGGGCCGTGTGCGGCGACCTGACGAGCGCCTTCAATTTCGAGCGGCCGAACGACGAGCGCCTGCCGCAACTCGCCGGGCGCAAGACCCGGACGCAGGCCGACGCGTTGCGTGCCGCGCAAGATCTGCTGGCGCAGATTCCGCCGCCGGTGAACCCGTTGTTGCCCGTCCAGGCGACCGGCACGCGCCCCTCGCGCGCACTGCCGTACGAGTTGCATGTGAGTGCGCGATGCGATGGCCTGCGCGGCCGCGTCAAACTGATCTTTGCCAACACGGGCGATGCCGCAGCGGTGTTTCATGTCTACGACCGGTTCAACCTGGACCGGCTGCCGCGTCGCTACATGGTCGAGCGCAACGAGCGGCTCGACGACGAGTGGGCCGCGGCGGTCGACAACGCCGGCAAGTACGACCTCTGGGTGCTCGGGCCCAACGGCTTTCATCGCCACTTCAAGGGCGACCTCAACACGCTGAAATCACGCGGTGCGCCCGAGCCTGAAATCCGTGTCGGGTACGAAGTGCGGCGCGGTGACCTCTACCTCAAGGTGCGCAACGATGGCGAGCGTGCTTGCGTGTTCACGGTCACGGCCAAGGCTTACCAGCAACACCGCGACGATCGCGCGTGGCGCGTCAAGGTGAAGGGCGGAGACGATGCTGAAAAACGCTGGGACCTGGACGACAGCGGCCAGTGGTACGACTTCGAAGTGCTGTGCGACGCCGACCCGACATGGACGCGTCGCTTTGCCGGCCGTGTGGAAACAGGGCGCCATTCGGTGAGCGATCCGGCCATGGGAAGCAGCCCAAAGTGATGCGATATGGCAAGTAAGTAGCACTCGAGGTGTGACTTATTTGCCCGTTCTACTGCCTTCGTCGTATTGCCTCGGCCGCAGGCAATGCCTATTATTTCATCACTGAAGGGGAATTGTCTCTTTCGTACGAACGACTTAGGCCGGGCTTCTCATGCTGAGTGCAACAATGATCGCGACGTTGATTTTGCTGGCCATCGCGGCGCGGGAGATCTACCTCGCTCTGTGGCTGAACCGGTCCGCGTGCATTCAGGCCAACCGCAAGGGTTGGCTCGCCATCGAGATCCGGCGCCGAGTGGCGATGGAGCGCGTACCGGGTCACGTGTCGGCGTACCCCGTCCCGCGCGAAGAGCGCATTCTGGTCGGCCGCCTGCTCGGTCTCGTGCTCTGGCACCGTGAGGTGAGCGTGGCATTGCCGAACAGTGCCTGCGAGCACCTCGAGGACGTCACGCCGCAGGATTTCGACCGCCAGTTTCCGTCCTGGCTTCGGCTGATCGGCCAGCGCACCGAAGTGCCCACCGGCTTCAGCTGAATTGTCTGACGACTGACCGGATCTGAACGAAGCAATCAGTACCGCTCGGGCACGTACATGTTCTCCGGCACCGGATGCCGCGAGTACTCCGGATTGCGAACCCGCGCCGGCAACGCGACCGGCGTATGTTCCACCGCGTGATACGGCAGCTGTGTCAACAGGTGCGCGATGCAGTTCAGGCGCGCCTTCTTCTTGTCGACCGCCTGCACCACCCACCACGGCGCCTCCTGGATGTGCGTGCGTTCCAGCATCACTTCCTTCACGTGGGTGTATTCCTCCCAGCGACGGCGGCTTTCCAGGTCCATCGGGCTCAGCTTCCACTGCTTCAACGGATCGTGGATGCGGCCTAGAAAGCGCATGTGCTGCTCTTCGTCGGTGATCGAAAACCAGTATTTGATCAGCGTGATGCCCGATCGCACCAGCATGCGTTCGAAGTCCGGCACCGAGCGAAAGAACTCTTCGTACTCGGCGTCGCTGCAAAAACCCATCACACGTTCGACGCCGGCGCGGTTGTACCAGCTGCGGTCGAACAGCGCGATCTCGCCAGCCGCCGGAAGGTGGGCGACATAGCGTTGAAAGTACCACTGCGTGCGCTCGCGGTCGTTCGGCGCCGGCAGTGCCACGACACGCGCCACGCGCGGGTTGAGCCGCTGCGTGATGCGCTTGATGACGCCGCCCTTGCCGGCCGCATCGCGGCCCTCGAACAGGATGACGACCTTCTGCTTGCTGTGCTGCACCCAGTCCTGCAGCTTGACCAGTTCTCCCTGCAGGCGGAACAGCTCGGTGAAGTACGCCTGGCGTGCTGCCTTGTCCGTCACCAGCGGCGATGTCTTGGGGTCGAGCGTGCCGTCGATGATGCGGTCTTCGATTTCCAGCTCGATCTCTTCGTCGTAGCTGTCCATCAGGTCGCGCGCGATGCGCTGCATCAGTTCTTCGGAGTCGGGGAGCGGGTTGATTGCGGGCATGGGGGTCCAATTCTGTGGGGAGTCATGCTGATGTCGGTTCATGACAGGCGCGTGTCAGTGGTGTGACACGCGCCGCTTCTTTTCAGCGCCCTGTTTCTGTCAGATAGGTCTTGCGCGCAGCGAAGCCGGTGTTGGCGAAGTCGGTGAACACGCCATCGATACCGGCGCGGAAGAACACCAGGTACTCGGCCAGCGGATCGCCCTTGTAGAAGCCCGCCAGATACTGCGGCTCGTTGCGGAAGGTGTAGGTGTGAACGAACAAGCCGGCCTTGTGTGCATCGGCGATCAAGCTGGTTGGCTTGACCGTGTTCACGTCCGCCAGCGAGCCTGTGTAGGGCGGGTCCTTGAACGGCACGACCGTCAGCGACATCACCTGGGGCTTCCACGGGCCGATGCCGTCTGCGTAGGTCTTGACCTCCGCCAGGCCGGCGGGTGTCAGCATGCTGCCGAAGAAGCGCGGATCACCGGCCAGCGTCCAGCTGTAGGGCCGGCCATCGACGAAGGTGTATTCGTCGTTGGTGACATAGATCATCTCGCCGGTCTTGTAGTTGACGTCGTTGCCGTCCACCAGCTGCACCGCCTTGGCCTTCAGGCCCGCCGAGCGCAGGTACTTCAGGCTGGCCGGATCGAAGCTCTGCACGAAGACCGGCGCATCCTTGCGGTTCAGATCGTTGAAATTCAGCACCTTCAGGATCGCGTCTTCCAGCGGATGGCTGCCCGCCGGTCCGCATCCGTTGGCAATGGCCTGCGCGTTGTTCCAGATCGGGTTCTTGCTCTCCGGGTACACGGTGAGCGTGCGGCCGGTGCTCGCGCTCTTCGCCTTCGCGATATCGATGACTTCCTGGAAGCTCAGGATGGGCAGCTTGCCGTTGAGGTCGGTCGGTCGCTGGGCACGCGCATCGTAGGTCGTGCCGGCGATCCACAGCTTCAGCTCGGCCATCGTGAAGTCGGTGATCGACCAGTCGCCGGTGTGGTCCTCGCCGTCGACCACGAGCGACTTCAGCACCGACTTCGGATCATTCGGATCCGTCAGATCGCTCAGGTACTTGGCGGGGCCGTTTGCGGGGATGGGCGGATACGTGACATCGACCAGCACACCCGGCACCGTGCGCTTGCGAGCCGCCACGGTGGTGTTGGTCGCGGCGACGGCGGTGATGTTGGTGTTGTCACTGAGCCAGGGGTTGTGCCGCGCCACCAGCACGCAGTCCTTGGTGAGATGCAGATCGGTTTCGAGCGAGTCGGCGCCGGCGTCGGCGGCGGCTTCGTAGGCTGCTTGCGTTTCTTCCGGGAACAGGCCCGGCAGACCGCGGTGACCGATCACCAGCGGTGCCTTGCCATCGAGCGTGAGCAGCGCGCTCGGCACGGGAGCAGGCGCCGGCGCCGGGGCCGGAGCGGGCGCCGGTGCAGGGGCGGGAGCAGGCGCTGCGACGATCGGCAGAAACGGCGTCGAGCCGCCGCCACCGCCGCCGCATGCGGCCAGCATCAAGGAGCCGGCGAGCGCGACCGCGGTGCAGCGGGTGGCGTTGTTCATGGCGGTGTGCTTCATGACTTGCCACCGAAGTCGAGCGCACCGGTCAAATCGCCCATCGGCTTGGCGCCGTTCTTCAGCAGGGCGGTGTCGCGCGTCACCAGGCCGGCGAGCGGCGGCAACGACCAGCGGTGCGTCATGAAGCGCAGCGTCGACGCGGTGTCGTACTGCGTCTTGTCGACGAAGCCTTTCTTGGAGAACGGCGAAATGATGAGCGCCGGGATGCGGGTGCCGGGGCCGAAGCGATCGGCCTTGGGCACGGCGGCGTGATCGTAGAAGCCGCCGTTCTCGTCGTACGTGATGACGATCAGCATGTTCTTCCACTGCGGACTGGCCTTGAGCTTGGCCACCACGTCGGCGATGTGCGCGTCGCCATCGGTGATGTTGGCGTAGCCGTTGTGCTGGTTCAGGTTGCCTTGCGGTTTGTAGAAGCTGACGGAAGGCAGCGTGCCGGCTGCCGCTTGCGTCAGGAAGTCGGCGTCGAAGTCCTTCAGGTGTGCGGCGCGCGCATCGGCGTGCGTCGCCGGGTCGAACGCGGCGTAGTAGTTGAAGGGCTGATGGTGGAACTGGAAGTTCGGCGCTTGCGCAGCCGGGGGCACGGCGGCCGGGAACACGCGGTCGCCCGTGGCCGTCGCGGTGGTGCTCTTCCAGGCGCCGCCGTACCAGGCCCAGCTCAGGCCCTTGGCCGTGAGCACATCGCCGATGGTGGTCTGCGTTTGCGGCGGCAGCGTGGTCGCCTTGGTCGGATCGGCGAAGAGCTTGCTGCTGTCGCCGGCGGCCGGCGCGTTGCTGCTCGGCTGGTAGGGCGGCTGCATGGTGTTGACGGCATAGAAGGTGCCGGTCGCGTCCTTCGGCGTCAGCGTGCTGTCGTTCTTGTAGACCGGTGCGCCGGCCAGCACCGAAGCCGGTGATGTGGGCGCGGCCGTGAGCTTGACGAAGTTGCCGTTGGCATCCGTGTCGATGGCGGAGATCGACGCCTTGGCAGGCGAAGTGTCGGCATCGGCATTCGGATACGTCGGTGCGCAAGCGCACACGAGGTACTGGTGGTTCAGGAACGAACCGCCGAAGGCACCCATGAAGAAGTTGTCGGCCAGCGTGTACTGCTGCGCCAGCTTCCAGAGCTGCATCTTGCTGCCGTCGAAGTAACCCATGCTCAGTGCGCCGGCATCGGAGTAGGCCGCGAACTTGTCGTTCTTGCCGCCGTTGATCTGCATCTGGTTGTTATAGAACCGGTGCACCAGGTCGCGCGTGATGGTCGACTGGTCGATCACCGTGCCGGTGTTGAAGAAGCCGGCCGCATCGTCGATGCGGAACATCCTGTTCGGCATGCCGACGGTCTGCGCTTGCGTGATGGTGGTGGTCTGACCAGCCGCGGTCACGCCGCCCCACACCGGCGGCAACACCGGCAAGGTCGAACCGTCGAAGTCCTTTTGCGGCTCGGCGGCACTCGCTGGCGTCGATGTCGGATTGACGCCCGGGATGCCGTTGGCGCCCGGATACAGGCCGTACAAATTGTCGAAGCCGCGGTTCTCCGCGTAGATCACGACCACGTTGTTGATCTGGTCGAGCGCGAAGCGGTTGCGCAGAGCGGCGATCAGGTCGCCGCCCGTGCCGGCCTCGGCCACGGCTTCGGCGATGCGCTCGATGCTCTGGTCGATCTCGGTCTGCAGCACGGTGCGAACGGCGACGTCGGTGATCTTATTGTGGTCGGCCAGCAGTTGCGACTCGGCTACGCCAAGGCGCTTGGCGAAGGCAGTGCGTGCCGCGGCCAGGTCGCCACCGTTGGCGTCCATGAGCGCGACCATTTCGGTGCTGATGGCGCTGACCACGCCGTTGGCTTCGGCCGGCGCGCGAAAGACCAGCGGTTGTGTCACGGCCGACTCGGTGCTCGTGATGGGGTCGTAGCGCTTGCTCGACGTGCCGATCTCGGCCACCACAGCGCCTTTGCCGGTGAGCGTGAAGGCGCCGTTGGCATCCGTCGTGGTGCTGGGTTCGGCGGCGTCGCAGCGGCCGTTGGCGTTGGTGTCGATGCACACCTTCGCATTGCGAAAGTAGCTGCCCGTAACGACGCCGCTGGTGGTCGCCGGTGCGGTGGGCGTGGTGGTGCTGCCGCCGCCTGCGGTCGGCACGAAGCCGCTGAAGCCATTGCCATTGCCGCCGCCGCCGCAAGCCATGACCACGGCCGAAGCGACGATGGCCATGGGCCACAAGTAAAGCGCTGCTGGCCGGTCTCCTTGTCGGGAGGGTTCGGGCGCTGAATGGCTCACGGCATGCCGTGAAGACGGAGGGGTGGATTGGGCGGTCATCTGGGTACTCTTGGTGTTGGAATGGTCCCGGCCGAGGCCGGGCGCAGTGATGGTCGTGCGGCCTCGTGACAGGCGCGTGGCAGCGGTGTGTCATCGGCCTGACATCGTCTGGCGGCAGAGTTGCAGGCCTTCGAAGGCTTTGCGCCTCGACCTCACCGCGTCGTCATCACTCGGCGTTCCACCGTGCCGTTTCGCTCTACCGTCTTCCTCTCTTTGCGCCGCTTCGGATGGCTGATCGGCTTGCCCGTGCTGGCCCTCATGGCGCTGTCGGCTTGCGACGATCGGCCGAACGCAAACACGGCCGCAGTCTCGCCAACGCCGGCCTATGTCGGTGCGACCTATGCACCCACGCCGGGCAGACCGCAGCCGAGCGCCGCGCAATTGAGCGCGATCGGGCGGCGCATCTTCTTCGACACCGCGATGTCGGCCTCGGGTGCGCAGTCGTGTGCCAGCTGCCACGATCCCGCGCATGCCTACGGGCCGTCCAACGCGCTGTCGGTGCAGCTCGGCGGTGCCGACGGCCGCACGCCCGGTCCGCGCGCTGCGCCGTCGCTGCGCTACCTGCAAACGCTGACGGCGTTCTCGGAGCATCACCACGACAACGACGGCGACGACAGCATCGATGCCGGCCCGACCGGTGGCCACATGTGGGACGGCCGCGCCGGCTCGGCGCACGAGCAGGCCGGGCTGCCGCTGCTGTCGCCGGCAGAGATGGGCAACGCGTCGGTGGCGGCGGTCGCGGGCAAGCTGGAGAAGGCCGGCTACGCGAGCGACATGCGCGCAGCCTTCGGCGACGATCTCTTCAAAAACCCGGATGCGGCGTTCAAGGCGGCCGGCCTGGCACTCGAAGTCTTCCAGGAATCACCGGCCGACTTCTATCCGTTCACCAGCAAGTACGACGCCGTGCTGCGCGGTCAGCAAAAGCTCGATGCGGCCGAGTCCCGCGGGCTGAAGATCTTCAACGCGGCCGACAAGGGCAATTGCGCGGCGTGTCATCTGAGCGAGCGCACCCCCGACGGGGCCTTTCCGCTGTTCACTGACTTCGGGATGATCGCCATCGGCGTACCGCGCAACCGTGCGCTCGCCGCCAATGCCGATCCCGCGTTCCACGACCTGGGCTTGTGCGGCCCGTTGCGCACCGACCTGGCCGACCATCCGGAATACTGCGGCCTGTTCCGCACGCCGACCCTGCGCAACGTCGCGGTCAAGCAGGCCTTCTTTCACAACGGCGTTTTCCACTCTCTCGAAGACGCAGTGCGCTTCTATGCGCAGCGCGACACGGCGCCGGCGCGCTGGTATGGCCGCGGTGCCGATGGCAAGGTCCGGCCCTACGACGACTTGCCATCGGAGTACCACGGCAACCTGAACGTCGAAGCGCCCTTCGGCCAGCGGCCGGGTGCGAAGCCGGCGTTGACCGAGGCCGAGATTCGCGACGTCGTGGCCTTCCTCAAGACACTGACCGATGCCGACGCCGTCGCCGCCATTCCTGACAGGGTGCGCGTCCACTGAAGCTGGACTATCCTGACCGCACCGCGTTCCAAACGACCCAAGGAAGAGTCCGCAATGAGCAAGCACTGCACCCACACCGACAGCATCGCCCACGTGACGCCGAGCGCGCGCGGCTGCGAGGAATGCCTGGCAGCGGGCACCGAATGGCTGCATCTGCGCCTGTGTCGCACCTGCGGCCACGTCGGCTGCTGCGACGATTCACCGGAGCGCCACGCCCGCGCGCACTTTCATGAAACGCAGCATCCGATCATCGAAGGCTACGACCCACCCGAAGGCTGGGGCTGGTGCTTCGTCGACAAGGTGATGGTCGATGTCGGCCCGCCGACACCGCAGGTCGGGCCGATCCCGCGCTACTACTGAACTTCGACCGACGCCGCGACTGATTACCATCGAGCGCTGGATTCCTACTGGCAGCTCCGATGACCGATTCAGTTCCCGCACCCGCACCGTCCTTGGCACCCCCGATCGACCCGCACCGCCTCGTCGCCGACCTCGTCACGCTGCTGCGGCTCGAGCAGATCGACGCCGACCGCTTCATCGGCCAGAGCGAAGACATCGGCACGCCGCGCGTCTTCGGTGGGCAGGTTCTGGGCCAGTCGCTGATGGCCGCCTGCCGCACCGTCGGGTCCGATCGGCCGGTGCATTCGCTGCACGCCTACTTTCTGCTGCCGGGCGACAAGAACGAGTCCATCGAGTACATCGTCGACCGCGTGCGCGATGGCCGCAGCTTCACCACGCGCCGGGTCGTCGCGCAGCAAAAGGGCCGCACCATCTTCACCATGATGGCGTCGTTCCAGACCGTCGAGCCAGGCGCTTTTTCGCATCAGCTCACGATGCCCGACGCACCGCCGCCGGAAACGCTGGTGAGCGACGCCGAGCTGCGACGGGCACTCGGCAACCGGGCACCGGCCGGCCTGAACGACAAGTTCAACCTCGAGCGGCCGATCGAGTTCCGGACCGTCGATCCGCCGGATTTGCTGACGCCCGAGCCGCGCAAGGCCGAGGCGTTGATCTGGATGCGCGCGCTCACCGCGCTGCCCGACGATCCCGCGATGCATTGCGCGCTGCTGGCCTATGCGTCCGACCATGGCCTGCTGCGCGCTGCCTTGTTGCCGCACGGCCTGAGCTTCATGCAGGGCCGTCTGCGGCCGGCCAGCCTCGACCACGCGATGTGGTTTCACCGCGACTTCCGGCTCGACGACTGGCTGCTCTATGCCATCGATTCGCCGAGCGGCGGCGGTGCCCGCGGTCTGTGCCGCGGCGAGATCTTTTCGCGCGACGGTCGGCTGGTTGCATCGGTCGCGCAAGAGGGCATGCTGCGCGTGGTCGATATCGGCACGCCGGTCGCCTGAGTTTCGTTTCTGTTTTCGAGGAGCCCTGCCATGCTTCAAATGCGCCCCGGTTGCGAGTGCTGCGACCGCGACCTGCCGCCCGATTCGCTGGACGCGCGCATCTGTACGTTCGAGTGCACTTTCTGCAGCGACTGTGCCGAGACGCGGCTTGCCGGCGTCTGCCCGAACTGCGGCGGCGACTTGGTCCAACGGCCGCGTCGGCCTGCGGCCAAGCTGGAGAATTTTCCTGCATCGACCGCGCGGGTGCTGAAGCCGGAAGGCTGCGCGGCGCCTGTCGAACAGTCGGCCTGAACGGGACAGTCCAAGGCCTCAGGGCCCTGGCGCCTTTCGATCGGTGGGCGCAGTTCGCGTGGCGCGCACCGGCGGGCGCCAGCCAAGCCGCTCCAGCCATCGCGACAGCACCGGCGACCGTGGCACGTCGCGGATGAAGGGCGGCACCGACAGCGCCAGCAGCAGCAGCGCCAGCGGCACCACGCAGACGAAGCCGACGTATTTGAAGCCGAGCGCGCCCACCGTACCACCCACCACGAACATGCCGATGAGACCACCCGCCGTGACCATGCGCGGTCGGTTGTGATGCACGGCAGAGGCGGCGTGACCACCGCGACGGTTCCAGTACAGCAGCTTGCCCAGTTCCATGCCCAGGTCGGTGATGTTGCCGGTCATGTGCGTGGTTCGGATGCTGCCGCCGGACGTCTTCGACGCCACCGCGTTCTGCAGGCCCATCATGAACGCCAGCAACAGCACGGTGAGTGGCACCGCGAACGGTGTCGACCATGTCAGCGTGATGGCGCCCATCAGCCCGAACGGAAAGAGCAGCGCGGCTTCGAGCAGCAACGGCAGCGCATAGACGCTGTGCAACTGGTGCTGCCGGCCCCAGTTCACCAGGATGGCGCAGACGGCAGCGCCGCTCATGAACGCCAGCACGGCGCCGAGTGCGTTCAGCAACAGCTCGGTGTTGCCCAGCACCAGGCCGTCGGCCAGCTGCGACGCGAAGCCGGTCATGTGCGAGGTGTACATGTGCAGCACCAGGAAGCCGCCCGCGTTGATGGCGCCGGCGTTGAAGGCGAGCAGCAGACCGAGCGCCCGGTTGGTGGCGGGCGAACGATGGCGGTCGGTGAGAAAACGCAGTCTGCGCATGGGTGGTGTACCCCTGCTTATACGCCCCGCCGTGCGTCAGGACCGTCGCTTGTTCTGGTTTTTTAGTGCGCGCCAGCGAGCCGCGCGCGCAGCGCGGCAACGGCGCTGTCGACCGTCGTGAGCACCGGCAAACCCGATGCGTCTTCGCAGGCCGAGCGGGCGCGCGCCATGCTGAACTGCGCCAGCGCGATGCGGGTGCATCCCTTGTCGCGCAGCCATGCCGCCTGCTCGGCGATCAGCGCGTCGTGCCGTGCACCATCGCCGGCGTTCAGTGCATCGAGTGCGCCTTCGGCCAGCGCGGTGTCGAGCGCGATATCGGGGCCGAACTCGGGTGGCATCGACACCAGCGTCGGGCCGAAGGTCGCGATCAGCCCGAGCTTGCCGATGCCGGCTTGCGCCTGCGCCACCATCGCCTCGTTCGGCTTCAACACAGGAAGGCCCGGATGTCTCGCCGCCACGGCTTCGATGCACGGGCCGAAAGCCGAGCAGGTGAACAGGATGCCGTCGGCACCGGTCGACACCGCGTAGTCGCCGAGTGCGATGAAGCGCGCATGCATCGCATCGTCCAGCCCGCGACCGCCGCGGCCGAGGTCGGCGGAGAGGCTGTCGTCCAGCAGGTTCATGCGGACGGCCTCGGGCCAGTCGCGCGCGAAGGCGTCGTTGATCGGCGCGATCGAATGGGTGAGGGCGTGGACGAGGGCGATGCGGGTCATGGGCGAACGTTACACGCCCAGGTAGCGCGCCCACAGCGAACGGTCGGCATCGAGCGCGGCCGAGTCGCCCTGCCACACCGCCCGTCCACGCTCGACGATGATGTGCCGGTCGGCCAGCGGCAGCAGGCGCTGCACGTACTTGTCGACCACCAGGATGGCTTCGCCTTCGGCCTTGAGCGTGGCGAGGCAACGCCAGATTTCTTCGCGAATGACCGGTGCCAGACCTTCGGTCGCTTCATCGAGGATCAGGAGACGTGGATGCGTGGAGAGCGCCCGTGCGATGGCCAGCATCTGCTGCTCGCCACCCGACAGCTGGTTGCCGGCATTGCCCTTGCGTTCGTTCAGTCGCGGGAAGAGTCCGTAGAGCGCTTCGACCGTCCAGCGCGGCGCGCTCGCTGGCTTGCCGGCCGCGGTCGTGCGCGGCCGCGCGAAAGCGCGCAGATGCTCGTCGACGCTCAGGTTCGGGAACACATGGCGCCCTTCCGGCACGATCGCGATACCGCGCCGCGCGATGGCGTCGGGCCGCGTGCCACCGATGTCCGCGCCGTCGAAACGCACGCTGCCACGCATCGGTTTCAGCGTGCCGGTCAGCACCTTGATCAGCGTGCTCTTGCCCATGCCGTTGCGGCCGAGCAGCGCCAGCACCTCCCCGGCACGCACGCTCACGTCGATGCCGAAGAGCACCTGGCTGGCGCCGTAGCCGGCTTCGATGGCAGTGCCTTC
>CAXTCC010000046.1:0-11030 GCA_964242015.1 uncultured Variovorax sp.
AGATGCACGGATTGAGCGTTGGCGCTTCGGCGCACTGGCGCGAATGCACCTGGCCCTGCAGATCGATGAACACGGCCTCGCCTGGCGCGATGTCGCGCTCGAACTTGAAACCCGAGCCTTCGAGCGCCACCGATTCACTGGCCACCATGACCACGCCTTCGGCATTGCGGCCCATGCACAGCGGGCGGATGCCATACGGATCGCGGAAGGCCAGCAGGCCGTGGCCGGAGATCATCGACACCACAGCGTACGAACCGCGCAGGCGCTTTTGCATCGCCGAAACCGAAGCGAAGACTTGCTCGGAATGCAGCGGCACGCCACGGGTCGCGCGTTCCAGCTCGTGCGCGAGCACGTTGAGCAAGACTTCGGAGTCGCTCTCTGTGTTGGTGTGGCGGTGGTCTGTCGAGAACAACTCGGCCCGCAGCGCGTGCGCGTTGGTCAGGTTGCCGTTGTGCACGAGCACGATGCCGAAGGGCGCGTTCACGTAGAACGGCTGCGCTTCTTCTTCGCTGTAGGCGTTGCCGGCGGTCGGGTAACGCACCTGGCCCAAGCCGATGTTGCCGGGCAGAGCGCGCATGTTGCGCGTGCGGAACACGTCTTTCACCATGCCCTTGGCCTTGTGCATGAAGAACTTGCGCTCCAGCAAGGTCACGATGCCGGCTGCGTCCTGGCCGCGATGCTGCAGCAGCAGCAAGGCGTCGTAGAGCAGTTGATTCACAGGAGCGTTGCTGACAACGCCGACGATTCCGCACATGGGGGCAATCCTCTCAAGGAAGGTAACTGGCCAACTTTTCCGGCAAAACGGGCTTCACGCCCTGCAGTGCCGCATCAAGAACAATGGCGCCGCGCGACTCCTTCCACAAGGCCCCGTCGCTCAACGCCAACAAATGAACCACTACCGCGACCACCATCAACGCGACCGCGCCGCGCGCCAGACCGAAAGCGGCGCCGAGTGTGCGGTCGACGGGCCGCAAACCCACTGCGGTGATCATCCGGCGCGTCAGTGAGGCCACCAGCCCCACCGCAAAGGCGACAGCGATGAACACCAGCACGAAAGCGACCGGATAGCGCCACACGGCACCCGCCTCGCCGATCGGTAACCAGTCCGCCACCGGCCCGGCGAACCATTGCGCACAGATAAAAGCGGCAATCCAGCCCGCCAGCGAAATCACCTCGAACACCAGCCCGCGCATCAGGCCGAGCAACACCGACACCACGAGCACTGCAATACCGATCCAGTCGAGCAAGGCCACTGCAGCACGTGGCGATTACAGCGTGAGCACCGAAGCGGCCAACGACAGGCCCTTGACACGGCTCGCTGCGCGATCGGCATCGGCCCGTGTCGCGAACGGCCCGACGCGCACCCGCGTGCGTTCGCCATCCGCGGTCTTGGCAACGTGGGTGAACGTTTTGAGGCCGGCGGCCTCCAGCTTCTGCCGGACTTCGCGCGCCTTGGCAGCGTCTGCGAAGGCGCCCACCTGCACCACGAACCGGCCCGCTTCATCGGATGCTGCCGCCGGCTTGGCTGCAGTGGAAACGGCGGTCGCGCCTGCACTCTTGCCTTCGAGCAACGCGCGGGCGCGGGCGCCGTCTTCGCTGGAAGCTGCCTTGACCTCCGTTGGCTTGGGTTTGGCCTCGGGCTTGGCCTCAGCCTTGGCTTCGGGCTTCGGTTCCGGTTTGGGCTTTGTTTCAGCCTTGGCCTCGCCCTTCGGCTTGGCTTCCGGCTTGGCCTCTGGCTTGTGCTCGGGTTTTGGTTCCGGCTTGATTTCCGCCTTGGCCTCTGGCCTGGATTCCGGCTTGGGAGCAGGTGCCGTCGTCACCGGCTTGCTCGTCGTGATTTCGCTGCCGTCGGCGGCCTCGGTGATCATGGCGCTGGATGGCGATGCCGCGGCGATGCGCGTGTTGGCGTTGCCATTGCTCTCTGCAGCGGTTGGCGGCGGCGTGGCGGCCGGCGCAGCAGAAGTGGGCGCCGGCGTGGTCGGCACCACCAACGGCTTGACCTTGTTGCGGTCGGGAATTTCAATCGGGATGTCGACCGACACCGGCCGCGGCTGCGTGTCGAACAACAGCGGAAATCCGATCACGCCGACGAGTACCAGCACTGCCGCGCCGAGCAAGCGATGCCGGGCCCGCCGGCGCATGGCTTCGACGCTCTCGGCTGGCGGGGACGCGACGCTGGCGCTGCGCCCTTCGTTGCCTTGAGAACCGCGATTGCGGAACTTGAAAAACGCCATGAAAGTCGGTCCCTGATGTGTGCAGCGAAAGAGAAGAAAGATGCGCCTCGAACTGCACGGTCGGCTCAGGCCGGTCGGGCGTCTGACGACAGGTGTTTGGCTTGCAGACGAGGTGTTCCGTGCACCAGCACGCCACCCACGGTGAAGAACGATCCGAAGACGACGATTCTATCAGCGGGGTCTGCGCGATCGATGGCTGCCTGGAGCGCTTCGAGGGGTGCAGCGTGCAGCGTGGCCGAGACATCGGCGCGCTTGTTTTGCGCCTGCCAAAGCGCCATCGTGTCGATCGCCTTGGCCGCGCGCGGCGTCGGCAAATCCGTGAAGTACCAGCGATCGATCAGCGGCCCGATGCGCGCGAACATCGGCGCCACGTCCTTGTCCGCCATCGCTCCGAATACCGCGTGCGTGGTGGGGTAAAAACCCATCGCGTCGAGGTTCTCGGAGAGCGCAGCGACGGCGTGCGGGTTGTGCGCTACATCGAGCACCAGCGCTGGCTGGCCCGGCACGATCTGGAAGCGCCCGGGCAGGTCGACCATCGCGAGCCCTGTCCGGACGGCCTGCGCCGTGATCGGCAGCAGCGGCCGTATCGCTTCGAGCGCGGCCAGGGCGCCGGCTGCGTTGATCAACTGATTGGCGCCGCGCAACGCCGGATACGCCATGCCGCTGTAGCGGCGACCGCGTCCGGACCAGCCCCACTGCTGCTGATCGCCCGACACGTTGAAGTCGCGGCCGAATCGCCACAAGTCGGCGCCGATCGATTCGGCATGATCGACGACGCTCTGCGGCGGCATCGGATCGCTCACGATCGCCGGTTTGCCCGCGCGCAGGATGCCGGCCTTTTCGAAGCCGATGCTTTCGCGATCGGCTCCAAGAAAATCCATGTGGTCGAGGTCGATGCTGGTGATCACCGCGCAGTCGGCGTCGATGATGTTGACCGCGTCGAGCCGACCGCCGAGGCCGACTTCGAGGATGACCACATCAGGCTTCTCGGCCGCGGCGCAATGCATCAACGCCAGCGTGGTGAACTCGAAATAGGTGAGACTGATTTCTTCGCGCGCTGCCTCCACCGCGGCAAAGTGCGGTAGCAATTTGCCGCCACTGACCTGCTCACCCGCCAATCGCAATCGCTCTTCGAAATGCACCAGGTGCGGCGACGTGTACACGGCCGTTCGATAGCCGGCGTGCGACAGGATCGATTCCAGCATGGCGCAGGTCGAGCCCTTGCCATTGGTGCCGGCCACGGTGATGACGGGGCAATCGAACTTCAGGCCCATGCGCTCGGCCACCCGGCGTACGCGGTCCAGGCCGAGGTCGATGTTCTTTGCGTGCAGGCGCTCGGCGTGTGCGAGCCAGTCGGCGAGGGTTTCCATGGAGCCCGGCATTGTCGCCGACGCGCCGCAGCGGCATCATCTCGCAAATGATCACCCTGTTCGGAATCCCCAATTGCGACACCGTCAAACGCGCCAGAGCCTGGCTGAACGATGAGGGCATTGCTTACCGTTTCCACGATTTCAAGAAGGACGGCGTGCCTGAAGTCTTGCTGGACCAGTGGCTGGACGATCCCGGCTGGGAGGCGCTGGTCAACCGGCGCGGCACCACTTGGCGACGACTGGACGACGCGGAGCGAACAGCCGTGGTCGATGCAGCTTCAGCAAAGGCGGCGTTGATGGCGAACGCCAGCTTGATCAAGCGTCCGGTGGTCGACTGGGCAAGCAAGGGCGGGGGCACCACCGTCGGGTTCGACCTGGCGCAGTGGCAGAAAAGAGTGGCCTGACTCCCCGATCGAATTTGCTAACGCCAGGTAAAGGGTGGTTGGGCAAGCGGCGTGCACTGAACCTGCCGCCGACAATCGCATCCAACAAGTTCAATGTGGGGACGGTCCCCGCAAGCAGGAGAGAAAATGATTCTGTCTACTCGCAACATCGCAGTCTTCACGCTGTTGTCTGCACTGGGCTCCGCCGTGTCACTTGCGCAAGCGCAGCCGGCTTCGCAAATCGAGCAGGCGCGCGTGATTTCCACCACCCAGCTCGCCGATGGCGGCTACAACGTCACCTACGAGTACGCTGGCCGTCGGTACACGACGCGCACCGATACGGCGCCCGGCCGCACGATGCCGATTCAGATCAGCGCGATGGGCGTGACGACCAGTCCGGTGCTGTCGTCGCAAGTCGAGCCGATGGAAAGTGGTCCGCGCGGGAATGATCCAGCGGCCTGGCAAAACGTGACACCGGAGCCCGGCGTCGTCGTGTCCGGCAACGGGGGTGCGCCTGTGTACCAGACGGCCTATCCGGCACCGGTCTATGTGCAACCCGCATACCCCGCGGCCTATCCGGCGCCGGTGTATGTGCAGCCCGGCTACGCCTACCCGCAGCCCTACCTTGCAGCGCCGATCGGGCTTTCGCTCAACCTCGGCTACTCGCGTGGCTGGGGCGGCGGCGGCTGGCATCGCGGCGGCTGGCGCTGAGGTTTCTGCAAGTAACGTCTCGCGCGAACACTGTAGGACTGTCACCCGTAGCGATGTAGGAAAAGACACGGCGCGTTACATACTCTTGGCGTAAAAACGCATAACGGTTTCTAGAATCCGTTTGTTTTTCACCAAAAGTTGACAACTACATGAGCCAACTTCAAGGCCTCGAGGCGCCGTTCGAGGCGAAGAGGGAGTCGAGCCAGACAGTCAGGGACATTGCCCCTCCCATCAGCGACGTCAAGGACGTCGCTGCGCTCGCAACGCTGTCGGCAGGTGCCGCTGCGGTGCTTGCAGCATGCGGCGGCGGCGGTGGGGGAGGCGGTGGCGGCAGCTTCGCCGGCCTGGCTGCTACCAGCAGCAGTAGCACGACAGCCGCTGCGGACACAGCGCAGCCCACGATGGGCGTCGCAGTCCCGGGCTCGCCGATCGTCGCCGGCGCCGCGACGACCATCTACACCACGCCGGCGAACAGCAAAGACGCTGCGCGCTTTCTGTCGCAGGCCTCGCCGGGCGCCACCAAGGCGCAAATCACCGCCATGCAGGCGATGAGCTACTCGGCTTGGCTCGATGCGCAATTCGCTTTGCCGCGCAGCCAGAGCAACGTCGACTGGCTGTCGGGCCAGGGCTACGGGTCCGGTGCCTACCTCGGCCATGTCGACGGCCTCGACAACACGGTGTGGCGCAAACTCATCTCGAGCCCCGACTTGCTGCGTCAACGCATGGTGATGGCGCTGAGTGAAATCTTCGTGGTGTCGATCGACGGGTTCAACGCCTACTACCCGCAGTTCTCGGTCGGCTATTTTCTGGACACGCTGGAAAGCAACGCCTTCGGCAACTATCGCAATCTGTTGCTGGAGGTCAGCCGCACCACGGCCATGGGCACGTACCTGACCTTCGTCGGCAACCAACTGGCCAATCCGACCACCGGCAGCCAGCCCGACGAGAACTACGCGCGTGAAATCATGCAGTTGTTCACCATCGGCTTGTACAAGCTGAACAACGACGGCTCGCAAGTGCTGGTCAACGGTGCGCCGGTGGAGACGTACACACAGGCAGATGTCAGCGGTCTGGCGCGTGTCTTCACCGGCTGGTACGACGACACCAGCGGCGGCCAGCAAACGCCGTCGGCCTATACCCGGCCGATGGTGCAAGTGAGTGCGCTGTACGAAGATGGTGCCAAGACTTTCCTGGGCACGACGATTCCGGCCGGCCCCAAGACCCAGGCTGGCGCCATCGACAGCCTGACGCGCGCGATCGACACGCTGTTCAATCACCCGAACATGCCGCCCTTCGTAGGCCGCCAACTTATTCAGCGGCTCGTCACGAGCAACCCGAGCCCGGCCTACGTGAACCGCGTTGCCAATGCCTTCATCAACAACGGCAGCGGCGTTCGCGGCGACCTGAAGGCGGTCATTCGGCAGATCCTGCTGGACGACGAGGCACGCAACCCGTTCATCAGCACGACGATCGCGTTCGGCAAGCTGCGCGAGCCCGTGATGCGCTTCCTCAACTGGGCGCGCGGCTGGAACGCGGCGTCGACAAGCGGCGGCTGGGCCATCGGCGACCTGTCGAGCGCGGCCAATGGACTCGGCCAGAGCCCGATGCACTCACCTTCGGTCTTCAACTTCTTCAGACCCGGTTACGTACCGACCAACAGCGACCTCGGAAAATACAACCTCAACGGTCCCGAGTTTCAGATCACCAACGAGTCGACGGTGTCGGGCTACGTCAATTTCATGCAACGCGCGGTGTCCGGCCAGATCCTGCCCGACCTCAAGCCCAACTACGGCACGCTGACCGCCATCGCCGCCGATTCAGGCGCGTTGCTCGACGAGATCAACCTGGTGCTGGCCGCCGGCGAACTGTCGACCGCCACGCTCGCCACGCTCAAGGCGGCCGTCGACACCATCTCGGCTGCCAACGACGCCGGCAAGCTGAACCGCGTCTATGCGGCGCTCACGCTCGTGCTCGCCTCCCCCGAATACATCGTCCAGAAATAACGTGCCGCATGACAGATTCCTCTTCCCGATCCGGTCGTCCTTCCGCTTCGGCGACCGCCTCTGCGCATTTCCCCGGGGTTCAGCCCGACAACGCTTCGCGCCGCGAATTCTTGCGCCGCACCGGTGCGCTGTCGCTTGCGGCTTCGGCCACACCGTGGGCGCTCAGCCTGGCCGCGATGGGCGAAGCGGCGGCCGCCACGGCCAGCGATTACAAGGCACTCGTCTGCATTTTTCTGTATGGCGGTAACGACTACGCCAACACCCTGGTCGCCTACGATCAATCGACTTACAACGTCTACAACAGTCTGCGCAGCAACATCGCGATCGGTCGCGACCTGTTGGCCCCCACCGTACTCGCACCGTCGACCGCCTTGCCGAACGGCAGGCAATATGCCTTGGCGCCGACACTCGCGCCGCTGCTGCCGGTCTTCAATGCGGGCGCGCTGTCGATCGCGCTGAACGTCGGCACGCTGGTGCAGCCGACGACCAAGGCGCAGTACAACGCGCGCTCGGTGCCGGTGCCACCCAAGCTTTTCTCGCACAACGACCAGTCGTCGTACTGGCAGGCCTCCGCACCCGAGGGCGCTTCGTCGGGCTGGGGTGGGCGCATGGGCGACCTGCTGGCGGGCGGCAACGGCAACGCGACCTTCACCTGCGTGTCGGTGGCGGGCAATGCCGTCTACCTGTCGGGGAACCAGGTGTCGCAATACCAGGTGGCGTCGAGCGGGCCGGTCGCAGTCGCGGGCATCAAGTCGGCGATGTTCGGGTCTGCGGCGTGTTCGACCGCGCTCAACGGTTTGATGATGAACACGCGCACTCAACTGCTGGAGAACAGCTACGCCACCGTGTCGCGTCGCGCGCTCACCGCCAACGACCAGCTCAGCAGCGCCCTCACCGGTGCCAACGTGGCGACCACGTTTCCCACCAACAACTCGCTGGCTGATCAGCTCAAGCTCGTCGCCAGAATGATCTCCGTCAGCAGCACGCTCGGCGCCAAACGACAGGTGTTCTTCGTCTCGATGGGCGGCTTCGACAACCATGACGGATTGGGTGGCGCTGGCGGCACGCACGCCTTGTTGCTCGCGGGCGTGGCCAATGCGATGTCGGCCTTCTACCAGTCGACCAAGGACCTCGGCGTATCGCAGCAGGTCACGACGTTCACCGCGTCGGATTTCGGCCGCACGCTCAACAGCAACTCGAGCGGTTCCGACCACGGCTGGGGCGGCGTGCAGTTCGTCATGGGCGACGCGGTCAAGGGCAAGTCGTTCATCGGCGCTGCGCCCACGCTGGCCAACGACGGACCCGACGACGTGGGGCAAGGGCGTCTGGTGCCGACCACCGGCGTCGACCAGTTCGGCGCCACGCTGGCCAACTGGTTCGGCGTGTCGCCGAGCGACCAGCTCACCGTGCTGCCCAACCTGAAGAACTACAGCACGCGCAATCTGGGCTTCATGAGCTGACGCCGCCTTCGTCAGTGCTCGGTCCTTGGCTCTCAGCGGCTCGCTACTAAAATCGCAGCCCCTGAAAAGCGAGTTCGCAATGACCACTGAAACCTTCGCAGACGTGACCGTCACCACCAAGGCCAACGTCTACTTCGACGGCAAATGCGTGAGCCACGGCTTCACGCAGGCCGACGGCACCAAAAAGTCGATCGGCGTGATCCTGCCGTCGACCCTCACCTTCAGCACCGGCGCGCCGGAGATCATGGAAGGCGTGAGCGGCGCTTGCGAATACCAGCTGGCCGGCACCAGCGAGTGGAAAAAATCGGGTGTCGGCGAAAAGTTCAGCGTGCCGGGCAATGCGTCGTTTCAGATTCGCGTGACGGGCGAACCGTACAGCTACATCTGCCACTTCGGCTGAAGTGAGCGCGGCCGCGCCGCGCACCTTGGACCGTGAGCCGGAAGCGACGACTTCAGTCGCCGCCGCCTCCACCGCAACCGCCGCCGCAGCCGGAACCGCTGTCGCCGGACGAGCCGCCGTCGCTCGAAGAGCCGCCCTCGCCGCTACCGCTGCTGGTCGACTCGCTGCCGCCGAAGCCACCGGCATCGCCCGAGCCGCTGTCCGAACTCCCGAAGTCGCTGCCGCATTGGGCGGTCGATCCGTCATGGCGTGCCGTCGCCTTGCAGTCGGGCACGTAGGTGAAGCCGCCGGCCACGCCGTACTTGGCATCCAGCGCGAACAGCAGCGGCAGCCGGCTCGGCTTGCGCGGGTCGATGCTCTCTTCCTTGCAGGCCCAGTACCAGCTGCGTCGCAACCCGTCGTTGCGGCGCGCGTCGCGACCCAACACTTCGGCCGGACTGTGATGCAGCATGCCGCCGAACGCCGCTTCGCACCAGCGCTGGTAGCCCTGCGTGTGCAGGATGAACTCGTGCCACGCCGCGTCGACCAGCTTCGACGGCATCGCCACGAACTTCCTGTCGCTGCGCAGATGCGCCATGAAGAACTGACGCAGGCCGCGCAGCACGAGCTCGGCGTCGCGGCGTTGCAGCGACGGATAGGTTTCGATGAGCTTGCCGACCAGAAATCGCGGCAGTTCCGCTTCGCGCACGAACTGGCGACGCAAGCTCGTTTCCCGCGCCTTGAGCGCCTGCGCCAGCAGCAGGCAGAGCGCCACTACGGCGATGAGCGTACCGAACTGGCGACTCAGAAAAAAGATCGACAGCGCCGCGATCACCCACAACCCACGGCGGGCCCAGATCAGGCCGGCGATGCGTCGCCGAAAATTCAGGTGCAGCAGGTCGACGACGGCCGCCGGGACCATCGCCGAAGCCGCCCGACCGAAGCGCATGTTCAGACCACGACCGGCTCGGGCTCCAGCCGGATGCCGAAGCGCTCGTAGACGCTGGTCTGGATCGCCTTGGCCAGCGTCATGACCTCGCCGCCGGTCACCGGGTCGGCGCTGCCGCCGCGGTTGACCAGCACCAGCGCCTGCCGCTCGTACACGCCGGCATTGCCGACCGACTTGCCTTTCCATCCGCAGGCGTCGATGAGCCAGCCGGCGGCCAGCTTGATGCTGCCGTCGTCCATCGGGTAATGAACGATCTTCGGATCGCGCGCGATGATGTCGGCGCACTGCTCGGGCGTGACGGTCGGGTTCTTGAAGAAGCTGCCGGCATTGCCGAGCACCCGCCAGTCGGGCAGCTTGGCGCGGCGGATGGCGACGATCCAGTCGAAGACTTGCATCGCGGTCGGCGCGATATTGGCGGTCTCCGCGATCTTCTTTTCGAGATCGACATAGCCGAGCACCGGCTTCCACGGGCGCGGCAACCTGAAGCGCACGCGGGTGATCAGCGCGCGGCCCGCCAACCCGAAATCGTTGGGGCTGGCCGGCACATGCTTGAAGACAGAATCGCGATAGCCGAAGGCGCACTGCGCGGCGTCGAGCGTGAAGGTTCGGCCGGTGTCGAGGTCGATCGCGTCGAGCGACTCGAAGCGGTCTTGCAGCTCGACGCCGTAGGCGCCGATGTTCTGCACCGGCGCGCCGCCGACCGTGCCAGGAATGAGCGCCAGGTTTTCCAGCCCCGGAAAGCCGTTCTCGACGGTCCAGCGAACCATCTCGTGCCAGTTTTCCCCGGCGCCAGCTTCGACGATCCATGCGCGCGGCGTTTCTTCGACCAGCCGCAGGCCCATGATCTCGACCTTGAGCACCAGCGGTTTGACGTCGCCCGTCAACACGATGTTGCTGCCGCCACCGAGCACGAAGCGCGGCGCATCCCGCCACTCTGCATCGTCGCGCAGTGCCTGCACGTCCGCCTCGCCGGTGATGCGCGCCAGATGCTGCGCGCGCGCGACGATGCCGAAGCTGTTGTAAGGCTGCAGGGGAACGTTGGACTCCACGATCATGGGAGAATTGTCTCACTCAGTCCCCCAGAAATCAGGAGCGTCCATGCCGTCTTTCGACACCGTCTGCGAACCCAACTTGCCCGAGGTCAAAAACGCCGTCGAGAACACCGCCAAAGAAATTGCCACGCGTTTCGACTTCAAGGGCACGGCCGCCGCGGTCGAGCTCAAGGACAAGGAAATCACGATGATCGGCGACGCTGAATTCCAGCTGGTACAGGTCGAAGACATCCTTCGCGCCAAGCTCACCAAGCGCAGCGTGGACGTCCGATTTCTCGACAAGGGCGACGTGCAGAAGATCGGCGGTGACAAGGTCAAGCAGGTCATCAAGGTCAAGAGCGGCATCGAGAGCGAGCAGGCCAAGAAGATCACTCGCCTGCTGAAAGACAGCAAGATGAAGGTCACCTCGGCCATCCAGGGCGATGCGGTGCGCGTGACCGGCGCCAAGCGCGACGACCTGCAGGCCGCCATGGCGCTGATCAAGAAAGA
>CAXTCC010000046.1:11130-22130 GCA_964242015.1 uncultured Variovorax sp.
GCCACCGTCGAATCTGGCGGCAGGCGCATCGCCTTGCGCATGGACACGCCTGCCAGCATCGGTGGCGGCGGCCCCAGCGGCGCCGGCGGCAACCGCATCGTGCTGCCGGCCGACAGCCGCGGCCACTTCATGACGCAGGGCGCCATCAATGGACGCACCGTCAACTTCATGCTGGACACCGGCGCCACTGTCATCGCGATGTCGGCGGCCGACGCCACGCGCATCGGGCTCGATTACAGCAAGGGTTCTCAGGTGCGCATCAGTACCGCCAACGGCGTGGCCACCGGCTATCGCCTGCGGCTCAATTCGGTGCGGGTCGGCGATGTCGAGGTGTACGACGTCGACGCCATCGTGTCGGAGCAGTCGATGCCGTTCATTCTGCTCGGCAACAGTTTCATCAACCGCTTTTCGATGCGCCGCGACGCCGATCAGATGGTGCTGGAAAAACGCTTCTGATCCGGCGCTCGTGACCGAGCGGTGTGTGTGCCGTCAGAGCTGCGCGGCCGTGACGACGATCTCGATCTTGTAGGCCGCGTTGGCCATCTTGGCCTGCACCGTGGCGCGCGGCGGCGTGTGGCCTGCCGGAATCCAGGCG
This sequence comes from uncultured Variovorax sp., assembly GCA_964242015.1. GTDB lineage: Bacteria > Pseudomonadota > Gammaproteobacteria > Burkholderiales > Burkholderiaceae_C > Variovorax. Next base: position 11,726 of record CAXTCC010000046.1, read on the forward strand.
TCCCAGATCTCGTTCATCACCGTGATGTCGGCGATGTCGTTCAGGAAAATCTGCGCCATCAGGATGCGCGACTTGTCGCTGCCCGCTTCCGCGAGCAAGCGCTCCACCATGCCCAGCACCTCGGCGGTCTGGCCGCGCATGTCCAGCGTGGTGTCGTCCGGTACCTGGCCCGCGAGGTAGACGGTGCCGTTGTGCACGGCAGTCTCCGACAGGCGTGGGCCGACGTGGAAGCGGGTGATTTCGGGCATGGTCAGACTTTCTTCTTGGAGCCGAGCTTCGACTCGGTGCCGGCAGTGAGCCGACGGATGTTTTCACGGTGCCGCCAGAACAGCAGCAAGCTCATGACGACGAGCGCCACCAGCACCGTGCGATGCAGCGGCCATGCGATGTTGCCGCCGATGAGGTAGTAGGCCGGCGCGAAGAACGCCGCCGCCAGCGAGGCCAGCGAAGAGTACCGAAAGAACACCGCGATGATGAGCCAGGTCGCGCCCGTGGCCAACGCCAGCAGCGGCGCGATGCCGAGGATCACGCCGGCCGCGGTCGCGACGCCTTTGCCACCTTTGAACGAGAAGAACACGGGGTACAGATGGCCGATAAATGCAGCGAGTCCGGCCAATCCCGCGATGGCGTCCGTGTTCTCACCCAACCCCCACTCCGCGCCGAAGTGCCGGATCACGAACACCGGCAACCAGCCTTTCGCAGCATCGAGCAGCAAGGTCACGAGCGCGGCCGTCTTGTTGCCCGACCGCAGCACGTTGGTCGCGCCCGGATTGCCGCTGCCGTAGCTGCGCGGGTCCGCCATGCCGAAGGCCTTGCTCACGATCACCGCGAACGACAACGAGCCGATCAGGTAAGCCGCGACGACAGCGATGATTGCGTTGGCAGTGAAAGGCAGATATGAACTCAACGCAGGCTCCGGCCTCGAGAAAAAAGGTCGCTCATTCTGCCAGCGCGCATTGCACCGGCACGGCGTCGAGCAAGTCCACGCATACCCTTGGATCGATGCCGATCAAATAGCCGCGCCGACCGCCGTTGATGAGGATTTTCGGAAGCTCGAGGATGGTCGATTCGAGGTACACGGGCATCGCCCGCTTCGTCCCGAAAGGCGAAGTCCCACCCACCATGTAGCCGCTGTGACGCTGCGCCACTTCCGGCTTGCAGGGCTCAACCGACTTGGCGCCGATCTGCCGCGCCAGGTTCTTGGTCGACACCGTGCGGTTGCCGTGCATCAGCACGATGAGCGGCTTGGCATCCTGGTCCTGCATGACCAGTGTCTTGACGACGGAGAACGGATCGAAACCCAGCACGGCGGCACTGTGTTGCGCACCACCATGTGCCAGGTATTCGTAAGGATGCTCGGTGAAGGCGACGCCGCGAGCGCGCAGCAACTGCGTCGCCGGCGTCTCGCTGACGTGCTGCTTCTTCACATCGCCGGGTCGCGGATGTCCCAGCGAATCTTGTCGATCTCGGCCAGCACTTCCGACGACAGCGTGGTGCCCCATGCGTCCAGGTCTTCGTCGAGTTGCGCCACGCTCGTCACGCCGATGATGGTGCTGGCGACCTGCCACTTGGTGTAGCAGAAGGCGAGCGCCAGCTGGGTCGGCGTCATGCCGTTGTCGCGGGCGAGGCGGTTGTAGGCACGTGCCGCGCGCAACGCATCGGGCCGACCCCAGCGTTGCTTCCGGACCGACTCGTAGCCGGAGATACGGCCCTTCGGCGCATCAGGTCCCTCGGTCCCGCTCTCGTCGTACTTGCCGGTCAAGAGTCCGAATGCCAACGGTGAATAAGCCAGCAACGACACGTCGAGCCGGTGCATGGTTTCGTCCAGCCCGTTCTCCAGTGCGCGGCTGATGAGGCTGTACACGTTCTGAACCGTCGCGACGCGCGGCAGCGAATGCTGTTCGGCGAGACGGACGAATTCGTGCACGCCGTACGGCGTCTCGTTCGACAGGCCGATGTAGCGGACCTTGCCCTCTTTCACCAGGCCACCCAACGCTTCGAGCTGCTCGTGAATCGACGTCTGCGTGCGCTCCTTGGTCGGGTCGAAATAGATCTGGCCGAAGAGCGGCGTGTTGCGCTCGGGCCAGTGGATCTGGTAGAGGTCGATCACGTCGGTCTGCAGGCGTTTCAGGCTCGCGTTGCACGAAGCGACGATGTCGGCCGCCGTCATGCCGGCGCCTTCGCGCACCCACGGCATGCCACGCGACGGGCCGGCCACCTTGGTCGCCAGCGTCAGCTTCTGGCGCGCACCGGGATTGGCCACGAACCAGCGACCGATGATGCTTTCGGTCACGCTGTAGGTCTCCTGCCGCGTCGGCACCGAGTACATCTCGGCCGTGTCGATGAAGTCGACGCCGCGATCCAGGGAGCGGGTCAGCACGGCATGCGAGGTGGGCTCGTCGACCTGCTCGCCGAAGGTCATGGTGCCGAGGCAAATCGGCGTGACGTGCAGATCGCTCTGGCCGAGCCTGACTTTTTCAAATGGGATGTTTTTCATGCCCGGAATGCTACCGCCGCCGGCCACCGCTTGCAGGCCTGTGGACTGCCCGTGTGCGACAGCGCATAGGCCGCGGCCTGCCTATCATCGAGCGCATGTACCAAGCCCTCCGCGTCTCCCGCAGCGAATTCGTGCCCGTGCGAAACCTCAACTACCACGTGCGCCTTTGGGGCCAGCCGTCGGCCACGCGACCGCCGCTGGTGCTGCTCCATGGCTGGATGGATGTCGGCGCGTCGTGGCAGTTCGTGGTCGATGCGCTGGCCGAAGAGCGCTTCGTCATCGCACCCGACTGGCGCGGCTTCGGACTGACCCAAGGCGGCGGCGTCGACAACTACTGGATGCCCGACTATCTGGCCGACCTCGACTGGCTGCTCGACCACTACATCGGCCCTGCAGGAGGCGCCGAATCGGTGCCGGTCGACCTGGTCGGCCACAGCATGGGCGGCAACGTGGCGATGCACTACGCCGGCGTGCGGCCGCAGCGCATCCGGCGGCTCGTCAACCTGGAAGGCTTCGGCATGCCAGGGCTGGCGCCGAGCGAAGCGCCGCAGCGCTACGGCAAGTGGATCGACGAACTCAAGCGCCTGCATCGCGGGGAAATGGCGCTGGCTGCCTATCCCGCAGCCGACGGCGTGGCACGCCGCCTCATGAAGACCAACCCCCGTTTGACGCAGGACAAGGCGGACTGGCTGGCGAGCCACTGGGCCGGCAACCGGCTCAACGCCGACGGCAACGAGCGCTGGGAAATTCTCGGCGATGCGGCGCACAAGATCATCAACGCGCATATCTTTCGCGTCGACGAAGTGCTCGCCTTGTATGCCTGCATCGCCGCCCCGCTGCTGGCCGTCGAGGCCGCCGACGACAGCCTCAGCAAATGGTGGAAAGGCCGCTACTCGCTCGATGAATACCATGCGCGTTTGAAGTCGGTGAAAGACGTCCGCGTCGCGCGGATTGAAGACGCCGGCCACATGCTGCATCACGACCAGCCCGAACGCGTGGCCGAGTTGATCCAGGAATTCTTGGCGCACTGACCTGACCTGACCTACCTGACCTGGCCTGATACAAGTGCCTGACCCGAGCCGGCAACGTGCGGCTTTTTCCGACAGCGCCGGGCGCTCCGGTCGGGCAGACTCGTTTGGTTTTGCCTACCCGACTCGTCTCCATGAAAAGCCCGACAGCCATCGATCAGCAGTCTTTCAAGCGCGCGCTGAGCCGCAACATCAAGCTGCCCCTCGCTGCGGGCTTGGCAGGGGCCGCGGTGTTCGTGGCGTTGATCCTCTATCTGCTCTCGGTCATCGGCTGGGTCGAGCACACCGATCAGGTGACGCGGAGCGCCGCCGAAGCCCAACGCCTGAGCGTCGACCTCGAATCGGGCATGCGCGGCTTTTTGATCTCGGGCGATCCGCGTTTTCTCGAACCCTACGAAGCAGCGCAGTCGCGCATCGGCGCAGAGCTGTCGGCGTTGCGCATCCTGGTGGCCGACAACCAGCCTCAGGTCGCACGGGTCGATCGCATCACGGCGACGCAAAAAAGCTGGAGCGAATACGCAGCCGGACTGATCGCCATGCGTCGCGCCGGCGAGGATTACCGTACCAACGTCAACGCAGGCCGCGGCAAGGCCTTGAGCGACGCCATGCGAAGCGAGTACGCCACCTTCATCAACAACGAGCAGGCGCTGCGCTTCCAGCGCAACAACGATGCGCACTGGACAAGCATCGCGGTGGTGGTTTCGTACGCGCTTTTCAGCCTCATCCTGACCGGCCTGCTCGCCTATCTCGGGCGGCGCCAGCTCACTGCGCTTTCCGACAGCTACGGTGCCGCGCTCGACGAGCAAAGCGCGCATGCGGCGGTGCTGTCGGAGCAATCGTGGCTGAGAAATGCGAAAGCCGAGCTCGCCGCAGAACTCGTCGGGCAACTCGGCGCGCAGGAACTGGGCCGCAAGGCACTCGCATTTTTCGCGCGCCAGCTCGGCAGTACCGTGGGCGCGCTCTACGTGCGCGAACCGCAAGGCCGACTGCGCCGCGCGGCGAGCTATGGCTTCTCGGCCGAAGCGGAGGCCACGTCGCAAACTTTCTCCTCGTCCGAGAGCCTGGTCGGACAAGTGGCCACGGGCAACGCGACCATGCTCGTCGAGCCAGTGACCAGCGACTACCTGAAGGTGAATTCCGGCCTGGGTGAGATGTCGCCGCGTGCCGCGCTGCTGCTGCCGGTGACGAACGAAGGCCTGGTCAATGGCGTGGTCGAGCTCGGCCTTTTGGGCCGGCCCGATGCGCGTGCGCGCGAGTTGCTCGACTCTGTCGCCGGCACCATCGGCAGTGCCGTGGCAGCGGCGCGTTATCGCGAACAGTTGCAGGACGTGCTGGCCGAAACACAGCAGCTCAATGAAGAACTGCAGGTGCAGCAGGAAGAACTGCGCACGGCCAACGAAGAGCTGGAAGAACAGTCGCGCATCTTGCGGCAGTCGCAAGCCACGCTTGAAAACCAGCAGGCGGAACTGGAGCAGACCAACAGCCAGCTGTCGGAGCGCACCGAAGCGCTGGACCAGCGCAACCTGGCGCTGCGCCGCGTGCAACGCGACCTGAACGAGCGAGCCGAAGAGCTGCAACGCGCCAGCCGCTACAAGTCGGAATTCCTCGCCAACATGTCGCACGAGCTGCGCACGCCGCTCAACAGCGCGCTCATCCTCGCCAAACTGCTGGGCGACAACCCGAAGGGCAACCTGACAGCCGAACAAGTGAAGTTTGCCGAATCGATCTACGCATCGGGCAACGACCTGCTGCTGCTGATCAACGACATCCTCGACATCGCCAAGGTCGAGGCCGGCAAGATGGAGCTGGTCGCAGAAGACGTGCCGATATCGCGTCTGACCGACAGCCTGTCGATGACTTTCACGCCGCTCGCCACGCAGAAGAGGCTCGGCTTCCGCCTCGACGTGCAGCCCGGCGCGCCGACCAGTTTCAACACCGACCGCCAACGACTCGAGCAGATTCTCAAAAACCTGTTGTCCAACGCGCTCAAGTTCACCGAGCGGGGCGAGGTCGTGCTGGGAGTTTCGGCTGCACCCGACGGTGGCGTGGCGTTCACCGTGAGCGACTCGGGCATCGGCATTCCCACGGATCAACAAGAGGTGATCTTCGAGGCCTTCCGTCAAGCCGACGGCACCACCAGCCGACGCTACGGCGGCACCGGGCTGGGCCTGTCGATCTCACGCGATCTGACGCACCTGCTGGGTGGCACGCTCGAAGTAGAAAGCGAGCCGGGCCAGGGCAGCACGTTCACGTTGAGCCTGCCCGCCGCACTGCCGGCAGAGCCTGCGGATTTGCCGGTGCGCAATGCGTCGCCGCTTGCCGGGCAAGGGCAAGCGTCGGGGTCGTCGGGGTCGTCTGCCTCGCCTGCGCGCGTGTCGGCGGCGTCGTCCACAGCGCGAGCGAGGTCGACGCCACTCAGCGCCGCGCCTGCTGCGCCTGTTGCGCCGCCGCGCCCCGCAGTGCCCGAATTCGCCGACGACCGCGCCTTGCCGCGCGACCAGGCGCGCCGCGTGCTCGTCATCGAAGACGAGCCGCAATTCGCGCACATCCTGTACGACCTCGCGCACGAGCTCGGCTACAGCTGCCTGGTGGCGCATGGCGCGGCCGATGGCTTCGCGCTGGCAACCCAGTTCATTCCCGACGCCATTCTGCTCGACATGCGCTTGCCCGACAGCAGCGGCCTCAACGTGCTGCAGCACCTGAAGGACGACCCGCAGACGCGTCACATCCCCGTGCACGTGGTGTCGGCGCAAGACCAGTCCGAAGCCGCGCTGCACATGGGCGCGATCGGCTATGCGCTCAAGCCCACGTCGCGCGACCAGCTCAAGCAGGTGTTCAAGAAGATCGAAGACAAGCTGTCGCAGAAGGTCAAGCAGGTGCTGCTGGTCGAAGACGATGCACTGCAGCGCGAAAGCGTGGTGAAGCTCATCGGCGACGACGACGTGGCGATCACCGCGGTCGAGTCGGGCGAAGAAGCGATGAAGCTGCTGCGCAACCGGGTCTTCGACTGCATGATCACCGACCTGCGCCTGCCCGACATGCAGGGCAGCGAGCTTCTCAAGCGCATGGCAACCGAAGAGATTTCGTCTTTTCCGCCGGTCATCGTCTACACCGGTCGCAACTTGACGCGCGACGAAGAAGCCGAACTGCTGCGCTATTCGCGCTCCATCATCATCAAGGGTGCGCGCTCGCCGGAGCGGCTGCTCGACGAAGTGACGCTGTTCCTGCACAAGGTCGAATCGGAACTGTCGAGCGAGCGGCAAACGATGCTCAAGACCGCGCGCGGCCGCGATCGCGTGTTCGAAGGCCGCCGCATCCTGCTGGTCGACGACGATGTGCGAAACATCTTCGCGCTGACCAGTGCACTGGAGCAGCGCGGTGCCATCGTGGAGATCGGCCGCAACGGATTCGAGGCACTTGCCAAGCTCGACAGCGTGCCCGACATCGACCTGGTACTGATGGACGTGATGATGCCGGAGATGGACGGCCTGGAGGCCATGCGCCGCCTGCGGCAAGACAAGCGCTTCGACAAGCTGCCGGTGATCGCGGTCACTGCCAAGGCGATGAAGGACGACCAGGAGCAATGTCTGGCCGCGGGCGCCAACGACTACCTCGCCAAGCCGGTCGACCTGGATCGTCTCTTCTCGCTGCTGCGCGTGTGGATGCCGAAGATGGAACGGCTGTGACCTCACCGACGCCTGCCAGCGCTCCTCCGGCACTCGTGCCGCCGGGCAACGACGAAATCGATCTGCGCCTCCTGATGGAGGCGATCTACCTCAAGTACAGCTACGATTTTCGCGACTACACCGGCGCATCGCAAAAGCGCCGCGTCGCCTACGCGCTGACGCAGTTGGACTTGCCCTCTGTAGCGGCACTGCAGGATCAAGTGCTGCGCGAACCCGCTGTGTTCACGCGGCTGCTTCAATACCTCACGATTCCGGTCAGCGAGATGTTTCGCGATCCGAGTTACTTTCTGGCATTGCGGCAGCAGGTGGTGCCGGTGCTTCATACCTACCCGTCCATCAAGGTGTGGGTCGCCGGATGCAGCACGGGAGAGGAGGTTTACTCGATAGCGATCCTGTTGCGCGAAGAAGGCCTGCTCGAACGCAGCCAGATCTACGCGACGGACATCAATCCGGCCTCGCTCGACAAGGCCCGCCAAGGCATCTTCGCGCTCGACACGCTGCAGAAGTACACCGTCAACTACCAGCGCGCCGGTGGCACGCGCGCATTCTCCGACTACTACACCGCAGCCTACGACGCCGTCAGATTCGATCCTTCGCTGTGCGCCAACGTCATCTTCGCGGACCACAGCCTGGCCACCGACAGCGTGTTCGCCGAGACACAGCTGGTGTCGTGCCGCAATGTGCTGATCTACTTCAACCGGCAACTGCAGGACCGCGCACTCGGCCTGTTTCACGAGTCGCTGTCGCATCGTGGTTTCCTCGGCCTGGGGTCCAAGGAAAGCATCGACTTTTCCGGCTACGCGACGCGCTTCGACACGCTGGTGCGCGCGGAGCGCCTGTTCAGGAAGGCGTCATGACGACACGGCAGATCGACGCGGTGGTGATCGGCGCTTCGGCCGGCGGCATCGACGCGCTGATGACACTGCTGATGGGCTTGCCAGCGAGCTGGCGGCTGCCGATCGTGACCGTGTTGCATTTGCCTGAAGGGCGCGAAAGCAGGCTCGCCGAAGTGTTCGCCCCGCGCCTGACGATTCCGGTGCGCGAGGCTGAAGACAAGCGCCCCCTCGCGCCCGGCACGCTGCACTTCGCACCGCCCGGCTACCATCTCTCAATCGAACGGGACCGCAGCTTCTCGTTGAGTTGCGAGCCGCCGGTGCTGTTTTCGCGCCCTTCCATCGACGTGCTGATGAGTTCCGCCGCCGACGCCTACGCAAGTGCGCTCGCCGGACTGTTGCTGACCGGCGCCAACGAAGATGGCGCGCGCGGCATGGCGAACATCCATGCGCAGGGCGGCTTCACGGCAGTGCAAGATCCGGCCGAAGCGCATGTGCCGACCATGCCGCGCGCCGCGCTGGCAAGCCACACGCCCGATGTCGTGCTCCCTTTGACCGAACTGCGCTCCCTGCTTCTTCGACTGGACTCTCTGGATTCGCCCCATGCTCACTGACGTCGAAAGCAAACTGCTGATCGTCGACGACCTGCCGGAAAACCTGATGGCGCTCGACGCGCTCATTCGCGGGCCGCTGCGGATCGTCTACCAGGCGACCTCGGCCGACGCAGCGCTCGCGCTGATGCTGGAGCACGAATTCGCGCTCGCCATCCTGGACGTGCAGATGCCCGGCATGAACGGCTTCGAGCTGGCTGAAATGATGCGCGGCACCGAGCGCACGCGGCACATCCCGATCATCTTCGTCAGCGCGGCGGGCAGTGAACTCAACTATGCGTTCAAGGGCTACGAGAGCGGTGCGGTCGACTTCCTGCAAAAGCCGCTCGATGCGCACGTCGTCGTCAGCAAGGTCAACGTCTTCGTCGACCTGCACCGGCACCGCAAGGCGCTGAAGCACGAGATGGACGCGCTGGCCGCGGCGCATCACCAGACCGAGCAACTGGTGCAACAGTTGCAAGCGACGCAGCATGAGCTGCAACGCGCCGTGCGCATGCGCGACGATTTCATGTCGATGGTGTCGCACGAGCTGCGCACGCCGCTCAACACGCTCTACCTTGAAACGCAGGTGCGCAAGCTGCACCTGACCAAGGGCAATTTGACGCCTTTCGAGCCCGCCAAACTGCCGGCCATGATCGAGCGCGATCAGCGCCAGATCCAGAACATGGTGCGGTTGATCGACGACATGCTCGACGTCACGCGCATGCGCAGCGGTGCGCTGTCGATCCAGCCCAAGCCGTTCGACTTGTCGGCGATGGCGGCGCGAGTGGTGGAAAGCCTGGCGCAGCAGGCCGAAGCCGTGGGCTCGAGCATCACTCTGCACGCCGCCGCGCCGGTGAAAGGCGTGTGGGACGAGTTCCGGATCGAGCAAGTGCTGACGAACCTGCTGACCAATGCGCTGCGCTACGGCGGCGGCAAGCCGGTTCGGGTCGACGTCGGCCCGGCTGCATCCGGCGCAGCGCCCAGTGCATTCATGTCGGTTGCGGACAGCGGCATGGGCATCGCACCCGCAGACCAGCAACGCATTTTCGAACAGTTCGAGCGCACCGACGACAGCAAGAAACAGGTCGCGGGCCTCGGCCTCGGCCTCTACATCACGCGCCAGATCGTGCGTGCCCATGGCGGCGAAATCGGGGTCGAAAGTGCACCCGGCGCCGGTGCGGTCTTTCGGGTCACTCTGCCTCTGGAAGCGGTCGCCGCCGTTTCGTGAAGCCGTGAGAAAATACCCGGTTTCCCCGAACACCGTCAGGACACCCCATGGATGCAGAGCAAATCAACCAAATCAGCGCCAGCCTCGCCGACCTGAGCGTGCGGACGGTCGATTTACGGAGGTATCTTTGACTACGATGCCAAAGCCGAACGTCTGAGGACGGTCAACGCATCGCTCGAAGATCCGAAGGTCTGGAACGACCCCAAGAAAGCCCAGGAACTGGGCCGCGAGAAAAAGGCGCTCGACGACGTCGTCGTGACGCTCGACAAGCTCACCAGCGGCCTGTCCGACAACACCGAGCTTTTCGACATGTCGAAGGAAGACGGCGACATGGACGGCCTGCAGGCCATCGCCGATGACGCCGCCAAGCTCGAAGCCGACATCAAGCAGCTCGAGTTCCGCCGGATGTTCAACAACCCGGCCGACCCGCTCAATTGCTTCGTCGACATCCAGGCCGGCGCCGGTGGCACCGAGGCGTGCGACTGGGCCAGCATGCTGCTGCGCCAGTACCTGAAGTACGCCGAGCGCAAGGGCTTCAAG
>CAXTCC010000047.1:0-12312 GCA_964242015.1 uncultured Variovorax sp.
GCGCGCCGGGGACGATCGAGGTGTGGCTGCCGCGGCCGGCGTTGTATTCGCAGACAGACACGGGCAAGCCCGGACGTTGACGCTTCTCTGGCTCAAGCCGCCGGCAAAGCGCCGCTGACGCTGGCAATCAGATCGACCTCGACCGCTGCATTCTTAGGCAACTGGTACACGCCGACCGATGTCCGCGTGTGCACCCCTGCCGGGCCCAGCACCGTGTGCAGGACCTCCGATGCGCCGTCGGCGACTTCGCTTTGCTGGGTGAAGTCGTCGGCCGATTGAACGTACACCGTGATGCGAAGTATTCGATGCACGTGGTCCAAAGAGCCGAGTGCCTGCCGAAGCAGCGCAAGGGCGCGCATGGCGCAGATCTTCGCGGCCTTTTGCGCCTCTGCCAGCGCAACGTCTGCGCCCACGCGACCGGTCACCACCACCGTATCTCCGACGCGGGGAACCTGTCCGCTGACATAGATCTCGTGGGCGCTTCGTACCGTGGAGACGTAGTTGCCGCCGATCTTGATCTCGCCCTCGAAGCTGTAACCGAGCGCGGCGGCGAGGTCGTCGAATCTCGTTTGACAGGTTGTTGCCATGAGCGGCCTTCTCAGCAAGTCTGGGTTCTGAAGTTTCTCAAAGTGAGACGGGCGCTGTCTACTTGCTGGGCGCCTTGCCCGCATGCGCCACCACCAAACACTCCGCAAACAACTGCGTCGCCCGCGACGGCGTCGGTGATCGTCGCAACAAGCTGACGAACCGGCACGCATAGTGGAAGCGCTTCGGCGCCACGGCTTGCATCTGCCCGCGCTGCACGAACGCCTCCGCGTAGTGGTCCGGCAAGAAACCGAGGTACTGCCCCGACAGGATGAGTGTCGCGATCGCTTCCTGGTCGAAGCCGGTGGCCTTGCGCGGCAGCCGCGCGCGGTGGCTGAGCTCCATGTTGGGCGAGTGATAACCCAGGCCGGCGAAGGCGTGGGCGCGCAGCTTGTCCCAGGTGAGACCGACGTGCGATGCGCCGAACAGTGGATGGTCGGCGCCGCAATACAGCAGCATCGTTTCGCCGAACAGGTCCGCGTAGGCCAGGCTGCCCGAGCTGCGGTGCGACGGGATCACGCCGACCTGAAAGCGCCCGTCGATGATGCCGCGCTCGATGGTGTTGATGCTCGCGACGTGCAGGTTCAGACCCACGTCCGGCGCCTTGGCGGAGAACAGTGCGATGGCCGCACTGATATGCGCTTGCGGATTGCTCGCGGTCTTGTCGAAGATCGCCACTTCGAGTTGGCCGCCCATCCGGTGGTGGATGTCGTCGATGCTGTCACGAAAGGCGTCCACAGATGCCAGCAGCCTCAACGTTTCGTCGTAGACGCGCTGACCGTCGGGCGTGAGCGCGAAGCCGGCCCGGCCGCGCCGGCACAGCACCATCGCCAGCCGGGTTTCGAGATCCTTGACATGGCGACTCACCGTCGAGGTGCCGATGTTGAGTTCCAGCTCGGCCGCTGCCATGCCGCCACACTCGACCACGCTCTTGAACACCTTGAGCAAGCGCAGGTCGATGTCGCTCAACTGGCCGAGCACCGCGCGGAACTTGCCGGGAGCAGCGATGGTTTTTACTTTCATGGATTGCCAAGTGAACAGTGATATCGGGCCATTTGCAAGACTAACGGCTGGCCGAACAATGCGCCATCTCCATCCACCGAGGCCGCGCCGTGCGCGGAGTTGCCATGCCCGCATCCACCGCCGTCCCCGTCGTTTCGCATGTTCCGCATGTGTCGCACGTTCCGCACGTTCCACATATCCCGACTGCGGCTGTCGCAGCGGTCGAGAACAAATCCGTCGGTGACCGTGCGTCGCTCGACGCCTGGTGGATGCCATACACCGGCAATCGCAACTTCAAGGCCGACCCGCGGATGATCGTGGAGGCCAAGGGCTGCTACTTCACCGACGGCGACGGGCGCAAGGTGTTCGACGGCCTCTCCGGCCTGTGGTGCACCGGCCTCGGCCACGGCCGCCCGGAGATCACCGAGGCGGTGAGCCGGCAGATCGCCAAACTCGACTACGCGCCGCCGTTCCAGTTCGGCCATCCGCTGGCCTTCGAGCTGGCGAACAAGATCAAGGACCTGATGCCCGCCGGGCTCGATCGCGTGTTCTTCACCAACTCGGGCTCCGACGCGGCCGACACCTCGCTCAAGATGGCGCGCGCTTATTGGCGCGCCAAGGGCAAGGCGAGCAAGACGCGCCTCATCGGCCGCGAGAAGGGCTACCACGGCGTCAACTACGGTGGTATTTCTGTCGGCGGCATCGGTGCCAATCGGAAGCTGTTCGGCCAGGGCATCGAGGCCGACCATCTGCCGCACACGCAGCTCGCCTCCAATGCCTTCAGCCGCGGCATGCCGACACAGGGCGCTGAACTGGCCGACCGTCTGCTCGACCTCATCGCGCTGCACGACGCCTCCAACATCGCCGCGGTGATCGTCGAACCGATGTCGGGTTCGGCCGGTGTCGTGGTGCCGCCGCAGGGCTACCTGCAGCGCCTGCGCGACATCTGTACCGCGCACGACATCCTGTTGATATTCGACGAAGTCATTACCGCCTTCGGCCGTTGCGGTGCGACGACCGGTGCCGAGGCTTTCGGCGTGGTGCCGGACATCATGAACATCGCCAAACAGGTCACCAACGGCGCACAGCCGATGGGCGCCGTCATCGCCAGGACCGAGATCTACGACACCTTCATGGACGCGGGCGGGCTCGAGTACATGATCGAATTTCCGCACGGCTACACCTACTCGGCGCACCCGGTGGCGTGCGCTGCCGGCATCGCCGCACTCGACGTGCTGGTGTCGGAAGACATGGTCGGCCGCGTCAAAACACTGGCGCCGCATTTCGAGAACGCGGTGCACAGCCTGAAGGGCAGCAAGCACGTGCTGGACATTCGCAACTACGGCCTGGCTGCTGGCATCACGCTGGCCGCATTGCCGGGTGAACCAGCGCGTCGGCCTTACGAGGTGGCGATGGCGTGCTGGAAAAAGGGCTTCTACGTGCGCTACGGCGGCGACACGATTCAATTGGCGCCTGCCTTCGTCGCCGAGCCGGCGGAGATCGACCGCATGGTCGATGCACTGGGCGACGCGCTGGCCGAGACGGCTTGACTCTTTGCTGGCCGCGATGGCGGCAATGGTGGCGCAATGGCGTAACTGGTCCGACACTTGCAGGCGGTGCATGAAGGCCTGCAAATGAACACCACCGCTGAAACCGTCTCACAGACAACCGCCGCACAGACAACCGCCGCACAGACAACCGCCGCAGGGACGGCGGCCGCACAGACGGCCGCCACCGAACGCATCGTCCGCGGCACCTGCCCGCACGACTGCCCGGACACTTGCGCCATGCTGATCACGGTGAAGGACGGGGTCGCGACCAAGGTGCGCGGTGACCCCGATCACCCGACCACGCAAGGCGTGCTGTGCACCAAGGTGTCGCGTTATCTGGAGCGCACCTACAGCCCCGACCGCGTGCTGTACCCGATGCGTCGCGTCGGCGGCAAGGGACCGCGGCAAGGCAGCTTCGAGCGCATCGGCTGGGACGAGGCGCTCGACATCGTCTCGAGCAAGCTGAAAGCGATCGCCGCGGACGATGCGCAGGGGGTCATGCCGTATGCGTACTCGGGCACGCTCGGGCTGGTGCACAACTTCGGCATGCCTCGCCGTTTCTTCCACAAGCTGGGCGCTTCGCAACCCGAGCGCGTGCTGTGCGCAACGGCTGGCCGCATGGGCTACAACACGGTGGTCGGTGCGCAGATCGGCACCGACATCACGCACTTCGCCGACTCGCGTTTGATCATCCTGTGGGGCACCAACCCGATCACGTCGAACCTGCATTTATGGACGCGCATCGCTGAAGCCCGACGCAAGGGTGCGCGCGTGATCGCGATCGATCCGTATCGGTCGCAGTCGGCTGAGAAGGCCGACTGGCATCTGGCGCCGCTGCCCGGCACCGATGGCGCGCTGGCGTTCGGCATCATGCATGTGTTGATTCGCGAAGGCCTTATCGACCGCCACTACATCGACAGCTACACGCTCGGCTTCGACGCGCTGGCTGCGCGTGCGGCAGACTTCACGCCCGACGTGGTTGCCGGCATCACTGGCTTGAGTGCCGATGACATCTGCCAACTTGCGCGCGAGTACGGCGCCGAGCGCGCCAGCGCCATTCGCGTCAACTTCGGCCTGCAGCGCCATGCCGGGGGCGGCAATGCGGTGCGTGCCATCGCCTGCTTGCCGGCGCTCACCGGCGCATGGCGCGAAGCGGCCGGTGGCGTGCTGCTCGACAACGCCGGTTCGCATGCCGTCGACCTGGCTGCGCTCGATGGCCGGCACCTGCTGCCCGACCCGGCGCATCCGCCGCGCAGCGTCAACATGGCGCAGATCGGCCGCGCCCTCAACGAGTTGAACGACCCGCCGATCCAGGCGATGTTCGTGTACGCGTCGAACCCGATGGCGGTCGCACCCAACAACATGCTGCTGCGCCAGGGCTTCCTGCGGCCCGACCTGTTCACCGTCGTGCACGAGATCTTCTTGACCGACACCTGCGATTACGCCGACATCGTGCTGCCCGCGACGACGCAGCTGGAACAGTTCGATGTGCATCGGCCTTACGGCACGCTCTACACCATGCTGAATCAGCAGGCGATCGAGCCGCTGGGCGAAGCCTGCTCCAACGCCGAGTTGTTCCGACGGCTGGCGGCACGCATGGGCTACGACGAAGATTGCTTCAAGCAAAGCGACGAAGAGATCGCACGACAGGCGTTCGACATGACGGCGGCGGTCAATGCGACGCTGGACTTCGATGCGTTGAAGCGCGATGGCTGGAAGCGGCTCGACGTGCCCGAGCGCTATGCGCCGTTCGCGCACGGCAACTTCCCGACGCCGTCGGGCAAGTGCGAGTTTGAAAGTGCATCGGCGGTCGCACAGGGCTGGAGTGCGGTGCCGGAATTCATTCCGCCGCGCGAGTCGTCATTGGGCAACCCGGAGCTTGCAAAGCAGTTTCCATTGACACTGCTGACACCGCCTGCGCGCCACTACTTGAACTCGAGCTTCTCGTCGATCGAGTCGCTGGTGAAGGAGGTCGGCGATCCGTGGGTGGAGATCCATGCGGACGATGCAGCTGCACGCGGCATTGCAGAAGGGGATCGTGTGCGTGTGTTCAACCAGCGCGGTGCCTTCACCGTGAACGCGCGCATCAACATCAAGGTGCGCCGTGGCGTGCTGGTGGCGCCATCGATCTGGTGGCAGAAGAAGTCCGCCGACGGGGAAAATTCGAACGCGGTGACATCGGATGGCCTCACGGACATCGGCCGCGGCGCAACGTACTACGACACCGCGGTGGAGATCGTGCCGGTTCAGTCCTGATTTCGGCCCTGATTCGGCCGGCCAACACTAGCGCGCATAGCTGCGCGTCAACATTTCCCACTGGTGACCATCGGGCTCGTTCCAGTAGATCATCTGGCCGCCATAGTCGGTGTTGACCTGCATGTCCATCGCGCCGCGGACCGAGCTTCGATACGGAACGCCGGCCACCTTCAATCGATCGAGGATCTGGTCGAACGTGGCATCGTCTACACGAAAGCAGAAGTGACAGACCGGAAACGGCTCGTCGGTCTCGATGAAATCCAGCGTCAGTCCATGGTTGACGTAGACAGCGAAAAATGGACCGGCAGCCGCCGGACCGCACGGAACGCCGAGCAGTTCTGCAAGGCGCTTTGCCGATGCGTCTCTGGTGTGCGAGGGGACGATGGTGTGATCGAGTTCGATCATCGTGGTGCTCCTTCTTGCTATTCGATCAATCGGCTCCTGGCCGCCACACTCTCCCCAGCGCCGCCAGCTTGCCCTTGAACCCCAGCCGGTCGTTCGACAACGCATCGATGAAGTCCGACAGCCGCTGCGACTTGACCATGGTGTAGATCGTCAGCCAGGTGGTTGCGATGAACACCACGCCGAACCACAGCGCCTTTTGCCAGAGCGGCGCGTCGGCTTCGGCCAGCAGGTTCATGCCGAGAAAGCCGGTCGTGATGGTGCCGATCAAGCCGAACAGAGTGACGACCGTCAGCCGCACGACGGTGTTGGCCTGGCGTCGCAAACTGTCCGCATCCAGGTAGGTGTTCATGTCGGCGATGCGCACGCGCACCTCGTCGTACAGCGGGTCGAGTCCGAGGTGCGTGGTGCACAGATGCGACAGTGCGCGGACCTGCGCCTGCTCCGAGATTTCGTGGAACCAGTACCGGTGGGTGAAGCGCAGGAAGCGTTCGAAGCTCGCGCGGATCGATCGCTTGAATCGCTTCACGCTCGGCGTGCTGCGGATGTCCATCGCCTTGAGTGCTTCGACCAGCTGGTCCGAGAACATCAACAGGGATGCCTTCTGGAAATGGGCGATCAGGAACAGCAGAAAGTGCTGGTGACGAAACTGCGCGAGCACGCCGCGATCGCGACAGCCGAAGAACTCCGAGCGCGCATCGCCGACGACGATGAGCGCATGGCCGTTGCACAAATAGCGCGTGTTGGGCGCGGCACCGGTGTCGGCCCAGAAGCGGTCGTAGCAGTAGCGTGCCTCGAAGTCTTCCAGATGCTGTTCGGCGTAGGGCAGGGTGGCATCGGTGGCCGCGGCGCCGGTGACCAGGCCGAGCCGGATGAAGTCGTTGCGCGTCAGCCGCCGCGGGTCGTCGAGCGAGAGGTACGCCATCACCGGCATGCGGTAGTACTCGATCTGCCGATAGCGCAGCGTGCCGGCTTCTTCGGAATGGTCGCTGACCAGGGGCTGCATCAAGAAGGCCCAGTGCGCAGAGATGCGCGGCGCACGGTGCTGCGCGACATGCTCGAGAAAAGCGTCTTGATGTTGCGCGTCCGAGCGCGCCAGCACGCTGCCGTCGCCCGCCAGCCATTCGACGCTGGTCATGCAATGCAGGGCAGCGCCGGCGGCGTCCCAGCCGGCAGGGTAGGCGCGGCCGAAGCGGTACAAAAGCTCCTGTGCCTGGCCGAGACTCAGGTTGTCGACACCGACTTCGAGGTTGAGCAGCACCACGTCGATGTCGAAGAAGAAATACAGGTCGCAATGGACCACTTCGAGCGTGATGGGTGCGTCGCCCGGTCGTGCGACGACGCGGACACTGGCAATGTCTCGGCGCCGGAAGATACGCATCGGCGAGTCGCTTTCGCGCTGGTCGTGATGCGCCTGTGCGCCGGGAGCGCCGCCACCCGGGACCGCGGCGCGGGCGCGACCTTCGCCGTAAAGAAATCGCTGCACATAGGGCAGGAAGCTGACGAACTCGTTGTAGTGCCGCTCATGAAAGCGGCTGCTATCGCCGGTGTACTCGTCGACCTCCTCGCGCCAGGGCGACGCATCGCCCATGTCGCGCAAGATCTGCCATGGCCCGGTGCCGCTGCGTCGCATGTCTTCGGTCGGCATCAGGCGCACAGGCCATAGCAAGGCTTGACGAAAGTGCTGCACTGCCGGCGCATCGACACTGGGACCCGCTGCTTCTATAAGTGTTGGATTCAGCATCCAGCCAGTGTAGGCAGGGGCGGTGACTAGGGGAATCCCTGATATCGCTCTGAAACCGGTTTCATACAATCCGGTTCCGTTGTATCGAAACCCGCCCGTGCGCGGGCCGCACGAGTGAACTATCAATTCCAGTTCGACGCAGTGTTCGCGGCATGGCCGCTGCTGCTCAAGGGCACCTGGATCACCATCCAGCTGTCGCTGATCGCCACCGTGCTCGGCCTGGTGGTCGCAATCTTTTGTGCCTGGGGCAAGACCTCGGGTCCGGGGTGGCTGCGTTTCATCATCAACGCGTACATCGAGGTCATCCGGAACACGCCGTTCCTGGTGCAGCTGTTCTTTTTCTTCTTCGCGTTGCCGGCCATCGGGCTGCGCTGGTCGCCGCAAACCGCCGCGCTGGTGGCCATGGTGGTCAACCTCGGCGCCTATGCGACCGAGATCATCCGTGCCGGCATCGAGTCGATTCCCAAGGGGCAGATCGAAGCCGGCCGCGCGCTCAACCTGAAGGCGTGGGAGATCTTTCGCTTCGTCATCATCAAGCCGGCGCTGAAGGCGATCTACCCTGCGCTCACCAGCCAGTTCATCCTGCTGATGCTGAGCTCCGCCGTGGTGTCGGTGATCTCTGCCGACGACCTCACCTCGGTCGCTGCCAACCTGCAGTCGCAAACCTTCCGCAGCTTCGAGATCTACATCGTCGTGGCCGCCATCTACCTGCTGCTGGCGCTGGCTTTTTCCGCGTTGTTCAAGCTGATCTATCAGCGCACCCTCAACTATCCGGACCGCCGGTAAGGCAAGGGACACAAGATCATGCGTACCTTCGGTTTTCCGGAATTCATGTTCATCCTCGAGGCGGCGCGCTGGACGCTGGCCTTGTCGCTCATCGCCTTCATCGGCGGCGCCATCCTGGGCTTGATCATCGCGTTGATGCGCACGTCGGATTCACTGGCCGCGCGCCGCGTGTCGACCGTGTTCATCCAGATCTTCCAGGGCACGCCGCTGCTGCTGCAACTGTTCCTGATCTTCTTCGGCGCGCCGGTGTTCGGTCTCGACATCAATCCGTGGATCGCGGCGGGTGCCGCACTCATCCTGAACAGCGCCGCCTTCCTCGGCGAGATCTGGCGCGGCTGCATCGAGGCGGTGCCGAGTGGCCAGCGCGAAGCGGCCGAGGCACTGAGCCTCAAGTACGGGCCCCGCATGCGCGACGTCGTGTTGCCGCAGGCTTTCAAGATCGCGCTCGCGCCGACCGTCGGCTACCTGGTGCAGATCATCAAGGGCACCTCGCTGGCCGCGATCATCGGCTTCACCGAAATCACACGCGCTGGGCAGATCATCAACAACGCGACCTTTCAACCGCTCATCGTCTTCTCGGTGGTGGCGGTCATCTACTTCGTGATCTGCTGGCCGCTGAGCTTGCTGGCGGCACACATGGAGCGTCGGCGCGCACGGGCGCTGGCGCGATAGTTTTACTTTTCTCGTCCTTTCCTTTTTTCTCGCTCACTTTCAACAGGAGACCATTCCAATGATTCGTTCCACCACCACCCGCCGTGCCGCATTGGCCGCCATCGGCCTCGGCGCTGCGCTGACCGTGTTCGCTCCCTTCGCTTCGGCGCAAAGCGTGGCCGACATCAAGAAGAAGGGCGAGATCACCATCGGCATGCTGGTCGACTTTCCGCCCTACGGCACGACCAACGCCAAGAACGAACCGGACGGCTACGACGCCGACGTGGCCAAGCTGCTGGCCAAGGACTGGGGCGTCAAGGCCAACATCGTCCCGGTGACGGGCCCCAACCGCATTCCGTTCCTGTTGACCAACAAGGTCGACGTGCTGGTCGCCTCGCTGGCGATCACGCCCGAGCGTTCGAAGCAGGTGCAGTTCTCGCAACCGTATGCGGCAGCGACCATCGTGCTGTACGGCAAGACCGGCGCACCGATCAAGGCCGCGGCCGATTTGAAGGGCGTGCGCGTGGGCGTGGCGCGTGCGTCGACGCAAGACGTGGCGGTGACCAAGGCAGCGCCTGAAGGCACCGAGATCCGCCGCTTCGACGACGATGCTTCGGCCATGCAGGCGCTGATCTCCGGCCAGGTCGACGCCATCGGTTGCTCCGTCACCGTGGCGGCGCAGATCGCCAAGCGCGTGCCTGCCAACACCTATGAAAACAAGTTCACGCTGGTGCAGCAGTCGATGGGCATCGCGATGCGTCCGGGCCAGGAAGAACTGACCAAGGCGGTGAATGATTTCGTCGCGAAGAACACCGCGAACGGCGAGCTCAACAAGCTCTACCAGAAGTGGCTGCAAGCCGACCTGCCGAAGATGCAGTGATGGCGGCCGATTCGATCATCCGCATCGAGGCGGTCAACAAGTGGTACGGCACCTTCCAGGTGCTGACCGACATCGACCTCGATGTGCGACCGGGTGAACGCATCGTCGTGTGCGGGCCTTCGGGCTCGGGCAAGTCGACGTTGATCCGCTGCATCAACCGGCTCGAGACCGTGCAGAAGGGAAAGATCGTCGTCGACGGCATCGACCTGACGGCCGGTGGCAAGAACGTCGATGCGGTGCGCGCCGAGGTCGGCATGGTGTTCCAGCAGTTCAATCTGTTTCCGCACCTGACGATCCTGCAGAACTGCACGCTGGCGCCGATGCGCTCGCGCGGCATGACGAAAGCGCAGGCCGAAGAGGTCGCGATGAAATACCTCACGCGCGTCCGCATTCCCGAGCAAGCCAACAAGTACCCGAGCCAGTTGTCCGGCGGTCAGCAGCAGCGCGTGGCAATTGCGCGCGCGCTTTGCATGACGCCCAAGATCATGCTGTTCGACGAGCCGACTTCGGCGCTCGACCCGGAGATGGTCAAGGAAGTGCTCGACACCATGATCAGCCTGGCCGACGACGGCATGACGATGTTGTGCGTCACGCACGAGATGGGCTTTGCCCGCAGCGTGGCCGACCGCGTGATCTTCATGGCCGACGGCAAGATCCTCGAACAAGCGCCGCCGGCCGAATTCTTCGGCAACCCGAAGAACGAAAAGCTCAAGCAGTTCCTCGGGCAGATCCTGAGCTCGAACCAGGCGCATTGATGTCCACCGTTCTCGTTTCGCTGTCGTCTTTCGGCACGGCCGAAGTCGGCCGCCATGGTCAGCTGTGGTATGCCCACTTGGCGAAATCCGCCGGTGCCGATTCGGTTGAGGTGCGTGGGGAAATGCTGCGTGACCCTGCGACTGAATTGCCCGCGCTGGCAGGCCTGGCTTCGGTCTATTCCAGCCCCGAAGGTTTGTGGGCCGAAGGCGGCTGGCTCGACAGCGCAGCCCTGGGTCGCGGCATTTCAGCAGCGACGACGCTCGGTGCCAAGCGACTGAAGATGTCGATCGGCGACTTTCGGGCGAGCTCGCATGGCTCGTTGTGGGGCTTGAAGGTGCAGTTGTCCGAGACGCGCATCGAGCTGCTGATCGAGAACGACCAGACCGTGTCGGCCGGTTCGTTGCCGGCGCTGATGACCTTTTTCAATGCAGCGGAAAGCGCCGGTGTCTCGCTCGGCATGACCTTCGACATGGGCAACTGGCACCACGTCGGCGAATGCCCGATCGAAGCGGCCAAGGCACTCGGCAAGCGCGTGCGCTACGTGCATTGCAAGGGCGTGCAGCGGCTGCCGGCCAAGTGGGTGGCGGTGCCGTTGGCTGAATCTGCCGCGCCCTGGCGCGCGCTGTTTCGGGCGCTGCCGGCGGATGTGCCGCGTGCCATCGAATACCCGCTGATGGGCGACGACTTGCTGGCGGTGGCGCGCGAGCAGATCGCCTTCGTTCGCGCGCTGTGATCGCAGAGGTATTCGCATGACAGACACCGCATTCGATGTCGCGCTGTTCGGGGAAGCGATGTTGCTGCTGGTCGCCGACCGGCCCGGTCCGATCGAAAACGCAGAGTCGTTTCACAAGCGCACGGCTGGCGCCGAGACCAACGTCGCCATCGGCCTGGCGCGCCTCGGCCTGAAGGTCGGTTGGGCCAGTCGGCTCGGCACCGACTCGATGGGTCGCTACCTGATCGCCGCGATGAAGGGCGAGGGCATCGACTGCTCGCATGTGATCTGCGATGCATCGCAGCGCACCGGCTTTCAGTTCAAGGGTCGTGTCACCGACGGCAGCGATCCGCCGGTCGAGTACCACCGCAAGGGGTCGGCCGCGAGCCAGATGGGGCCGGGCGATGTCGATGCAACGTGGCTGCGCTCGGCGCGGCATCTGCACGCCACCGGCGTCTTTGCCGCCATCTCCGACACCAGCCTGCAAGCCGCGTTGAAGACGATGGACGTGATGCGCGCGGCCGGTCGCACCATCTCGTTCGACCCCAACCTGCGGCCGACGCTCTGGGCTTCCACCGAAACGATGCGGCACTGGATCAACCAGCTCGCGTCGCGGGCCGACTGGGTCTTGCCCGGTGTCGAAGAAGGCCTGCTGCTGACCGGCGAAAGCGAACCCGAGGCCATCGCGACGTTCTATCGCCGGCTGGGCGCCAAGCTGGTCGTCGTCAAGCTGGGCGCCCAGGGCGCGTACTACGACAGCGACGTCGCCGGCACGGGTCGCGTCGAAGGATTTCCCGTGGCCGAAGTGATCGACACCGTGGGCGCCGGCGACGGCTTTGCCGCGGGTGTGGTGAGCGCGCTGCTCGAAGGCCAAAGCGTGCCCGAAGCAGTTCGTCGCGGTGCCTGGATCGGCGCACGCGCGGTGCAGGTTCTGGGCGATACCGAAGGCCTGCCGACGCGGGCCCAACTCAACGAGGCTGGACTGTGA
>CAXTCC010000047.1:12412-22078 GCA_964242015.1 uncultured Variovorax sp.
GCTGCCCGAGGTGTTCGACGCGGCCCTGCCGACGACGCACGGACTCATCGGCGCCAGCCATCCCGTCGACGCTGCGCTGCTCGACGCGGCACCGCAACTCGAGGTGATCTCGAGCATCTCGGTCGGCGTCGACAACTACCCGCTGGCCGAGTTGAACGCGCGCGGCATCGTGCTGTGCCACACACCCGGCGTGCTGACCGAGACCGTGGCCGATACGGTGTTCGTCTTGTTGATGGCAACGCAACGGCGCGTCGTCGAACTGGCCAACCTGGTGCGCGAAGGCCAATGGAAGAGCAGCGTCGGTGAAGATCTGTTCGGCTACGACGTGCACGGCAAGACGCTCGGCATCCTCGGCTTCGGGCGCATCGGGCAAGCGGTAGCGCGCCGCGCCGCGCTCGGCTTCGGCATGCCGGTGCTGTACCACTCGCGCCGCGCTGTCGACCTGGCGACGCAAGCCCCTGACTTGCAGGGCCGCGCGACGCACACATCACTCGATACGCTGCTCGCGCAGTCGGACATCGTGCTGGCGATGCTGCCGCTGTCGGAGACGACGCGCGGAATGATCGACGCGGGCTTTTTTGCGCGCATGAAGCCGGGGGCCGTCTTCGTCAACGGCGGGCGCGGCGCGACGGTGGATGAAGCCGCGCTGATCGCAGCCCTCGATCAAGGCAGCTTGCGCGCTGCCGGTCTCGACGTTTTCGCCAAGGAGCCGCTGCCGCTCGACTCGCCGCTGCGGACGCATCCGCGCGTGACGCCTCTGCCGCACATCGGCTCGGCCACGCACGAGACGCGGCATGCGATGGCCGAACTCGCCACCACCAATCTGCTTCAGGCGTTGGCGGGCGAGCGGCCCACGGCGGCATACGACACGGCAGCAGGTTGAACCCGGCTTGAACGCAAAGGTTTCTTTGCAGCGTCCCGGCAGATCCACCATCGCCGACGTGGCGGCGGCGGCCGGCGTGTCGAAGGCGACGGTCTCGCGCTTTTTGAACCACCGGGAGCGCTTGCTGAGCCCGGACATCGCAACGCGCGTCGAAACCGCCATCGCGGCGCTGGGCTATTCGCCGAGCCCGATGGCGCAAGCGCTGAGCCGCGGCCGCTCCCGCCTGATCGGCCTCGTCGTCGCCGACATCACCAACCCGTATTCGGTGGCGGTGTTGCGCGGTGCCGAGAAGGCCTGCCAGGATGCCGGCTACCTCGTGATGCTGTTCAACCTCGGCAACGATTTCGATCGCGAGCGCGAGGCGATCGATGCGCTCGCGGGTTACCAGGTCGACGGCTTCATTCTCAACACGCTGGGGCGCGGCGCCGGCTTGGTCGATGCCGACGCGCTGCACGGCAAGCCGGCGGTGCTGGTCGATCGGCGGCATGCCGGCATGCACACCGACTTCGTCTCGCTCGATAACCGCGCTGCGATGCGCGTTGCCTGCAAGCATCTGGTCGATGGCGGCTATCGCGAGTTGCTCTACATCACCGAGCCGTCGAAGGGCGTGAGCTCACGGCGCGAACGCACGGCGGCTTTCGGCGCCTGCATGACCGCGCATCGGCCGAAGGTGGCAGGTGAAGTCTTCGAAAGCGCGAGTGACGACGGCGCAGCACTCGACGATGCTTTGCGCGCGTTGCGCAAACGCTCGTTGCGAGGTCAGAGAACGACTGCGGGCAAAGGCGCTGCGGTCATTGCCGGCAATGCAGTCGTCACCCTTCGCGTGGCACAGGCCATGGCGCGCCTCGATCTGCAGTTCGGACGTGACATCGGCTTCGTGGGATTCGACGAACCGGATTGGGCCTCGCTGATCGGGCCGGGGCTCAGCACCATCTCGCAGCCAACCGAAGAGATCGGCCGCACGGCGGCGAATTGCTTGATCGAGCGGTTGCAGGGGCTCGATGCGGCGCCGCGGCAGGTGCTGCTGCAGGGTGAACTGGTGGTGCGCGGCTCTTCGCTGCGCGTGGCTGGCTGACGAGCCGGTGCTGTTCGGCTGGCGAGCCGAACTCAGCCGAACCTCAGGCGACCTCTGCGATCAGCTCGATCTCCACGCAAGCGCCCATCGGAATCTGCGCCACGCCGAACGCGCTGCGCGCGTGCGCGCCCTTGGTGGCGCCGAAGACTTCCGCGAAGAGTTCGCTGGCACCGTTGGTGACCAGATGCTGTTCGGTGAAGGTCGGCGCGGAATTCACCAGGCTCATGACCTTGACGATGCGCGTGATCTTGTTGAGGTCTCCGACTGCCGCATGCAAGGTGCCGAGCAGGTCGATGGCAATGGCGCGTGCTGCCTTCTTGCCATCGTCGGTGCCGATGTTGACGCCCAGTTGGCCCACCCACGGTTTGCCGTCCTGCTTGGCGATGTGGCCCGACAAGAAGATGAGGTTGCCTGTCTGCACGAAGGGCACATAGGCCGCGGCTGGCACGGAGATGGCAGGCAGCGAGATGCCGAGTTGGGTCAGTTTGTCGTAAACGCTCATGGGAATTCCGAGTGAAGTGCAACGTCAGCGCTGCGATTGAGATTGAGAGGAAGAGGGCGATTGGGACTGCGACTGGGATTGCGCAGAAGACGTCGCGCCAGTGGCAGCAAGTGCAGCAGCGGCCTTCGCTTCGCGCTCACGCAACTCTTCGGCAGGCTGCACGGTCACGCCGACATGCAACGTATGCCGCGCGCCGCCGTGCAGCACGCCGCGCATGGGGGAGACATCGGAATAGTCGCGGCCCAAGGCGAGCGTCACGTAGTCTTCGCCGGGCTGGCGGCCATTGGTAGGATCGAAGTCGGCCCAGTCGCCTGCGCTGCCCGCGCCGTCGCCTCGGCCCGGCAAGTACACCGACACCCACGCATGCGACGCGTCGGCACCGATGAGGCGGGCCTTGCCGGGCGGCGGCTGCGTGAGCAGGTAGCCGCTCACGTAGCGCGCCGGCAGGCCCATCGTGCGAAAGCACG
This sequence comes from uncultured Variovorax sp., assembly GCA_964242015.1. GTDB lineage: Bacteria > Pseudomonadota > Gammaproteobacteria > Burkholderiales > Burkholderiaceae_C > Variovorax. The sequence goes on from CAXTCC010000047.1 coordinate 15,340, forward strand.
CGATCATGATGTGCGCGAAGTCCTGGCACACGCCTTTGCGCTGCGCCAGGGCCTCGACGGCGGGCGTGTTGATCTCGGTGCTTTCGGGCTCGTAATCGAAGTCTCGGTACATCCGCTGGGTGAGGTCCATCGCGACATCGAAGGTCGGTCGGCCGGGCACGAAGCTGGGTCGCGCGTACGCCGCGAAGTCGTCATGGCGCGGCACGTAGGGCGACGGAAAAACAAAGTCGGATGCGGCGTCGAAGGTCGTGCCCTTGCGGTAGATGAAGCGCTCGCGGACGGCCTCCCACGGCAGATCGCGCGCGACAGCCGCAGCGAGCACGGGTGTCTTCGTGTCGACCACGCTTTCGGCGATGACGATCAATTCGTCGTGCGTCGAATCGAGCGCGAAAAATGCGCGGGCGTTGCCGTAGAGGTCAGGCAGTTCGCTGCGCTGCGCCGGCTCGGGCGTGATGCGCAGCTTGTGGCTCACGAGGCGCTGCGACGCGGTGGCGATCGGCTTCAGATGCGCGAGATGCTGTGCCGTCTCGACGGGCGGCGTGTAGTCGTAGCGGGTTTCGTGGGTGACGTGCAGCAGCATGCTTGGCTCCAGTTGCGCTCGCGCTAGGCCCCGACGGAGCGCAGCGATTCGGACGTCAACGTGAAGTAGCGGATGCCGATGGCGTCCGACACATGGTAAGCCGCCGACTCGCATTGGTCGAACAGGTGCACCAACGCCGGGTACTGCGCTTCGGCGCCCGGTTCACACATGCGTTCCAACGTCCAGGCAGCGGGGTCGGGCAGCTCGTAAGAGAGGGCGGTGAGTTTGCCCGGCGCGCTGCCGGCCAGTCGTGCGATGCGGCCGCGCAGCGTTTGAGTGACCCACGCCAGCGAGCGTGGGTTGTCGCCGTCGAGCACCAGCAGGTCGACCAGCGTGGCGACGTCGCGGCGCTGCTGGTAGCGCGCATGGAAGGTGATGGTGCTGTCGAACAGCGCGACCATCGCCTCGAAGCCGCTGACCTCGTGCACCGCGCCGTTCTCGAAGCCGGCCGCGAGCGCGCTCGACAGGAAACCCAGCCGCTCGATGTGGCGGCCGATCGACAGCAGGCGCCAGGCATCGTCACGCGTCATGCGGTCGGTTTGCGCGCCGGTCATGGCCGCGAGGGCTGCGCTGGCTGCTTCGAGCGACCGCATCGCCGCGCCGGTGGCGTAGCCGCCTTCGCCGACTTCGCCTGCTTGTTCGGCGCTGCGGCGCAAGAACTCGTCTTCTGCGCGAACGATCTGGTTCCAATGGTCTTGCGACAGGCGTTCGCGCACCGCGGCGGCCGCTTCGCGCACACAGCGCAGGCTGAAGCCGACGCTGCCGCCTTTGTCGACATTGCCCAGTTCGGCGATGAGCGCGCGCTCGAAAACGCGACGCGACTTGGGCGCGCTCGGAACGTCGCGTGGCACCAGCGCGTTGCGCAGTGCGAGGCGGTGCAGCCAGGCCAGCAGCGGACGGGACGACTGGTCTTCACCGCGGAGCAGGTCGAGGGTGAGGCGCGCGAGGCGCACTGCGTTTTCGGCGCGTTCGGTGTAGCGGCCGAGCCAGAACATGTTCTCTGCCGCGCGACTCGTGACGGGGGCCCGATGGCGCGCCAGCGAGGCCGGTGTGGCATGCGGCTGCAGCAGCGTGGTGCGGTCGACTTCGCCATGCGTTTGCACCCACACGTCGGCACTGCTGCCGCCGCGCTGCATCGAAGCGATCTGCGCGTCGGAGCCGGCCAGCCGCGCCAGCCCGCCGGGCAACACGCGCCACGATTGCGCGCCGTCGCTCACCGCGAACACGCGCAGCAACATGGCGCGCGGCACGATGTGGCCGGGCGTCATGTCTTGCGTCCACGTCGGCATCTGCGACAGCGGCAGGTAGCTTTGCACGGTGTGTGCTTCGCCTTGCCGCACGATGCGGCCGGCCCACTCGTCGAGCTCGCGGCGGCCGAGTTGACTGCCGAGCACGGCTTCGAAGGTGGTGTGCGCGTTGGAGCCAGGGTAGGTCGGCTTGATGGCGCAGTCGCCGAGTTGCGGCAACACCGCTTCCATGGCTGCACGCTCGCCGCACCACCAGGTCGGCAAGGCGGGGAGCTGCAGCTTTTCGCCGATGAGTCGACGCGCGAGTGCCGGCAAAAAACCCAGCAAGGCGGGTGATTCGAGGAACGCCGAGCCGGGCATGTTCGCGACCAGCAGATTGCCGGCGCGGATGGCCTGCAGCAGCCCGGGCACGCCGAGCGTCGAATCGGGGCGCAGTTCCAGCGGATCGAGAAATTGATCGTCGAGCCGCTTGATGAGCCCGTGCACAGGTCGCAGACCTTGCAAGGTCTTGAGATAGAGGCGCTGGTCGCGGACGGTGAGGTCGCTGCCCTCGACCAGCGTCACGCCAAGATAACGCGCCAGATAGGCGTGCTCGAAGTAGGTTTCGTTGTAAGGGCCGGGCGTCAGCAGCGCGATGTGCGGCGGCGCGCCGGCCGGGCACATGGCCTGCAGGCCTTCCATCATCGCGCTGTAGGTCGAGGCCAGCCGCTGCACGTCCAGCGCTTCGAAGGCCTGCGGAAACTGGCGCGAGATCGCGAGACGGTTTTCGAGCAGGTAGCCGAGGCCCGAAGGGGCCTGCGTGCGCTGCGACACGACCCACCAGTTGCCGTCGGGCCCGCGGGCCAGGTCGAACGCGGTGATGTGCAGCCACGTATCGCCGGGCGGCTTGACCCCGTGCATCGGCCGCAGGTAGCCCGGATGGCCGCGGACCAGCGCTGCGGGCAGCAAGCCTTCTGCCAGCAACTGCTGCGGCCCGTAGACGTCGGCCATCACGCGATCGAGCACGCGCACGCGCTGCAGCACGCCGGCCTCGATCTGCGCCCAGCTTTCGGGCGAGACGATGAGCGGGAACAGATCGAGCGACCAGGGCCGTTGCGGGCCGTCGGCGTCTGCATAGACGTTGTATGTGACGCCGTTGTCGCGAATCTGCCGTTCGAGACTCACCGCGCGGCGGGGCAGGTCGCTGAAGCTGCCGGAGCCCAGGTGCTCGAAGAACTTTCCCCACGCTGGCGTGAGCGGCGGCTTGTCTTGGGGTGCTGCGGCTTCTTCAGGCGCCGGCAGCGGAGGCGCCGGTTGAGAAGACGCCGTGTCGTACAGAGGCGTGCCGGGCGCCGGACTGACAGCTCGCACCGGGGCTGGACGCGTGGCCTCGCCGCGCAGCTCGTCGTAATGACCGGGCGCGGCCGCCGGCGCGAGCGATGAAGCCAGCGCGGCGGGCGATTCCAGCGCTTGCGCGCCGAAGAGAGATTCGTTCAGAGGTTCCACAGCCGGTCGATTGTCACATCGTCGTCACTTTGATGGAGTGACCACTAAACGAAATAATCGGCTGCAGTGTCGCTTCACACGATAAATGTCGCAGTTAGCGGCGCAGATCGAGCGTGAACGGAAACTCGCGGCTGCCCGCCAGTTCGATCGTCGCCGGAGGGGTGCTGAGCACCCCTGGCGTGTGACCCATGCGCGTAAAGCGCGAGTGGCGCCGGCTCTCAGCCTCGTAGGCATTGACAGGGAAGGTCTCGTAGTTGCGACCGCCCGGATGCGCCACGAAGTACTGGCAGCCACCCAGCGAGCGCTTCATCCAGGTGTCCACCAGGTCGAAGGTCAGGGGTGCATGTGCACCGATGCTCGGGTGCAGTGCCGAAGGTGGATTCCATGCCTTGTAGCGCACGCCCGCCACAAACTCGCCGGTGGTGCCGGTCGGTTGCAGCGGCAGCACCTTGCCGTTCACGGTGATGACGTGGCGGCTCTCGTTCAAGCCGGTCACGCGCACTTCGATGCGTTCCAGCGACGAGTCGACATAGCGAACGGTGCCACCCGACGAGCCTTCTTCGCCCATGACATGCCAAGGTTCCAACGCATTGCGCAACGACAGCTCGACGCCCATCGCCTGGATCTGGCCGACCAGCGGAAAGCGGAACTCGAGGTGCGGCGCGAACCAGTTGGGGTCGAACGGAAAGCCGGCCTGACGCATCTCGCTGATGACGTCGTCGAAGTCCATCTTGACGAAAGTCGGCAACAGGAAGCGGTCGTGCAGCTCGGTGCCCCAGCGCGTCATCGGCGCCTTGTACGGCTCGTCCCAGAAGCGGGCGACGAAGGCGCGAATCAACAGCTGCTGCGCGATGCTCATGCGGGCGTGCGGCGGCATTTCGAAGGCGCGCAACTCCAGCAGGCCGAGGCGGCCGGTGCTCGAATCGGGCGAGTACAGCTTGTCGATGCAGAACTCGCTGCGGTGCGTGTTGCCTGACACGTCGACCAGGATGTTGCGCAGCGTGCGGTCGACCAGCCAGGCCGGCATGTTCTGGCCGTAGATCTCGCGGTTGCGGGCGATCTCTTTCAGCGCGATCTCTAGCTCGTAGACCTGGTCGTTGCGCGCTTCGTCGACACGCGGCGCCTGGCTCGTCGGGCCGATGAACATGCCCGAAAACAAATAGCTCAGCGATGGATGGTTGTGCCAATAGAGCAGCAGGCTGGCGAGCAATTCGGGCCGGCGCAGGAACGGACTGTCCGCCGGCGTGGCACCGCCCATCACGAAGTGATTGCCGCCGCCGGTGCCGGTGTGGCGCCCATCGGTCATGAACTTCTCGGCCGACAGGCGGGTTTCGAACGCGGCGTTGTAGAGGAACTCGGTGTGCTCGACCAGTTCCTTCCAGTTGTTGGCCGGATGGATGTTGACTTCGATCACGCCCGGATCGGGCGTGACGGCGAGCATCTTCAGGCGCGGGTCGCGGGGTGGCGGATAGCCTTCCATGACGACCTGCACGCCGAGCTGCGCCGACGTCGCTTCGATGGCGGCGACCAGGTCGAGGTAATCCTCCAGGCGCGCCAGCGGGGGCATGAAAACGTACAGCACGCCCGATGCCGTGCCGACCTTTTCAGCAGCTGGGCCGTTGGCGCGGCGCGGGTCGCGCACCTCGACGCACAGCGCAGTGCGCGTGACCCAATGGGCCGACTCGCCACGGCGCGGTTGCCGCGTGGCACTGGAGACGTTCGATGCATCGGCTGCAACGGCCGCGCCATCGCCCGTACCGGCGGCGGGGCTTGCAAGCGCAGCGCTCGCAGCGTCGGCGGCTGCCGCAGCCGCATGGCCACCGGCGCCTTGAAAGCGCAATTCGGGTGAGGTCACCGGCGGCGCGCCGAAGACGTAGGGCACGGCGCCCAGGTCGCCGGTCGGCACCGTGGCGCCACCGGCGTAGCGCGCGCGGTAATCCGCCGAGCTCGGCAGCGCAGCACGCGGCGCCGTCGGGTCGCGTTCGATCAGGTACGGGTAGTCGCCCTTGCTGGCCCACGGCTGCGAATCGAGCGGCAGGCGATAACCCATCGGCGAATCACCGGGGATGAGATAGAGGCGGTCGTCACGCAGGAACCACGGCCCGGTCTTCCAACCCGGGCCTTCAAGTGCCGGTGCATCCTTGTCGGCGCTGCCGGGTTCGATCGGCAGCATGTAGCCGATGACCGCATCGAGCTTCTGGGTGAACACGCGGCGCAGGCGCACGCGCTCCAGTTCGTCGTCCAGCTTGGACTCGAACGGATCGACGTTCACCGGCAAGCGGCGCTCGCGCCAGAGGTAGTAGTAGACGTCTTCGTAGCCTGGCTGGATGTAGCGCTCGGTCAGGCCGAGCTTGTGCGCCAGCACGGTGGTGAAGCGGCGCGCGTCTTCGCTGGTGTAGTGCGTGGGCACGCGCTCGTCGGCGAAGAGTTCGGGGTTGTGCCACAGCGTTTCGCCGTCGCCGCGCCAGAAAATCGACAGCGCCCAGCGCGGGAGCTGCTCTCCGGGATACCACTTGCCCTGGCCGAAGTGCAGGAAGCCGCCTTTGCCGTATTCGGCGCGCAGCTTTTGCACGAGTTCGGTGGCGTAGCCGCGCTTGGTCGGGCCGAGCGCATCGATGTTCCACTCGGCGGCATCGCGGTCGCTGGTGGCGACATAGGTTGGTTCGCCGCCCATGGTCAGGCGCACGTCGCCGGCTTGCAGGCGCTTGTCGACCGCATCGCCGAGGGCCAGCACCTCGGCCCATTGCTCTTCGGTGTAGGGCTTGGTCACGCGCGGCGATTCGTAGATGCGCGTCACCTTCATCTCATGGCCGAACTCCACCTCGGCGTCGTCGACCACACCCTCGATCGGCGCGGCGCTCGATGGCGTCGGTGTGCAGGCGAGCGGGATGTGGCCTTCGCCGGCCAGCAGGCCCGAGGTGGCGTCGAGGCCGACCCAGCCTGCGCCCGGCAGGAACACTTCGCACCAGGCGTGCAGGTCGGTGAAGTCGACCGTGGTGCCGCTCGGGCCGTCGAGCGCCTTCACGTCCGGCGTCAGCTGGATCAGGTAGCCTGAAACGAAGCGTGCTGCCAGGCCGATGTGGCGCAGCAACTGAACCAGCAGCCAGCCCGAGTCGCGGCATGAACCGCTGCCATTGGTCAGCGTTTCTTCCGGCGTCTGCACGCCGGGTTCCATGCGGATCAGGTAGGCGACGTCTTTCTGGATCTGCTGGTTGATGCCGACCAGAAAGTCGATGGTGCGTTGCGCTTTGCGATCGACTTTTTCGAGGTAGGCCTCGACCAGTGGCGTGACCGGGTCGGCGACGAGGTAAGGCGCGAGTTCGACAGCCTGCGATTCGGTGTACTTGAACGGGAAGTTCTCGGCCTGCGGCTCGAGGAAGAAGTCGAACGGGTTGTAGACCGCCATCTCGACCACGAGGTCGACCGT
>CAXTCC010000048.1:0-2421 GCA_964242015.1 uncultured Variovorax sp.
CTTCCCCGAGATCGAGGCGATCCGCTCACCGATCTTTCGAGGGCTCGACACCGGCAAATCGAGCCTGGGCTTCAACGCGCTCGACGCCTATGAGTTGCTGCACCTGGCCGAGTTTTCCGATACGCGCGGCGTCAAGTTTTTGCTCAACATCGATGTCGACAGCCAGGCCGATGTCGACCGCATGGTGCCGGTCGCGGTGGCTGCCGGTGCGACCTTGATCAAGGCACCGTACGTCACTTACTACGACTGGTACCAGTCGGTGCTGCTCGACCCGGAAGGCAACGTGTTCCGCATCAACTTCATGATGTGACGCGGCCCTGTCGACCCTGCTCCCTTCCTCTTTCCCGATGTCTTCAATGCTCACCACCAAAGGCCTGACCATGTTCCGCAAAACCGCCCCGTACGCCCTCGTGGCGCTGACCGCCTGCACCGTTCTCGTCGCACCGGCCATGGCCGATGGCTTCACGCTCAAGGGTGAGCCGAAGATCGCGATGATCTACTTCGGCCCGAAGAACGACGGCGGCTGGACGCAGGCTTTCGACGAGGCGCGCATCAAGGTCGAGGCCGCGACGGGCAAGAAGATCCAGTTCGTCGAGAACGTGCCGGAAGACGCATCGGCCATCAAGCCGGCGGCCGAGCGTTTCATCTCGCGTGGGGCCAACATCATCATCGGCACGGCATTCGGCTACTCCGACACCTTCAAGGAACTCGCTGCCAAGTACCCCGACGTCGCGTTCCTCAACGGCTCGGGCACCACCAACGGCAGCAACCTCGAATCGTTCTACGGCCGCACCTACGAGAGCCAGTACCTGTGCGGCATGGCGGCCGGCGCCGCGTCGAAGAGCGGCAAGCTCGGCTTCGTGGCGGCCAACCCTTTCGGCGTGGTGAACTGGACCGTCAACGCCTTTGCGCTCGGTGCCCAAAAGGTCAACCCCAACGCCACCGTCAACGTGATCTACACCGGCGCCTGGAACGACCCGGTGAAGGAGCGCGCAGCCGCCATGGCATTGATCGACCAGGGCGCCGACGTCATCGGCCAGCACGTCGATTCGCCGACACCGCAGATCGTCGCGCAGGAACGCGGCGTGTACGGCACCGGCCACCACCGCGACCTGCGCCAGTTCGCGCCCAAGGCCACGCTGTGCTCGTCGGTGTGGGTCTGGGACAAGTTCCTGACGCCCGAACTCAAGAAGATCATGGCCGGCAACTGGAAGCCAGCGCAGTACGGCGCCTTCATCGAGATGAAGGACGGCGGTACCGACATCGCCGGCTTCGGCGCGGGCGTGCCGAAAGACAAGGCCGCGATGATCACCGCCGAGCGCGATGCCATCCTCAAGGGCAAGCAGATCTACGCTGGCCCGCTGAAAGACCGTGACGGCAAGGAACGAGTGGCCGCAGGCGGCACGCTGTCGGACGCCGACCTCTGGAAGATGGACTGGTACGTCAAGGGCGTGGTCACGCAGAAGTAAGGCAGGAGTCACGCAGAGGGAACGACAGGGAATTCGAATTCATGGCGACCGCGCTGCAGCTCACCGGCATCTGCAAGTCCTTCGACGGCTTCAAGGCGCTGATCGACGCGGACTTCGATGCGCGCTGGGGCGAGGTGCACGCGCTGCTCGGCGAGAACGGCGCCGGCAAGTCGTCGCTGATGAACATCGCGGCCGGGCTCTATGCGCCGGAGTCGGGCCACATGCTGGTCGACGACAACGCGGTGCGGCTCGATGGCCCGCGCGATGCGGCGCGGCACCACATCGGCATGGTGCACCAGCACTTCAAGCTGGTGAAGCCGTTCACCGTGGCCGAGAACATCCTGCTCGGGCATCCGCTCGCATCGGGTGAAGGCAGCCATCGCAAGCGGCTCGGCGCGCTCGAGGCGCAGATCCGCGCCAAGGCCGACGAGCTCGGCTTCGACATCGATCCGCGGCAACGCACCGAGCGCTTGTCGATCGCCGAACAACAGCGCGTCGAGATCCTGAAGGTGCTGCTCGCAGGTGCGCGCATCCTGATCCTCGACGAGCCCACTGCGGTGCTGACCGACCGCGAAGCCGAGCGCTTGCTGTCGACGGTGCAGGCGCTGGCACGCAGCGGTTCGGCCGTCGTCCTGGTAACGCACAAGATGGCCGATGTGAAGAGCTATGCCGATCGCGTGACGGTCATGCGTGGCGGCCGCACGGTGAAGACGGTCGACCCGAAGCAGACGGCCGTATCGGAGCTCGTTCAACTCACGGTCGGCGACTCGATCGCGCACGCGACCTTGCGACCGCAGCGCGCGCAGGCCGGTGCCGCGCGGCTCACGGTGCGCGGGTTGCGCACTGCATCAGCGACGGTCGACGGCGATGCGCGCCCTGCGCTCGACGGTGTCGACCTCACGCTGCACGCCGGCGAGATCTACGGGCTGGCCGGCGTCGGCGGCAACGGTCA
>CAXTCC010000048.1:2521-21657 GCA_964242015.1 uncultured Variovorax sp.
GCCGATGCCGAGTCCGCCGTGAAACAGTTCGATGTGCAGGGCGTGCGCAACCTCGATCAGAAAGCCGCGTTGCTGTCGGGCGGCAATGCGCAGAAGCTGGTGCTCGCGCGTGAGTTCGGCCGCACGCCGCGCGTCGTGCTGGCGCACAGCCCGAGCCGCGGGCTCGACGTACGAGCCGGTGCCGAAGTGCATGCGCGGCTGCGGGCGGCACGCGATGCCGGCGCAGCCGTGCTGCTCATCAGCGAAGACCTCGACGAAGTGCTGGCGCTGGCCGATCGCGTCGGCGTGATGACGCGCGGACGCATCGTCGCGGAATTCGATCAGCCGGCCGACCGACAGGCCGTGGGCCAGGCGATGGTCGACCATGGCTGAGCTCGCTGTTGACGCTGTAGACGCTGTGGACGCATCGACGTCGGCGGTTTCGTCCGCCACTGCAACCGTGACACGGCAACCGCTTGCCAGCCGTCGCTTCGCGTTGGAGATCCGGCAGCAGATGGGATGGGTGCCGCAAGCTGCGATCCTGGCCGTCTCGCTCGTCCTCGGCATGGGCATCTCCGCGGCCATCCTGGTGGCGGCGGGCGTGCCGGCCAACGAGCTGCTCAACGAGTTCGTGCTGCAGACGCTGTTCGACACGCAAAGCCTGATGGCGGTGCTGTTTCAGGCGGCGCCGATGATCCTTGTCGGCATCGCGGCGTCGATGGCGTTTCGCGCGCGCTTCTGGAACCTCGGGCTCGAAGGGCAGATGATCTGGGGCGCCATCGGTGCGACCGCCATCTCGTTCTTCGACGTCGGACCGCCTGCCTTGCGCTTGCCGCTGATGCTCGTTGTATCGATAGCGCTCGGCCTGCTGTGGGCGCTGGCCCCCGCGCTGCTCAAGCTCAAGCTGCAAGTCAACGAGATCATCTCGACGCTGATGCTCAACTACATCGCCGGCTACTTCCTGCTGCACCTTGTCTACGGCGCCTGGAAAGATCCGAAGGATTCGTTTCCTTACTCGCCCCAGTTCCGCGCCTTCGAGCGCTTGCCGGAATGGTTCGGCAACGTGAGCACGGCGGCCATCGGCCTGGCGCTCGTCGTCGCGCTGCTGGCATGGTGGTTCGTCGGCGTCAGCCGGGCGGGGCTGTACCTTCGCTTCGTCTACGCCAACCCACGCATGGCCGATGCGGTGGGCGTGCCGGTGCGCAAGATGATCCTGTCGGCGGTGCTGTTGTCGGGTGCGCTGTCGGGCATCGCGGGCTTCGTGGTGGTGGCCGGGCAAGAGGGCCGACTGACGCAAGCCTTCTACGCGGGCTACGGCTTCTCCGGCATCCTCATCGCGTTCCTGGCGCGCAACAACCCGCTGGCGGCCACCGTGGTCGCGGTGCTGGTGGCGGCGCTCTTCGTGGCGGGCCGCAACCTGCAGGTGTTCTATCAAATCCCGTTCTCGATGGTCCAGTTGATCCAGGCGATCGTGGTGATCTGCGTCGCGTCGTCGGACTTCTTTATCCGGCACCGGATACGGCGCGTTCGATGAGTGCGTTCGCGATAGCGACAAACTGGTTGGGCAACGCGCCGGACTTCGCGGTGCCGTATGCGCTGGCCGCGCTCGGACTCATCCTGACCGAGCGATCGGGCGTGCTGTCGCTCGGGGCCGAGGGCCTGATGCTGGTCGGCGCGCTCGCCGGCATCGGTGCGCAGATCGCCTTCGGGCATCCCGGTCTGTCGCTCGTCATCGCGATGCTGGCGGCGAGCGCGGTGTCGGTGCTCTTCGCTGTCATGACGATCCTGTTGCGCGTGAACCAGGTCATCGCCGGGCTGGCGCTCGTCTTCTTTTGCCAGGGGCTGACCAGCCTCGTCGGCACGCTGTTCGGCTGGACCAACGTGGCGGTGACCGGCTTCAGTGCGCTGCCCTTGTGGCCGCTGTCGGAACTGCCGCTGATCGGCCGGCTCTTCGCGCAGAACATCGTGGTCTACCTCACGTTGCCGATCTTCATCGCCGTGGTCTGGTACCTCACTCGCACCAGTGCCGGCCTGCGCCTGCGCGCGGTCGGCGAGAACCCGCAGGCCGCCGATGCGGCCGGCATCAGCGTTGGCGCGTGGCGCTTCGTCGCGGTGCTCGCAGGTGCCGCGCTGGTCGGGCTGGCAGGCGCCTATATCTCGGTGGTGAGCACCAAGCTGTGGATCGCCGGCATGACCGGAGGGCGTGGCTGGATCGCGGTCGGCCTGGTCATCTTTGCGCGCTGGTCGCCGTGGAAAGCGCTGGCCGGCGCGGTGCTGTTCGGCTGCATCGAAGCGTTGATTCCGCAGCTGGCCGCGGCCGGCGTGCAGCTGCCGCAGTACTTCGTCTCGATGACGCCATACGCCATCACGCTGGCTGTGATGATCTGGGTCGCCATCGCGCGAAAGAAGAGCAATGGAGGCACCGGGAGTGATGGAGAGCCTGGTGCATTGGGCGAGCCTTACCTGCGGGAAGAAAGACGATGACGACCTTGAAGACTCCGCCACGCCTGCGCGCGTTCGTCTACGAGAAAGAGCGCGAGCTCGATGCGAGCCAGTTTCGCGATTACCTCGATCCGGCCACCACCGCAGTGATTTCGATCGACATGCACCGCGGTCATCTGGACGAGTCGCCCGACTGTCCTTGTCCGGCACCGCGTGCGCGCGACGTGGTCGCACCCATCGATGCGTTTCACGACCAAGTGCGCGCACTCGGCGGCCGCATCGTGCATGTGAAGTCGACATTGCGGCCCGACGGTGTCGACGACATCCACGGCATACCGTCGGCATGGCGTCGCACCTTTCCACTGCATGTCGGCGCGATACCGAATGCCGATGCGCACGCCATCGAAGGGTCGCCGTGGACCGAGTGGGTGACGCGCGTCGAGCCGGGTGACATGCGCGTCGAAAACAAGCGAAGGCTGTCGGCCTTCTACCCGACCGACCTGGATTTTTTGCTGCGCAACCAGCGCATCACGACGGTCGTGCTCGAAGGCGGCTTCACCGACTGCTGCGTGCTCAATACGGCGTTCGATGCCAACAACCATAACTACCGGGTGATCGTGCTGCGCGACCTGGTGCGCGGTACCGACGCGCACCTCGAAGCAGCGGCGCTCACCATGGTCTCGCTGCACCTCGGGCTGGTCATGGAGTCGAGCGATCTGTTGGCTCAGTGGCACAGCCACTCAGCAGATGCACGACAGCGTCAAATAAGTCCGTGACAGACGCGCCGGCCAGCGTACATTGGGACACAGTACTGCTCCCGAAATGGATCGTCATGCCGCTGCGCCGCCCTCAAGTTGCCCCGAAGGACTTCGTTTCTGCCGAGACCATCCGGCGCGACCGTCTCAGGCTCGCTTTGCCGGCGACCGTTGCCATGCTCCGCGAACGACACGCCGACCAGATCGACGTCGACGACATCGAAGCCTACGTGGCGCTCAACTGGCTCGAATGGCAAGGTGGCGGGCTCAGGCTCACGATCACGGGAAAGAACATCTGTGCGCAGATGACGCCGGCAGCCGTTGCCGATTAAGGCGGCGAGAGGCCGAGCGAGGCAGCGGCAAGCCAGCGCCTGGCCGCCGCGCTTTGCTTACTGGTTCGAGATGATCTGCGCGATCAACCCGGTGGCCACTGCTGCCAGCACGAAGTCACCGCCCACACCGACCCATTGGTAACCACGCGGAGGCGCGCTCAGGCGGTTTGCGCGCCAATCGTTGACCACGTAGTTGCGGCCACGGTATTCCTGCGGCACGCGGCCACCGCGGCGCCAGTCGGCGTGGGGCTGCGGAAAGCCGCCGCGATCGAACTGGCGGCCGGCGCGAAAGTCCTGCTGACCGCGATAGCCGTCACCACGGTGATCGAATTGCTGCTGGCCGGGGCGCGGCTGAAACTGTTGTTGTGCCTGCTGTTGCTGCGGCTGTTGCCGGTCCTGCAGGAAGCGACGATCTTGTGCGAAGGCGCCTGTGGTTGCCGTGCACAGTGCCAGCGCTGCGAGAGCGCCTGCAAGAATGCGGGTGGTGGGCTTGTTCATTTGAAACTCCTTCATGTGTGAATGACGAGTGTTCAGTGTCTTCCGCCCATGTGTCGCCCGCACCCGGAGCAAGTGTGCGTCAGGTAAAGCCGCGTAACGGCAAGGGTGCTCTCAGCACACCCGGGTGTCGCTCGCTCAAGTCGCCGGTTTGTCGCTCGGCGTCTTGATGTTGTCTTTCAGTTCCTTGCTCATCGGCAGGCCGATCGGCAGGTTCTTCGGAGCGATGGGCTGCATGAACCACTTGTCGTAGAGCTTGTCGAACTGGCCCGACTTCATCATGCCGGTGATCACGCCGTCGACCAGCGCTTTGTACTGCGGGTCGTCCTTCGGCAGCATGCAGGCATAAGGCTCGACCTGCAGTGCCTCGCCCACCACTTCGAGGTCGGCCGGATTCTTGGAATTGGACTTCAAGCCGTACAACAGGATGTCGTCCATCGCGAAGGCCGTGGCACGATCGCTCTCGACCAGCAGCAACGAATCGGAATGGTCCTTGCCCATCACGATGTCGATGTCCAGGTTCTTGTCGGTGCTGTACTTGCGCACCACCTGCACATTGGTCGTGCCGGTCGTGATGGCGACCTTCTTGCCCTTGAGATCAGGGTAGTCCTTGATGCCGGCGCCCTTCTTCACCAGCAGCCGCGTGCCCGTGTAGAAATGATTGATGGCAAAAGCCACATCCTTGGCGCGCGCCGTGTTGTTGGTGGTCGAGCCGCACTCGAGATCGATCGTGCCGTTGGTGATGAGCGGGATGCGGTTCTGCGAGGTCACCGCCATCAAGCCGACTTCGAGATTCGGCTTGCCCAGTTTTTGCTTGACGGCTGCGACGATGGCGTTCGTGAGTTCCACCGAGAAGCCGATCGGCTTTTCAGGGCCGTCGAGATAACTGAACGGAACCGACGACTCGCGGTAGGCCACGGTCATCTTGTTGGCCGCGGCGATCTTGGCGAGCGTGTCGGCGGCATAAGCGCTTGGAGTGGCTGCCAGTGTTGCGGCAAGGGCCAGCATGGCGGTCGCGAGGGCGGAAAGTTTCATGGGGACCTCCTTGGAGAATTGAACAGACAAGAAACTTGAGAACAGACTTCAGGACTACGCAAGGCGGGTGCCAACATCATTAGCCAGGCTCGCAAGCTCGAGCGCATCGGCATTTTCCAGAACAGGAAACAAGGATATCCATGCACATTTGCGTGCTCGGCGCTGGCATTGTCGGACTGGCCACGGCCTGGCAACTGCAGCGTGACGGCCATCGGGTCACGGTGATCGATCGGGCGGCGCCCGGCGAAGGCGCGAGTGCCGGCAACGGGGCACAGCTGAGTTATTCGTACGTGGCACCGCTGGCCGATCCGTCGATCTGGCGGCAACTGCCGCACCTCCTGCTCTCGCCTTCATCGCCGCTCAAGCTGCGGCCGAAGCTCGATCCGCAGCAGTGGCGCTGGGCCCTCGCCTTCCTCGCCGCGTGCAACGCGCAGACCGCCGCCGCCAGCACCGCGCGTTTGCTCGCGCTCGCCTCTGCGAGCCGCGTCGTGTTCGACAGCATGCGCACCGAGCTGTCATCCGACATCGACTTCTCTGCCACCGGCAAACTGGTGCTGTACCGCGGTGCCGATGCCCTGGAAGGCGCACGGCGCCAGATCGACCTGCAGCGCGACCTGGGCTCGGCGCCGCAGCGGCTCGTCTCACGCGAAGAAGTCGTCGCCATCGAACCCGCGCTCGCCGGCTATCACCGTCAGATCGCCGGGGCCGTGTACACGCCCAGCGAATGCGCAGCCGATTGCCTCAAGGTGTGCCGCGCGCTCGAACAGCTGCTGCGCTCGCGCGGCGTGGTCTTCGCGTTGGGCGCGGACATCGAGGGCTTCGACCTGAAGCAAGGCCGCGTTCATGCCGTGCAAACCACAGGCGGCCCGGTCCAGGGGGACGCCTTCGTGATGGCGCTGGGGAGCGCCTCTGCACGCTTCGGACGCCAATTGGGCGCCTACCTGCCGGTGTACCCACTGAAGGGCTACAGCATCACCCTCGACGTCGACCGTTCACCCGGCGCAGCGCCGACGGTGAGCGTGACCGACAGCGCGCGCAAGACCGTGTTCGCACGCATCGGCTCGCGCCTGCGCGTGGCCGGCATGGCAGAGATCGTCGGCCACGACAGTGACATTCCGGCAGGCCGCATCGACACGCTGGTCGCCGCCACGAAAGCGCTGTTTCCGCACTGCAGCGACTTCGTCGAACTCGCACCGTGGACCGGCATGCGCCCGGCGACACCGACCGGCGTGCCGATCATCGGCAGGGTCGCCGGCGCGCCGGACAACATGCTCTTCAACACCGGGCACGGTGCGCTAGGCTTCACGCTGGCCTTCGGGTCGGCGGCAGAACTCGCGGGGGTTGTCGCCCCTTCGACCGCAGAGCGAAGCTAGGCTGCGGGCACGCCACCATCCGCTGCATCGGTGCCGTTTGCATCGGCCGCCGCTGCACGCGCCATCCGCTCGCTCTTCCAGTAGACATCGTCGCCGCCGTCCATCCGGTTCAGCACACGCGCCAGCACGAACAGCAGATCGCTCAACCGATTGAGGTACTGCCGCAACGCATCGTTGATCTCTGTCGCGGCACCCAGCGACACCACCGCACGCTCGGCACGCCGTGCAACCGTGCGGCAGACATGCGCCAGCGACGCCGCCCGCGTGCCGGCAGGCAGGATGAATTCCGCCAGCCGCGGCAACGCCGCGTTGTGCTCGACCAGCGCGTTGTCGATCTGCAGCAGCGCCTCGGGTTTCAACAGCGTGTAGCCGGGCATCGACAGCTCGCCGCCGAGGTTGAAAAGCTGGTGCTGGATGTCGACCAGCAGTTCACGGACGTTGCCCGGCATCGGCTCGCACAGCAGCACGCCGATCTGCGAGTTCAGCTCGTCGACGTCGCCCATCGCATGCACGCGCAGGTGGTCTTTGGGCACGCGGGAGTTGTCGCCCAGGCCGGTGGTGCCGTCGTCGCCGGTGCGGGTGGCGATCTGCGTCAGGCGGTTGCCCATGTTGGTGTGTCCTTCGACTGTGTATTTTTACGGGGTGTTCTTAGAATGGTAGACCGCCAATAGACACACAGCAGGCGACTGACCGCAGATCGCCTCCGGAGACACCTATGAACGCACCCACCGCCCTCGCCCATCTCACGCCCGAACTGGCGCTGCGCAACACGCCCGATGCATTGATCGACGCGTTGAAGGCGCGCTTCGGCACCAACTGCTCCACCGCGCTGGCCGTGCGTACGCAACATGGCCGTGACGAGTCGTCGTTCGAGGCGCCGCCGCCCTCGGCGGTGGTCTTCGCCCAATCGACGCAAGACGTTGCCGACGCCGTCGCGCTCGCGCGCGAATACAGCGTGCCGGTCATCCCCTTCGGCGTCGGCTCGTCGCTCGAAGGCCATCTGCTCGCCGTGCAAGGCGGCATCAGCATCGACGTGTCGCGCATGAACAAGGTGCTGTCGATCAACGCCGACGACCTCACAGTCACGGTGCAGCCAGGCGTCACGCGCAAGGCGCTCAACGAAGAGATCAAGAGCACGGGGCTGTTCTTTCCGATCGATCCGGGCGCCGACGCCTCGATCGGCGGCATGACCGCCACGCGCGCCAGCGGCACCAACGCGGTCCGCTACGGCACCATGCGCGAGAACGTGCTGGCGTTGGAAGTCGTCACGGCCAGCGGTGAAGTGATTCGCACCGGGACACGCGCGAAAAAATCCTCGGCGGGCTACGACCTCACCCGCCTGATGGTCGGCAGCGAAGGCACGCTCGGCGTCGTCACGGAGATCACGCTGCGCATCTATCCGCTGCCCGAAGCGGTGTCGGCGGCGATCTGCTCGTTCCCGAGCATCGAGGATGCGGTGCGCACGACCATCGAGATCATCCAGCTGGGCGTTCCGATCGCGCGCGTCGAACTGATCGACGTGAACACGGTGCGCATGGTCAATGCCTACTCCAAGCTCACGCTGCGCGAAGAGCCGCTGCTGCTGATGGAATTTCATGGCTCGCCGGCCAGCGTCAAGGAACAGGCCGAGACGGTGCAGGAACTCGCCAGCGGCCACGGCGGCAATGCCTTCGAATGGGCCAGCACGCCAGAAGAGCGCACGCGGCTCTGGACGGCGCGGCACAACGCTTATTTCGCTGCGATCCAGTCGCGTCCGGGCTGCCGCGCGATCAGCACCGACACCTGCGTGCCGATCTCGCGGCTGGCCGACTGCCTGCTCGAGTCGGTCGCCGAGGCCGATGCCAGCGGCATCCCCTACTTCCTCGTCGGCCACGTCGGCGACGGCAACTTCCACTTCGGTTATCTGATCGACCCGAACGATGCAGAAGAGCGCACCAAGGCCGAGGCGCTGAACCACGCGCTGGTGATGCGCGCGATCGAGCTGGAAGGCACCTGCACCGGCGAGCACGGCGTTGGGCTCCACAAGATGGACTTTCTGGTGACCGAGGCGGGTGCCGGTGCGGTGGACATGATGCGGACCATCAAGCAGGCGCTGGATCCGAAGAACATCATGAATCCCGGAAAGATTTTTCGCTGACCCCCTAGGGTTGGGCGGCACTTCGTGTCCGCTCAACCTCCCCCCTCACCGGGGGGGCGGCGCTGGTCGCCCGGCAGAGCCGGTTCGACGGCGCCTCACCAACAAACAAAGCCCGGCTGTGCCGGGCTTTGCTGTTAGAGCCTTTGCTATTGGGGCTTGGTTGCGCTATTTCTTTCTGCGGGCGGGAGCTTCTGAGGGGACGTAGGTTTGCGACGGGGCGGCGCCGCCGTCGACGCCCAGTCGGCCGCCGCCACCGAGGCCTTGGCCCTGCACAGTCTGGGCTTTGTAGTTGCGCAAAGACACCACCATCTGGTTGAAGGCGTCCATGAACGCCGCAGCGATCACCTTGCCTTGGGCGGTGTTCGTGTAGCCACCCATGCCGCCGCCGCCGTAGCCGCCGAACACCGATCCGAACGCGCCGAAGTCGGTCTTGGAGGCGCTGCCTTCGGAGGCCGCCACTTGAACGCCGGAGCGGTTGTCGATGAGGGTCAGCAATGCGCTGGCTTCCTTGGTCTGCATGTTGCCGCCGACGCCGGCCAGCAAGCCGCCGTAGCGCCCACCGACCAGGCCGCCCAAGGCAGCGCCTGCGCCACCCGCGTTGTTGTTGCTGAAGACGATTTCAGGCGACAGGCCGTAGTCGGACGCCACCATCTGGCCACGGCCGAAGTTGCTGCCCGCACGCATTTCGCCGGATGAAGAGATGGCGCGCTCGCGGTTCATCGCGTTCATGCCAGCCGCGCCGCGCTCGACCACGACGAAACAGTTCGATTGCTGCACCAGCAGGCGCAACAGGTTCGCGGTCGGCGGCAACCGATATTCACCCGTCAACACGGTGTACCAGCCGGCCGACTGGTTCTCGATCAACGACACCGTGCCGAGCGGTGCCGGGCAGCGTTCCAGTGCGGAGCTGGTATTGGCGCTCGCACTGCCAGCCGCACTGCCGGTGGCGGTGGTCTTGGCGGCCTGGCTGCCCATCTGCATGTCGGTCGTCTCGCAACCGGTGACGAGAAGCAAGGCGCCGACGGCGACAGCCGCGAGCGGGAATCTGGTGAACTGCATGCTGACTCCTCCTAATATTTCTTGATCTAAGAAACGTAACGGACGAGCTTCGCGGAAAGAAGTTGGCGAATCAATCGCCGGAAAGGTCAGTGGCCGAAGGCGCCCGGCTTATGCCATTCGGCGTAGGCGGTCGATCAGTCCGTTCAGCGCGTCGAGCGTGCCGAAGTGGATTGCCAGTTCGCCGCTCTGCTGAAGCTGCCCGCCGCGCTTGGTGCGTTTCTTGAGGCGAACCTCGACCTCGGCGGTGAGCAGATCGGCCAGTTCTTCCTCGACGCGTTGCAGGTCGCGCGACTTCTCCCCGGCCGCCGCACCGCGACGCGGTGACGGCGAAAGGCTGAACTCGGCTGCGAGCTTCTTGACGAGCGCCTCCGCTTCGCGGACGGACATCTTCTTCGCGGCGATCTGGTTGGCCGCGGTGATCTGCGTGCCGCGATCGAGCGACAGCAGCGCACGTGCATGCCCCATGTCGATGTCGCCCGCCATGAGCATCGCCTGCGCTGGCTCGGCCAGATTGAGCAGGCGCAGCAGATTGCTCGCAGCGCTTCGCGAGCGGCCGACGGCTTGGGCTGCCGCTTCGTGAGTGAGCCCAAACTCTGCGACCAGCCGTTGCAGGCCTTGCGCCTCTTCGAGCGGGTTCAGGTCTTCACGCTGGATGTTCTCGATAAGCGACATCGCCGCCGCGGCTTCATTGGGCACGTCGCGCACCAGCACCGGCACGCTGTCGAGCCCGGCCAGTTTGGCTGCGCGGTAGCGACGCTCACCGGCAATGATCTCGAATTCTGCGTTCTTGGCATCGGCCGATTCCGCGTCGAGCCGGCGCACCAGGATCGGCTGCATGATGCCTTGCACCTTGATGCTCTCCGCCAGTTCGTACAGCGCGCCCTCGTCCATGCGCGTGCGGGGCTGGTAGACACCGGGCACCATCTGGTCGAGTCTGAGCACCGTCGGGTTGGACGCGATGCCGCCCTCGTTCGCAGCGTCGCTGCTCGAGCCCGCGGTCGGGCCGAGCAAGGCTTCGAGTCCTCGGCCGAGGCCTTTGAGTTTTTTGGTGACCATGGTCGTCAGTCTTCTTTTGAAATTTCGTTGAGCAGCGCCCGGCCTTCGCGCCAATCGCCCAGTCCGGATTCGCTGTTGAGATGGCCACCGGCGGCGCCGATGCGTTCACGTCCAGCGTCGATAAAGCGTGCACCCCAGTCTGCGGCCATGCCGCGTGAGCGGTCGATCGCGCAATAGGGGTCGTTGTCGGCTGCGATCATCGCGGCACGGAACGGCAACGGCTGGCGCACGATCGGCCCCCAGCCGGGAATCATCTGCCGCAAATCGTCTCGCTCGACATCGCCGGGTGCAACCAGCAGCGCTGCGCGCACCCTGTGCGCATTGCGCGAATGGGCGGCCCAGGCGGCGACGAGAATGCAGCCGAGGCTGTGCGCCACAAGGAGTACCTGCCCCGGCGCAGCCAGCACCTCCTCTTCGAGTCGTGCCGACCAGTCGCCACGTCGTGGGTGCATCCATTCGTGCTGCTCGACGCGTCGGTCGCCGTATGTTTGCTCCCAACGACTTTGCCAATGCGCCGCGTCGCTGTTTTGCCAACCCGGCAGGAGCAGCACGGTCAGGTCCGCAAGATCAGCCGTCATTTCTGGTCCTGCGCTTCCGGCTGCGCCCTGTTGGGCACTGCAATCGGCGCTTCCGCATCGGTGGCATCGGCGGCATCGGTGGGATTGGTCGCATCCGCTTTCGTCGTGTCGGTGGCGACCACACCCACGCCAACGACCGGCCCGTCTTCAGGCGGTGGGGAGGGAGACTGCAGCGCGCTCGCCGGCGGCATCTTCTCGACCAGCTCTTTCGCAAAGGCGACGAACGCCACGCTGCCCTTGGCCGACGCATCGAACACCACGCCGGGCAGACCATAGCTCGGCGCCTCGGCTAGGCGCACGTTGCGCGGAATCACCGTATCGAACACCTTGTCGCCGAAGTGCGCCTTCAGCTGGTCGCTGACCTGCTGCTGCAACGTGATGCGCGGATCGAACATCACACGCAGCAAGCCGATGATCTGCAGGTTCTTGTTGAGATTGGCGTGCACCTGCTTGATCGTGTTGACCAGGTCGGTCAACCCTTCGAGCGCGAAGTACTCGCACTGCATCGGCACGATGACGCCATGGGCGGCACACAGGCCGTTGAGCGTGAGCAGGCTGAGCGAGGGCGGGCAATCGATCAGGATGAAGTCGTATTCGGCGCCGACCGAAGCCAGTGCCGTGCGCAGACGCTTCTCGCGACGATCGAGGCCGACCATTTCGACTTCGGCACCGGCCAGTTCGCGGTTGGCGCCCAGGATGTCGTAGCCGCAGCCCGCCGCCTCCAGCTTCTCGGCTTTGACACGCGCTTCGGCCACGGTTGCCGACTCGAGCAGCACGTCATACACCGACAGCTCCAGCTGGCGCTTGTCGATCCCGGACCCCATGGTCGCGTTGCCCTGCGGATCGAGATCGATCATGAGCACGCGTTGGCCCACTTTGGCCAGACCAGCCGCCAGATTGACGGTGGTGGTCGTCTTGCCGACGCCGCCCTTCTGATTGGCGATGCAGAAAATTTTGGCCATGCGTTTTTCTTTGGTCGACTAGCGTGACAGCGCCAGCTTGACGCCAAAGCCGATGAGGAACACACCGGCGAGCTTTTCCAGCGTCGAAGAGACACGTGGATTTGCCCGAAGCCGCTCGGCGAGGAAATACGTCAGCAAGGTAGCGATGAGCCCATAGGCGAACGTGAGCGTGGCGATCGTCGCCGCCATCACGCCGAAGGTCGTCAGCCCCTGATGCTGCGCCGGGTCGACGAAGAGCGGAAAGAACGCCATGTAGAAAACGATGGCCTTGGGATTCAACAAGGTGATGGCCATCGCCTGTCGAAAGAACTGCCGCGGCCGTATGTTCAGGATCGGCCCGGCACCGGGCTTGGCCAGCAACATCTTGAAGCCGAGCCAGGCAAGGTACAGCGCACCCAGCCACTGAACAGCGTGAAAGGCTGTCGGATAGGCCGACAACAACGCTGCCACGCCAGCCACCGCCGCCCACATCAGCACCTGATCACCGGCGATCACACCCAGCGTCGCCGCGAGACCCCCACGAATGCCGCCCTTGCCCGTAGACGTGATGAGCGCCAGATTGCCCGGACCCGGGATCAGCAAGAACAGAATGATGGCGGCGACGAACGCACCGTAGTCAGCGATGCCGAACATTGGAATTGGGGGCTGGAAGAAAACCCCGAGTGTACGCACGGCCTCAGGGTGAAACGGGCTCCATCGCGTTGCAATGCGAAACTTCGCTCATGCAAAGAACCGCTCACCACCCTCTGCCGTATCACCGGCGACGCCCACGAGATAAAGCGTGTGCTTGCAGTTCTTGGGGATAGGGTGGAAGAGCAAGTGATCGATATCGACGCGCCCTTCCAGAGTCATCGGCGACGTCATGGACCCGATCATCCGATCGAGCAGATCCTGTACCGCGTTCAACATCGACGCATCGAATGACCACAGCCGCGATGTATGGCGCATCGGGATGCCACCGGTCGCCGCGGTGTTGATCCTGGAGGGCTGGGCATGCTTCAACACGAAAGCGCCCGGGACGTCGAAGCGCTCCAGTGAGAAATCGTCGGTGAGCCAATAGCGGCCGGACAGCTTGAAGATTCGGTCGGCATCGATGAGCAAACGCGTGCGTTCAGCGTGCGCCAGGAATTCGCGTAGAGAGATCAACTCGGTGATTTGCTTGACGTGGTACGGGCCTACCACGTCCGGTCGCAAAGCTTCGATTGATGGATCGCTGAGCGTGACGTACCAGTCGACCAAGCCGCAGAGCTGATCGCTGGTTTCATCGTCCAAGGGGTCAAGCGACATCTCGATCAATGCAACGCGCGCACCAGGCACGTGACGGCGAATGGAAACCAATGTCGCAAGCGTCTGATTCAATCGCTGCGCATAACTGTATGCGCCCATCTCGGTCCGGATCGCCGACGTCACGACGAACACAGCGTTCATGCCGCAGCCGAGCGCTTCCCAAGCCAAACGATGCAGCGCTCGGCGTTCAGGCCAGGAACGTTGAGTTGTTCCACGTGAAACACTTCAGCGTCAGCCTTGAGACACTCGATCTCGTCGTCTGGTTTGCGGCCCTTCATTGCGAGCCACAGACCCTCGGCACGAATGGCGTTGGCGGAGCCAGCGATGAAGTCCTGAAGCGATGCGAACGCACGAGAACTGATGACGTCGTATGAATCCGTTACTGCCTCGACACGCGCATGCAACCCTCTCAAGTTTGGCAATTTGAGCTCGGCCGCAACTTGCTGGACAAAAGCCATCTTCTTCGCTACGGCGTCCAGACAAGTCACGTCCACATTCGGGCAGAGAACTGCAATCACGGCACCAGGAAGCCCAGCACCCGAGCCAACGTCCAACAGGCGAATCCGTTCCCAGCCTCTGGCTTCCATTTCGCGACGCAACGGCAGAACCACGGCCAAACTGTCGAGCAAGTGGTGCGTCAACACGCCCGAAGGGTCGCGCACTGCAGTCAGGTTATAGACCTTGCCCCATTTCATCAGGAGCGCACCATAGTCCACTAACCTCGCCGCTTCGGCGTCCGTCAGCGAAATGTTCAATGCGGATGCACCGTCGCGCAGCGCAACCTCGGAGATCGCAGCACTCATCAGGGGATCAAGGTTCAGCGTGCTGTTCAGCTGTTTCCTTGGGCACGCCAACTGCGAAGGCACGATGACCGCCCTTCCGCAAATGCACCAAGAGCAACGAAATCGCCGCAGGCGTCACGCCAGAGATGCGCGACGCCAATCCCAAAGTCTCAGGCCGGTGCTTGGACAATGTCTGCCGCACCTCAAAGCTCAGCGCCGGCACCTGGGCGTAGTCGAAGGCCTCTGGCAGCTTCAGGTTCTCGAAATGGGAGGCTCGCTCGACCTCGTCGTGTTGACGGTCGATGTAGCCCGAATATTTCGCAGAAATCTCGATCTGCTCGACCTCGGTGTCGCCGAGCGCGACGTCGGCCCCGTACTTGCCGCCATTCAGCGACATCAAAGCTGCATAACTGACATCCGGACGGCGGAGCAGATCGGCCAGGTTGTATTCGTGGTCGATTGCCTTACCAAGCACCCGCTCCGACTCGGCTGATGGCAGATTGCGAGGATTCACCCAAATTGATTTCAGTCGCTCTGTTTCACGTGAAACAACATCCCGCTTCCGACTGAACGCATCCCATCGCGCGTCATCGACCAAGCCCAGTTTCCGCCCAGCTTCGGTCAAGCGCATGTCGGCATTGTCTTCACGAAGCTGAAGACGAAATTCAGCGCGACTCGTGAACATCCGGTACGGCTCTGTCACGCCCTTTGTGATGAGGTCGTCGACCAGCACGCCAAGATACGCCTCGTCGCGCCGTGGCAACCAGGCGTCTTCGCCGCGGCATTGCAATGCAGCGTTGACACCGGCGAACAATCCTTGAGCCGCGGCTTCCTCATAGCCGGTCGTCCCATTGATCTGACCCGCAAAAAACAAACCGTGCACCGCCCTCGTCTCGAAACTGCTTTTCAGTTCGCGTGGATCGAAATAGTCATATTCGATCGCGTAGCCGGGTCGAAGAATATGCGCGTTCTCCAAACCTGCCATCGACCGAACGAGTTGGTACTGGACGTCGAAAGGCAAGCTCGTCGAGATACCGTTCGGGTAATACTCGTTGGTCGTCAGGCCTTCCGGCTCCAGGAAAATCTGATGGCTTTCCTTGTCGGCGAAGCGATTGATCTTGTCTTCGACACTCGGACAATATCGCGGACCAATGCCGTCGATCTTGCCGGTGAACATCGGGCTGCGATCGAAGCCGGAACGAATGATGTCGTGCGTGAGCGAATTGGTGTGTGTGATCCAGCACGCCATTTGCGCCGGATGCATGTCGGCCCTGCCCATGAAACTGAACACCGGCATCGGGCCCGCGCCGCCTTTCATGCCATCACCGGGCTGCTCGGTGCACTTCGAAAAATCGATCGTTCGACCGTCGAGACGCGGCGGGGTCCCTGTCTTCAGGCGCCCCTGCGGTAACTTGAGCTCCTTGAGCCGGGCCGACAGGCTGATTGCAGGCGGATCACCGGCACGGCCCGCCTGGTAGTTGTCGAGACCGACGTGGATTCTGCCGTCGAGAAAAGTCCCGGCTGTGAGCACCACTGCGCGCGCACGGAAGCCAATGCCCACTTGCGTGACAGCGCCCACCACGCGGTCGCCTTCGATGATCAAGTCATCGACAGCCTGCTGGAAAAGCCAGAGGTTCGGTTGATTTTCAAGTCGACTCCGTATCGCAGCCTTGTACAAAACCCGATCGGCCTGCGCCCGGGTGGCTCGAACAGCAGGGCCCTTGCTGGAGTTGAGAATGCGAAACTGGATGCCCGCTTCATCAGTCGCCAGCGCCATTGCGCCGCCCAATGCATCCACTTCCTTGACCAAATGACCCTTGCCGATGCCGCCGATCGACGGGTTGCAACTCATCTGTCCCAAGGTCTCGATGTTGTGCGACAAAAGCAGCGTCCGCGCACCCATGCGCGCAGACGCCAGCGCAGCTTCGGTGCCGGCGTGACCGCCACCGACAACGATCACATCGAATTCTTCGGGGTACAGCATGAATGGGGCGCGACTTTGACGCGCTGCAGCAAAGTAGGGCGTCAATTTTAATCGGCCGCCCTGAGCTTCGCACCATTCTTCGCCTATTGGCCTTCGGAATCAAGTTCTTCGAAGAGCCTTGCTGCGTCTAATTCGCGCGCTATCGTTTTGATAGCGAATTGACTTCAGTCAGCCACCGCGACCGAGTGCGCCGCATCCTGCTGGCTGTCGGCTGGATCACGCCGTACCGGCACCGGCTTCTCGATGCCGACCAGCTCGCCGCTCGGTTGCGGAGCCGCCGAGGGCCGAGCGGCTTCGTCCTGAACTTCGCGCACCGTGATCGACTTGCCGCTCATGCTGACCGGACCGAAGATGGTGCAAAACGCCACGTCCTTGGCGTCGCGGCCGGTGCCGACACGCACCAGGCGGTCGATAGGCGCCATGCGGGTCGCGTCGAACAGGACCCACTGGCCACCGATCCATGCCTCGAAGACAGCATGGAAATCCTGCGGTGGCTCGTCGAAAAAGACGTAGCCGACCACCAGACGAGCCGGGATGTTCAGAGCGCGACAGAGCGTGATGCCAAGGTGAGCGAAGTCGCGGCACACGCCGGCGCGTTGTACGAAGACCTCACGTGCCGTGGTGGTCGAATCGCTGCTACCGGGTTCGTAGGTGATGCTGTCGTGAATCCAGTCCACCACAGCCTGCACGCGGCCGATGCCAGGTGGCAGTTCGCCGAACAGTTGCTGCGCCGCACGCGACATGATGTCGGACTCGCAGTACCGGGTCGGCATCAGGTAGTGCAGCACGTCGTTGGGTACCTGATTCACCGGCACCTCGGCCAGCTCGGACGGCACGACCACCGGCGCACGTTGCACCGTCGCCTTGTAGCTGATCTTCAGCGGGCCAGGCGCAGCGTCGAAACGGATGAATCGATTGCCGCTGCCCTCGTCGCAGAACGACTGCATCTGGACCGCAGGCTCGATGGCCAGATGTTCGCTGCTGACGGTCTGCGTGCCGCACCGGGCCGCCTCGATGTTCAACAGCAGGTGAGAAGGTGCTGCGACGTAATAGTCGAGCACCGTGTCGATATAGGAAAGATGCATCGAAAAGAAAACCGGAAACGGATTTAGTCGATTGCTTTTCGGACCGCGCCCACGCCCAGCGCAGCGAGCACCAGGAACACGACCGCGAGAATCAGGAACAGACCGAACAGCACCTTGGCGATGCCCGCTGCGCCGGCAGCGACACCACCGAAGCCGAGCGCACCCGCGATCAGCGAAATCACGGCAAAAACAATCGCGTACTTCAACATGGAGACTCCTTGGCAGCAGGCCACCGCCCGCATTGAAACGGAGCTTAAGTGTCGGCGTGCGCGGCAACGGATAGTCGGCGCACGCAAGGTACCGTAGGACAAAAACGCGGACGGCCGATTCGGTCCTTCGCGCCACTTCGTGTCTTCTCGGACCGGCTAGCATCCGCCGTCGTGTCGACATCCATCAAATCAACGGAGCCTCTCATGAAGCTGTATTTCTCACCCGGCGCCTGCTCGCTGTCGCCGCACATTGCCCTGCATGAAGCCGGCCTGGCCTTCGAGCCGGTGCTCGCGAGCACCAAGAGCCACAAGCTGCAAGACGGCACCGACTACTACGGCATCAACCCCCTCGGCTACGTGCCGATGCTCGAACTCGACGATGGCACGCGCTTGCGTGAAGGCCCGGCCATCCTGCAATACATCGCCGACCTGGTGCCGCTGAAAAACCTGGCGCCCGCCGCGGGCACGATGCCGCGCTACCGGCTGCAAGAATGGCTGAACTTCATCGGCACCGAGCTGCACAAGGGCTTCAGCCCACTCTTCAATCCGGCCACGCCGGACGAGTACAAAACCGTGGTCAAGACGCGGCTCGCATCGCGCTACACCTGGCTGGAGAGCGAGCTGGCCGGCAAGGACTATCTGATGGGTGAGCACTTCAGCGTGGCCGACGGCTACCTCTTCACCATCACCAACTGGGCCAAGCCGCTGGGCATCGACCTGTCGCCGTACCCGACGGTCATGGCCTGGCATGCGCGCGTCGGTGAACGGCCGGCTGTGCAGGAAGCCTTGAAGGCTGAAGCCGCGCTGAAGTGACAGCGCAAGCAGCAGCGGAAAGCACGAGCAAGATCAGCAGGACTAGAGAGAGTCCGGCGCATCACGCATGCGCTGCGCGGTCTGCCGGATGGCCTCGACCTCGGCCGGGTCGAAGCGCCCGAGGTTCTTGACCATCATCACGGTGCGCGGGTTGCCTTCGAGCCGCTTTCGATGGCGCGCGACGAAGTCCCAGTACATCACCGTCATCGGGCACGCGGCCTCGCCCGCGCGCACCGTCGGCTTGTAGCGGCAACCGCTGCAATAGTTGCTCATGCGGTTGATGTAGGCACCGCCCGCGGCATACGGCTTGGTGACGAAGCGTGCGCCATCGGCATAGAGCGCCATGCCCACGGTGTTGGGCAGCTCGACCCATTCCACCGCATCGACATAGACCGACAGATACCACGCATGCACTTCGGCAGGCTTCATGCCGAAGGTGAGCGCGAAATTGCCCGTCACCATCAAGCGCTGGATGTGGTGCGCGTAGCCGGTCGACAAGGTCTGGCCGATCGCGTTCTTCATGCAGTTCATCTGCACGTTTCCGGTCCAGTACCACTCCGGCAGCGGCGCGTGGTGATCGAGCACGTTCGCTTCGAGCAACTGCGGCATGCGCCACCAGTACACGCCGCGCATGAACTCGCGCCAGCCGAGGATCTGGCGGACAAAGCCCTCCACCGCAGGCAACGGGGCGCGACTTGATCTACCGGCAGCGACCGCGGCGGCGATCACCTCGCGCGGGTCGAGCAGCTTCAGGTTGAGCGACGACGAAATCA
>CAXTCC010000049.1:0-17523 GCA_964242015.1 uncultured Variovorax sp.
GTGCCCGCGGCATTTACCCAACCCAGCAGTTTTGACAGCGCTGTTGCCACCATGGAGGACAGCGTGCGGCTCCGCGCGCGTTGCAGGGCCCGCCTTCTCGATACCCAAGCGTCGTTGCGGGAGCAAACCACCGCAGCGGCCAGGCTGGTCGAAGAGACCCGGGCCCTCATTGCCTCCCTCAAACGGGTGGCACCCAAAGAAAAAGGGCCGATCGGTCTGCGCGACAGCACGCCGCGCAAAAACGTTCTGCCGCGCTTGCGGCCTGCGCGCACGTCGATCGATTTTGCATTGCATCTGCCGCCACCTCCTCCTGCATTTACGAAGTGCGGGCTAGCGGAAGCGTTGGTCCGTATCACTGCTTCAATCGCCACCCTGGCTTTGGGTGAGCAGTACGAGCAGGTAATGAGTGCTTCGATGAGGGGGCAGCCGCTGGACGCATCGGTCGTTCGCCAAAAGCTTCGACGAATCGGACAGCTTCTGGATCCTGGCCAAGGAACAAGCTGTTGAAGCTGCTTCGCACGCCTTTTTGACAGGGCCGTGCTATATGATATATCGTTGATCCTTTGGCCATGAAGCACTCATGCTTCATGGGCTCGCGCCCAAGCTGCAATCAGGAGTTCCACGAATGATTCTTGGTGGACTGGCCGACGACCTCACCGGCGGTCTCGAACTCGCCGCGATGCTCGTCGCCGAGGGTGTGTCGACACTGCTCGCAACCTCGGCAAGCGCAGCCCAACCGATAGGCCACGCAGACGCAGTCGTCATCGCACAGAAGACCCGCATCGCACCGGCAACCGAGGCGCGTGCACTCTTTGAAGCAGGCGCGTCTGTCTTGCGCACCGCTGGCGCCCGCCAGCTCTTCTACAAATACTGCGCCACTTTCGACTCCACAGACGCCGGCAACATCGGGCCGTGCATCGAGGTGCTGATGGCGCAGACCGGCAGCGACTTCACCGCCTGCTGTCCGACTTTTCCCGAGTACCAGCGCGCTGTTTTCCAGGGCCATCTTTTCGTCGGTGATCGCCTCGTGAGCGAGTCCCCCAAGAAGGACGATCCGGTGACCCCGATGACCGACCCGGACCTGGTCCGGGTGCTGCAGCGTCAGACGGCCCAACGTGTCGGACTGATCAGCCACGTGGATGTGCGCGCCAGTGCAGCCGCCATCACTCAGCGGGTCGCCACGCTGCGCAGCGAAGGCATCGCCTGCGCCATCGCCGATGCGGCCGACCATCAAGACCTAGCGCATCTGGCAGAAGCGACGGTGCACTGGCCGTTGATGACGGGCGGCTCTTCGCTCGCTGCGCACTACCCTGCCCTGTGGCGTCAGCTCGGCTGGCTCGACAGTCGCCGCACGCCCGACGACTTGCCGCCGGTGCACGGCCATGGTGTCGTGCTGGTCGGAAGTTGTGCCGAGCAGACGCGGCGCCAGCTCGAAGTCTTCGCGCGCTCGCATCCCGTTCTGGCGCTCGACCTGAAAGCGCACCTCCGCGGCGATGACGTGGTCGACGCCGCACTGGCATGGGCCGAGGCGCGGATGGCCGATGGACCGATCGCCGTATCGACATCGGACACGCCGGCCAACGTCGCATTGTTGCAAGCGGCGTTCGGCGTCGCGCGCGTTGCGGCATCCGCGGAAGACTTGCTGGGCCGCATCGCGAGCGGATTGCGCACAAGGGGCGCCCGGCGTTTTCTGATTGCCGGTGGCGAAACGTCGGGCGCCGTGCTGGCGCACCTCGGTATCGATCGGCTGCAGGTCGGTCCGTTTGCCGGGCCATCGTTGCCATTGGCACTGGATGTCACTTCGACTGCGGTCGACACGCTGAACGACCCACTCGTGGTCTGCCTCAAGTCCGGCAAGCTGGCTGGCCTCGATGCATTCGAGGTGGCACTCGACCGCATGGCGACCGGCAGCGCAGCAGAGCAACCCGCATGACAGACCGCGAGCAGATCGTCGAAGCGTATCTCCGGCTCGACCGCGAAGGCCTGAACCGGGGCAGCAGCGGGAACGTCAGCGTGCGCAGCGGCGCCGATGGCTTGCTGATCTCGCCGACAGGCATCGACGCAGCGCGCATCGACACGGCATGCCTGGTCGAACTCGGGCTCGATGGCAGCGAGCGCAGCGCCGGCGTGCCGTCGAGCGAATGGCAGATGCACGCAGAAATCTACCGCCACTTCCCGGAGACCCGGGCGGTCGTCCACACGCACTCGGATTCCTGCGTCGCACTCGCCTGCCAGCGCATGGGCATCCCGGCTTTCCACTACATGGTCGCAGGCTACGGCGGCAACGACATCCGTTGCGCGCCCTATGCCACCTTCGGCTCGGCAGCGCTCGCACGCAATGCGGTTGCAGCATTGGAAGGCCGGACCGCCTGCCTGTTGGCGAACCACGGCATGCTCAGCCGCGCCTCCAACCTGCCCTCGGCCGTGACCACTGCGATCAAGCTGGAGACACTCGCCCGCCATTACTGGATGACCCTTCAACTCGGCACGCCCACGCTCCTGAGCGACGCTGAAATGCAGGAGGTGCATGAGCGCTACAAGGTCTATGGGCGCGCGCGGATGGCTGGCTGACCGGTGCCCGCCATGCGCGTCGCTCTGTGGTCCTGGCTGTGATGTCAGCGCTTGGCCGCGACCATCTTCCGGGTCGCTCCGCTGGCCCGTGTCGGCAACGCCTGCTCGGCCTGGTTTTGCGGATACGGCGCTTCACCGCGATCGATGCGCTCGAGCAGCGCGACGAACTTTCGCCCGCCTTCGATCGTGTCGGCCTTGATCGCCGCACGCACCTTGGCCGGGTCACGCTTTTTCAGCCCGTCGATGATGGCCAGATGCTGATGCTCGCCGTCGTAAGTGGGGGCCGCGTCGGGATACTGCAGGTTGAGCATCGGGCCGTTGCGCAGCCAGATGCCTTCGATCAACGCGAGCAGCTCGGGCATGCGCGCGGCCGCATACACCGCGTGATGAAACTGCCAGTTGACGCGCACCGCGGCCGGCCAATCGTGGTCGTCCTGCGCCTTGATCAACGCCTTGTGCAGCTCCTGAATTTCGCGCAGCTGTGCGGGCGTGATGTTGCGCGCTGCAGCCTCGCCGGCCATGCCTTCGAGCTTGAGTCGAATGGCGCGCAGCTCCAGGTATTGCGCCAAGGTGAGCGGCGCGGCGCAGATCGATCGGCCTGCGTCCATGTCGAGCACGCGTTCGCGCACCAGCTGCATCAGGGCTTCGCGGCACGGCGTTTCAGACACGTTCATTGCGACCGCGAGGTCACGAATCTTGAAGCGATAGCCGGGCCAGAACCGGCCTTCCATCAGGCCGGCGCGAAGCTCGTCGTAGACCTGCGTCGTCAGGCTTTCACGTCCGATCGAGCGGACTGGAGGCATGTCAGGCTGCATCGACGCAAGTCCGGCAGAAGCTCTTCCCATGGCAGACGGTCCGTTATTTCGAGTGTTCGTTAGGGATATATCATGCAACAACACGCACCCGCCACGCTGCGGATTCAAGGTCTGACGGCAGCTGCAGACGTCTGGCGAGACCCATGGTCGATTCCGCACATTCGCGCCGGCAACAGCCGCGACGCGTTCTTCGTGCAAGGCTATGTACATGCCCAAGACCGTCTCTGGCAGATGGACGCGACGCGCCTGAAGATGGCGGGTCGCTGGGCCGAATGGGCCGGCCCGTCCGCCGTGGCGGCCGATGCTTTGGCACGGCGACTCGGCGGCAGTCGCGCCTCGCAAACCGACTACGCCGCACTCGGCACCGATGCACGCGCCATGCTCGATGCCTATTCAGAAGGCGTCAACGCGTACCTCGCCGAAGCTCACCCGTTGCCGATGGAATACGCCCTGCTCGGCGCGGCGCCGGAAGCGTGGGAACCGTGGCACAGCATCGCGGTGATGCGTTACCGCGGTTTCCTCATGGGCTCGGTGTGGTTCAAGCTGTGGCGTGCGGCAGCGCTCGGCGCCATCGGCCCCGACGACATCGCCAAGCTGCGCTACGACGACGGCGACCAGGACGGCCAGGGCGACCTTCTCTGCATCCCGCCCGGCGCCGAATCGGCGCGCTGGATCGCCAGCCTGCAAGACCTCGCGCCGGCGATCGAAGCGCTCGCCGGGCTCGGTGCATCGGATGCAACCGGCGGTGGCAGCAACAACTGGGTGGTCGGGCCCTCGCGCACCGCCACCGGGCGGCCGTTGCTCGCTGGCGACCCGCATCGCCAGTTCGAAATGCCCGGCATGTACGTGCAAACGCACCTGGCCTGCGACGTGTTCGATGTCATCGGGCTCACAGTCCCCGGCGTGCCCGGCTACCCGCACTTCGCACACAACGGCCGCGTGGCCTGGTGCGTGACCCACGCCTTCGCCGACATCCATGACCTGTTCGTCGAGCAGTTCGAGGACGGTGGTGCACGCTATCGATACAAAGACGAGTGGCTCGACAGCACCGTGCGCACCGAGACCATCACGGTGCGAGGCGCCGAGCCGGTGACCATCGACATCGTCGAGACGCAGCATGGACCGATCGTCGCCGGCAGCCCCGGGGATGGCAGTGGTATCGCATTGCGATCGGTGCAGTTCGCGCTGACGGATCGCTCCTTCGACTGCCTGCCACGCATGCTCGAGGCCACGACGGTCGACGCACTCTTCGAATCGACGCGCGGCTGGGGTCTGATCGATCACAACCTGGTCGCCGCCGATGTGGAGGGGCGCATCGGTCATCTGGTGCGCGCCGTGGTGCCCGACCGCCCGCGCCTCAACGGCTGGCTGCCCGTGCCGGGTTGGACCGGTGACTGCGACTGGAATGGCGAGATCCCCTGGGACGACATGCCCAAGACCTTCGATCCGCCACGCGGCTACCTCGCGACCGCGAACAACCGCTTTGTCGCGGAGGCGCCGGGCGACCGCTACTACTTCTGCACCGACTGCCACCCGTCCTATCGCGCTCGCCGGCTGGAGACGCTGCTCGGCGCGCTGCCTGCCGCGACGGTCGACGACATGACTGCCATGCACGGCGACGTGCTCAGCCTCACCGCACCGTTGTTCCAGCAACGACTGCGCGATCTGCCGTCGCAACCCGGCACAGCGGGACGCATGCAGGCGCTGATCGTCGATTGGGATGCGCGCATGACAGCTGACTCGGTCGCCGCGGCGGCCTATGCCGCCATGCGCTGGCAGCTGGCAGCCGTGCTGCTGGAGCGCTCGGGGTTGAACGCGACGAAGAACGACCCGCTGACGCAGATCCCGCCCGGCGTGGTGCCGGTCAACCAGCTCTGGTGGACGCTGCCGAACCTGCTCCGCACCGACGACGCATCGCTGCTCGGCGGCATGCCATGGGCGGACGCCTTTGCCGAAGCACTGAGCCGCGCCTCGCAGACGTTCGACAGCCGCTCCTGGGGCGAACACCACACCGCCGCGCTGTCTCACCCACTGACTGCGCAATTTCCCGAAGCAGCGTCGCAGCTCAACCCACCGGGCGCGCAGGTCGGTGGCGACAACGACACCGTGATGGCCAACGGAGCGCTGTCGGCTGGCGGCTTGAAGGCGTTGTACGGCGCGGTGGCGCGCTACGTGTTCGACGTCGGTGCCTGGGAAAACTCGAAGTGGATCGTGTTCGGCGGTGTCTCGGGTCAGCCTGAAAGCCCGCACTACGCCGACCAGCACGCCGCGTGGTCGCAGTGCAAGATGGTGCCGATGCACTACGACTGGGCTGTCATCGCAGAGGTCTCGACCCGCACCGGGCTGGTTCCTGCAGACTGACACAAAGCTCTGGTTCAAACCTCTTGCGCTCAACCGGATATATCATATAACCTGTGGTCTACCTCTTCAGGAGCACGACCTTGAGCGACGTATCCGACCCAGCGGCCCCGACGCCTGAAACTCCCGATCCACCGAAGCGCGTCAACTCCTTCGGTCAACGCGCAGACGGAGACCGACGCAGCATCCGTGCCATCAACATGGGGCAGCCGAGCATCGGCCCGATGTATGCAGACAGCGGCTGGTCCGATCGTCGCTGGTACGACGGCCCGCGTGAAGACCCGTCCTGGCCGGAGGTACACACGTACACCGATGCGATCTCGTACGACCCGGGCGACACGGTCACGTTCTTCAGCAGCACCTATGCACCGGTCTGGATGCTCGAAGTGGTGCTCGACGGACTGGAGCCCGAGGTCGTCTTCAAGAAGGAGGACCTGCCCGGTGTCTTTCACGCTGCGCCCAAGGACGCCTACAAAGCCGGCTGCCAGTGGCCCGAGAGCCTGCGCTGGACGATTCCGGCCGATGCGCGGTCGGGCTTCTACAAGATCGTCTCGACCTGCATCCGACCCGATGGCGGCCGCTATGTGCAGCACCATTTCTTCGTCGTGCGTCCGACCGCGAAGACGCAGACTGCCAAGCTGCTGATGATCCTGCCGACCTCGACCTGGATGGCCTACAACGATTGGGGCGGCGCCAGCAGCTACATCGGTGTCGACGGCGCCGACGAGAACTCCGCCTCGCCGGAGCTGAGCCTGCTGCGCCCATGGACGCGCGGCATGGTGTGGCTGCCCGAAGGCGCACCGCGCATCTGCGCCGAGCCGGTGCCCGACCCGCTGACGGCACCCCGCTATCACCCGAAAGACTGGGCCTGGAGCTACGGCTACGGCTACTTTTTCGCTGCATCGGGCTGGGCGCAATACGACCGCCACTTCGTCACATGGGCCGAGCGCGAGGGCATCGCCTTCGACATGATCACGCAGACCGACCTGCACTATCGGCCGGAGATCCTGGACCGCTACAAGGCGGTCGTCATCGTCGGTCATGACGAATACTGGACGCACGACATGCGCACGCGCATCGATCGGTTCGTCGACGAGGGCGGCTCGCTCGCGCGCTTCGGCGGCAACTTCATGTGGCAGGTGCGGCTCGAAGACAACGGCACGCGACAGGTTTGCTACAAGGCCCGCTACGCCGACGATCCGGTGTACGGCACCGACCAGCAGCACCTGCTCACCTGCGCATGGGAAAGCAAGGTGGTGAACTGGCCGGGCGCGACAACGGTGGGTGTCAACGGCTTGCAAGGCATCTACGCATCGTGGGGCGGCTTCGCGCCGCGCGGCTCCAAGGGCTTCACCGTGTACCGCGAAGACCACTGGGTGTTCGAAGGCACGCAATTGGGTTACGGCGACATCTTCGGTGCGTCGGCCAACATCTTTTCGTACGAAGTCGACGGGCTCGACTACACCTTCCGCTACGGCCTGCCCTACCCGACCGGTGAAGACGGCGCACCGGCGAGCGTCTCGATCCTGGCGATGTCGCCGGCGCTGAAAGTCGAGTCGATGTTTGCCGAAGAAGGTTATCGCTACTACCTCGGAGAGAGCGACATGCGCGGCGCCTCGATGTCGCTCTATGGCGATCAATCGGAGGAGTCGCTGGCCAA
Organism: uncultured Variovorax sp.; assembly: GCA_964242015.1. Taxonomy (GTDB): domain Bacteria; phylum Pseudomonadota; class Gammaproteobacteria; order Burkholderiales; family Burkholderiaceae_C; genus Variovorax. The sequence continues at coordinate 7,405 of CAXTCC010000049.1, forward strand.
GGCTCGCTACGGTTCGGGGATGCTCGTCCACATGCCGCGCGGCAAGGGCGAGGTCGTGACCGCAGGCACTTGCGAATGGATCATGGGGCTGAAGCGCAACGAGTTCTTCACCACCAAGATCACCCGCAACGTGCTGAAGCGCTTCGTCGAGAAGCCTTGAGCGATGCGCGCGCCCGTTCGGGTTCCTTGGCACGTCGCTTGCAAGTGATGGCGCTTGGCCGATATATCATATAAATTGACTCTCTCTTCACCTAAGGAGCAGGCATGTCCGTTCGCACGATCTTCAAGAAGTTGGTGACTGCCGCGGCCATTGCCGCACTCTTCGCCACTGCGGCCAACATGCCGGTCTACGCACAGAAGAAGGGCGGCCAGCTGCGCTACGCCTATGTGTCGGGTCCGGGCACGCTGGACCCTTACGTGTCGAGCAGCGCGGTCGAGCTCGAGGTGATTCATCACCTCTACGACTCGCTCATCACCGTCGGCGAAAACTACGAGACGCGGCCGATGATCGCGTCGAGCTACACCATCGCGGACGATGCCAAGACCTTCACCTTCAAGATCCGCAAGGGCGTGAAGTTCCATGACGGCAGCGTGCTGACTTCCGCCGACGTGCTCGCATCGTTCGAGCGCTATCGCAAGATCAGCCCCAATGCGGTGATCTTCAACGACGTGGCGAGCGCGACGGCGCCCGATCCCGAAACCTTCATCGTCAAGCTCAACAAGACCAACTCGGTCTTCGTCGACATCCTGAAGAGCCCGGTGTACCCGTTCGTCATCCTGCCGGCGTCGCAGAAGGACAAGCCTGCGCGCGGCGCCGACGTGATCGGCAGCGGACCCTTCAAGCTCGGCGAGTGGGCCAAGGACAGCCACCTGGTGCTCGAACGCTTCGACGGCTACACCCCCAATGACAGCTACAAGGGCATCGACGGCTACGCCGGCCGCCGCACCGCCTACGTGGACTCGGTGCGCTACCGCTTCATCCCCGAGGCCAATGCGCGGGTCGCCGCACTGCAGGCCGGCGACGTCGACATTGCCGCGAGCATTCCGCCCGAGCTCGCCAAGCGTTTTGCCAGCGACCCCGACATCCAGACGCAGACGGTTTTTCCGTATTGCATGCAGGTCTTCATCGTCAACAGCTCGCAGGGGCCGACCGCCAATCCCAAGATCCGGCAGGCGATCAACGCGGTGGTCGACGTCGAAGAGATCTCGGCCGCGACCGGCCAGATCGCCAAGATGAACCATTCGCTGGTCTACCCGTTCAGCCCGTACTACCAGGGCGACAAGATGAAGGTCTACTACGACCAGAAGAGCCCGGACAAGGCCAAGAAGTTGCTGGCCGAAGCGGGCTACAAGAACGAACCGATCACGCTGCAGACCACGTCGAACTACCCGAACTTCCGCACCTCGATCCTGGTGCTGTCGGAGCTCATGAAGGCGGCGGGCATGAACGTGAACGTCGACGTGGTCGACTGGACCACCAACGCCAGCAACATGCAGCGCGGCACCGGCACATGGAACGTGTCGACCACCAGCTTCTGCTCGAACCCGCTGCTCGGCCCGCAGCAATGGCGCACCATGTTCTATACCTTCCCGCAGGTGAAGAACGACGCCACGCTCGATGCGGCCTATGAAAAGTTCTACACCTCGCTGGACGCCGGCAAGCGCAAGGAAGCCTGGGACGTCATCGAGAAGCAGGTGCTCGAACAGGCCTACATGATCAAGATCGTCGACATGGGCACCATCAACGCCTTCAACAAGAAGAAGGTCGATAACTTCGCGAGCTTCTACCTGCCGCGGTTCTGGAACGTCAGCCTGAAGTAACGGTGGCGCGCAACGTCATCTTCCGGCTGCTGCAGGCGATCCCGGTCATCGTCCTGGTCGCGATCCTCGCGTTCGTCCTGATGCACATGCTGCCGGGCGATCCGGCGGTCGTCATGGCAGGCCCGGACGCATCGCCCGAGGCCATCGACCGCATTCGCCACCAGATCGGGCTCGACCGTCCGATCTGGGAGCAGCTCGTCAACTGGCTCGGCAATCTCGCGCGTGGCGATTTCGGCCAGTCGCTGATGCTGAATCAGGGCGTGTTCGGGGCGGTGATCGACCGACTGCCGGTGACGTTGTCGCTCGCGCTGCTGGCCTTTGCGATCACGGTGCCGGTCGGCATCGCGCTCGGCATCATCGCCGCCTACTACCGCAACACCTGGATCGACTCCGCGGTGATGGGCGTCGCACTGATCGGCGTGTCGATCCCCAGCTTCTGGATCGCGATCATCTCGGTCATCGTCTTCTCGGTGGAGCTGCGCTGGCTGCCTTCTTCCGGCTATGCGCCGTTGTCGCAAGGCTTCGGCCCGTGGTTGCGCGCCATGGTGCAACCGGCCGCCATCCTCGCCCTCTTCCAGATCGGCTACCTCGCGCGCATGACGCGCTCCAGCATGCTCGACGTGCTCGACCAGGACTACATCCGCACCGCACGCGCCAAGGGCCTGAACGAGTGGGTGACGATCGGCAAACACGCGTTTCGCAACTCGCTGATGTCGGTGGTCACGGTGAGCGGCATCATCCTGTCGCTTCTCATTGGCGGCTCGGTCGTCATCGAGCAGGTGTTCGCGCTGCCGGGCATCGGGCGGCTGGTGGTGCAGGGGATCATGGCGCGCGACTACCCGTTGATCCAGGGCACGATGCTGTTGCTCGGTTTCGCCTTCGTGCTCGTCAACGTCTGTGTCGACCTGGCCTACACACTGGTCGATCCGCGGGTGCGCTATGACTGAGGCGGCGCTCCTGTCGACAGCCGATGCCAGCGCACCGCAGACAGGTGCCGCACAACTGCTCGCACCCCGGCGCAAGTTGCGACTGGTCCGCAAGCTCTTCAAGCACCGATCGTTCGTGATCGGCCTGGTCATCATCACGCTGCTGGTGCTGGCCGCGATCTTCGGGCCGATGCTCACCGGCCTCGACCCGACCGCCATGCGCATGCGCAACCGCTTCAAGCCGCCGTCGAGCACGATGCTGTTCGGCGCCGACATGTTCGGCCGCGACATGCTGACGCGCGTGTTGCAAGGTGCGCGGCTGTCGCTCTTCATCGGCCTTTCGGTGGCGCTGGCATCGGGCACCATCGGCGCCGTCATCGGCATTGCGGCCGGCTACTTTCGCCGCCTCGATTCACCGCTGATGCGCTTCATGGATGCACTGCTCGCGTTCCCAGCCATCCTGCTGGCCATCGGAATCAGCGCCGCGCTCGGCCCTCAAACGACCAGCGTGATCGTCGCGCTGACCGTCGCCTACATACCGCGTACGGCGCGCATTACGCGCGCCTCGACGCTGGTGATCCGCGAGATGGAGTACGTCGAGGCGGCGCGACTCTCGGGCGCCGGCCATCTCCGCATGATCTTCCGGCACATCCTGCCCAACTGCATGGGGCCGCTGGTCGTGCAATTGACCTTCGTTTTCGCCTACGCCATCCTGGCCGAAGCCGCGCTCAGCTTTCTCGGTATCGGCCCGCCGCCACCGGCACCGAGCTGGGGCAACATCATTGCGGAAGGCCGCGACTATTCGATCGAAGCGTGGTGGATCATGTTGTTCCCGGGCCTGGCCATCAGCCTTGCCGCATTGGGCATGAACCTGCTGGGCGATGGGTTGCGCGACGTGCTCGATCCGCGGCTGAAAGTGGAGGCCTGACATGGCGACGCACCCGGCCGTACAGCCCGAGCCTCCTGTGCTCGCAGTCAACAACCTGACCGTGGAATTCCGCGGCGACGATGGCTGGGTCTCCGCCATCCGCGACGTGAGCTTCGACATCGGCCGCCGCGAATGCCTGGGCATCGTCGGCGAATCGGGCAGCGGCAAGAGCGTCAGTGCGCTGTCCATCTTGCGGCTCCATGCGAGAGCCACCAGCCGCATTTCGAGCGGCAGCATCGTCTTCAACGACCGCGATCTCCTCAAGCTGCCCGAGCCGCACATGCGGCGCATCCGCGGGGCCGAGATCGCGATGATCTTCCAGGACCCGATGTCGTCGCTGAACCCGGTGCTGACCATCGCCGACCAGATCATCGAGCCGCTGCGGCTGCACCAGGGGCTGACCGCGGCCGCCGCGCGCAAGCGGGCCATCGAACTGCTCGGCCTGGTGCGCATTCCGGACGCGGCCCGGCGCATCGACGACTACCCGCACCGGCTTTCCGGCGGCATGCGCCAGCGCGTCGTCATCGCCATCGCGATCGCTTGCCAACCCAAGGTGCTGATCGCCGACGAGCCGACCACCGCACTCGACGTCACCATCCAGTCGCAGATTCTTCAGCTGCTGAAGGAGCTGCAGTCGGAGCTCGACATGTCGGTCATCCTCATCACGCACGACCTCGGCGTGATCGCGCAATTCGCGGACCGCGTGGTGGTGATGTACGCCGGCCAGGTGATCGAGTCGGCGCCCGTGCAAGAGCTGTTCGGCGCACCGCTGCATCCTTACACCGACGGCTTGCTGGCCGCGATTCCGAGGCTCGACGGCGAGCCCGGCCGGCTGAAGTCGATCGCCGGCAGCATCCCAGATCCTTCGGTGCACATCCCCGGGTGCCGTTTCAGCCCGCGCTGCCCCGAGGCATTGCCGGTGTGCCACGAAGTGCCGCCCGCCCTGCTCCCGGCCATGCTGCCCGCGTCTTCCATCCGATGGAGCCGCTGCCCGCCGCGCCTGGCCGGCAGCGACGCTGCCTTGGACACCTTGGACATGCAGACGGTTGTTCCGGAAAGCCGGCGGGCCGCCATTCCATGAAACACGATCCCACCTCGTCGGATGCGATCGTCTCGGTGCGCGACCTCGAGAAGACATTCGCGCTGAAGCGGCAGGCCGGCACGCCGGCGCGCTCGCTGCGAGCCGTGCGTCAAGTGAGTTTCGACATCGCGCGCGGCGAAACGCTGGGGCTGGTGGGCGAATCGGGCTCGGGCAAGTCGACCACCGGCCGCATGCTGGTCGGGCTGATCCCGGCGACATCGGGCCGCATCCGCTTGTTCGATGAAGAGATCACCGGCACCGACGAGCGACAAGCGCAACAGGCTCTGGCGCGCGTGCGCACGCGCGTGCAGTTCGTCTTTCAGGACCCGCAGGGCTCGCTCAATCCGCGCATGCGCATCGGCGATGCGATCGCCGAACCGATCGACGTGGCAGGCGGCTACACGCGATCCGATCGCCAGGCGCGCATCCAGGAATTGCTCGACACGGTCGGCCTGCCGCGCTCGTGCGGTGACCGGTTTCCGCACGAATTTTCAGGCGGACAGAGGCAGCGCATCGGCATCGCGCGTGCGCTGGCACTCAAGCCGGAATTCATCGTGTGCGACGAACCGGTGTCAGCACTCGACGTGTCGCTGCAGGCGCAGGTCGTCAACCTGCTGATCGATCTGCAGGAGGCCTTCGGGCTCAGCTATCTTTTCATCGCGCACGACCTGGCCGTCGTGCGCAACATCTCGCACCGGGTCGCGGTGATGTACGCCGGTGCCATCGTCGAAGTGGCGCCACGCGCCGCGCTGTACGCCACGCCGAAGCATCCCTACACGCAGACGCTGCTCGAGGCCATTCCGCGGCCCGATCCACGGCATCGCCTGGCGGCCAACGTGCGAGGCGAATTGCCGAGTCTGTTGAGCCCGCCGACCGGCTGCACTTTTCATACGCGTTGCCCGCATGCGTTCGAGCGCTGCCGGCAGGAGGTGCCGCAACTGCAGGCGCTGGCGCCGGGCCACGAGGTCGCGTGCCATCTGTATGAGCCGATGACAGCCGGCACCGTCACGGTCGCACCCATGACGGCAGCGGGCGACTGACGCACATCGGCCGACACTCGCCATGCGACATGACATCGAGTCGAGCACACGACCAAACTTTTTCGCCATCGTGATATATCATATATACGCTGCAGTGCACCAAGGAGCTTCGACATGAATCAACGACATGACGGTGAGATCGATCTGGCGCTGCGCGCTCGCGCCAAACAGGTCATCCCCGGCGGGATGTACGGCCATCAGAACGCCGCGCCGCTGCCCGACGGCTATCCCCAATTTTTCGCACGCGCCGATGGTTGCCATGTGTGGGACGTCGATGGCCGCGAGTACGTCGACCTGATGTGCAGCTGGGGCCCCGTGCTGCTGGGCCATCACCACGCCGGCGTCGACGCCGCGTACTGGAAGCAGGCGGCGTTGGGTGTCAGCATGAACGGCCCGGCCCCTGCCCTGGTCGAACTGGCCGAGACCTTGGTCGATCGCATCGCGCACGCCGACTGGGCCATGTTCCAGAAGAACGGCACCGATGCGACGACCACCTGCGTCACCATCGCGCGCGCCGGCACCGGCCGCCGCAAGATCCTCGTGGCGCAAGGCTCGTACCACGGGGCCGTACCCTGGTGCTCGCCCTCGCTGGTCGGCGTGACGACCGAAGACCGCGCCCATGTCATCCAGTACCAGTACAACGACATCGCCAGCCTGAACGCGGCGGTGCAGGAAGCCGGAACGGACCTCGCCGCGATCCTGGTCACCGCCTTCCGCCACGACATCGGCCGCGACCAGGAGATGCCCACCGTCGAATTCGCCAAAGCCCTGCGCGCCGCAGCGACCGCCGCCGATGCCGCGTTGATCCTCGACGACGTGCGCGCCGGATTCCGCTTGCACGCGGCCGGCAGCTGGGAGGCACTGGGCGTGCGCCCCGACCTCAGCGCGTTCAGCAAGGCCATCGCCAATGGCTACCCGCTCGCCGCCGTGACCGGCAACGAGCGCTTTCGTGAAGGCGCAGGCCGCATCTACGTCACCGGCTCGTTCTGGTGCGAGGCGCCGCCCATGGCGGCCGCCCTCGCCACGCTGCAGGAGACGAAGGCATCGAACACCGTCGAACACCTCGTCGCGATGGGCCAGCGGCTGCGCGACGGTCTTGACACACTGGCGCGCCAGTCCGGCATCGGCATCCGCCAGACCGGCCCGGTGCAAATGCCGATGGTGCTGTTCGAAGACGATGCCGACAACGCCAAGGGCCGCAAGTTCTGCGCTGCGACCCTGCGCGCCGGCGCCTACTTCCACCCGCGCCACAACATGTTCCTGTCGGCCGCGCACCAGCCGGAAGACATCGACAAGGCGTTGTCGGCGGCGGCGGCCGGCTTCGAGGCGCTGGGCGCCTAGCCGCTGCGCGGCCGTCCGGGGGCCGTGGCGACCCCGTGAAACTCTCGATGGCAAGGTGAGTCGATCGGCGTCAGAGTCGAGGCTTTTCGAACCCCGCAATCGAGAGGCGAAACTTGTCGAACTCCCATCCACAACCAGCCCACGCTGCGACGTCGCCATCGGTTCTCTGGCGCGTCGAAGACGGCATCGGCCACATCGTGCTCAATCGGCCCGAGGCCGCCAATGCGCTCGACTCAACTGCCGGCAAGGCGCTGGCCGACGCGATCATGCAGGCGACCCGTGCCGACATCGGCGCCGTGCTCATCTCCGCCAATGGCAAGCAGTTCTGCGCAGGCGGTGATATCCGCGAGTTCGTCGAGCACCGCGAGCACCTCGACCGCCTGGTGCAGGAGATGCTCGACCAACTGCACCCCGCGATCCTGGCGCTGGCGACGTTGCCGGTCCCGGTGATCAGTGCGGTGCAAGGACCGCTGGGCGGCGCCGGTATATCGGTTGCGCTGTGCGCCGACATCGTCCTCGCCTCCAGCGCGATGAAGCTGCGCGGCGGCTACTCGGCCATCGGCCTGAGTCCCGATCTGGGCGCCTCCTACTACCTGGCGCGCCGTGCCGGCGCGGTGCGTGCCAAGAACATCCTGATGACCAATCGCAGCGTATCGGCCGACCAGTGCCTGGCATGGGGCATCGTCGACGAAGTGCATGGCATCGACGAGCTGCCTGCGGCTGCATTGGCGTTGGCACAGCAGCTTGCACGCGGCGCGACCGGCTCGCTGGGCGGCATCAAGCGGCTGTGCGACAACGCGCTCTCGCATGACCTTCGCACGCACCTGAGCCTGGAGCGCGAGGCACTGTTGCGCTGCGCGATCTCCGCCGACGGACGCGAAGGCGTGACCGCCTTCGTCGAGAAGCGCGCGCCTGTTTTCAACGACCCACGACTTCTCTGAAACCTGAAAAGTAGCCAATGAATGCTGTGAATCTGCCGCTGACCGGCCTCAAGGTGGTCGAGTTCGAGGGCATTGGCCCCGGGCCCGTCGCGGGACGCATCCTCGCGTCTTTCGGCGCCGATGTGACCGTCGTTGCGCGGCCGATCGCGGGCGCTGTGCAGCGAATGGGCGGCGACGCGGAGAACCCGCTGCGCGCGAGCAAGAAGGTGCTCGTGCTCGACCTCAAGAAGCCGGAGGCAGTCACCGCGGCACTCGACATGATCGCCACCGCGGACGCCTTGATCGAAGGCAATCGGCCCGGCGTGATGGAGCGCCTCGGCCTCGGCCCAGACGCCTGCAAGGCGCGCAACCCGAAGCTCGTCTACGGCCGCATGACGGGCTGGGGCCAGACCGGCCCGTTGGCACCGGTCGCGGGACACGACCTCAACTACGTCGCACTGAGCGGGCTGTTGTCGCTGGTAGCCCGCCCAGGGCAACCGCCGATCGTGCCGCCCACGGTGGTCGGCGATTCAGCGGGCGCACTCGGGCTCGCGTTCGGCATCGTGAGCGGCGTGTTCGCCGCGCGCACCACCGGCCGCGGCTGCGTGGTCGATGCCGCGATCCTCGACGTGGTCGCGATGCTCGGCACGCTGGTGCACTGGCTGCATGGCAACAACCAGATCGGCGGCACGCAGCCCAGCGCCTTTCATGATTCACCGCAGTACGACACCTACGAATGTGCCGACGGAAAGTTCGTCACCATCGGTGCGCTCGAGCCGCAGTTCTATGCACTGCTGCTCGACGCGCTGGAGATGAAAGACGTCGACCCGGCCGAGCAGCTTTCCATCGAGAAGTGGCCGGCGCTCAAGGAGCGCTTCGTTGCAAAGTTCAAGACCCGGACGCGCGATGAGTGGAGTGAATTGCTTGCAAGTACCGACGTCTGTTTTGCGCCGGTGCTGAACATCGAAGAAGCCGCCGCCCATCCCCACAACGTCGCGCGCAACCTGTTCCCGCGCACGGCCTCGGGAATGATCGACACGCAAGCGGCACCGCGTTTCAGCACGCTCTAGGTTTCGCAAACCGCGCCAGAACACGCCCCAACCACCGCGCCCGTTTACAGCAGCTTTGCACGGCGTCCGTGCACGCGCCGCGCGCTCATCGCGTTGGATCAGCAGGCGTCTTTGCCTGTTGGAGATTTCGATGACTCGTTCAAGCTCGTTGTGGTTCAAGTTGGTCGCCGTGGGCTCGCTCGCGGTGGCCGGTGTCATGGCGTCTTCCCTGGCCAATGCAGGGACGCAGTGGTCTGTGGGCATCAATCTGCCGGGCGTCGTGGTCGGCGAGCCGTCGTACGGCCCGGCGCCGTTTTATCAGCCCAACGACTATGAGTCGGCACCCGTGTATTCGCGGCCGGCGCCGGTGGCTGCACCCGTCTATTACGACGCGCAGCCCGTGCGCGTGCGTCCGCCCGAAACGGTCTACTACGCACCGCCAGCGCCGGTCTACAACCGCCCGCCTCCACCGCGTTTCTACGGCCCGTCACCTGTCGACTTCGAACCCGGCTACCGTGATGGCGGCCGCTTCTACCGCGAGCATCGGGAACATCGCGACCATGGCGGCTACTACCGAGCCGATCGCGGCGACCGTGGTTATCGCGCCGATTGGGACGGGTATCGGCGCTGAACCATCCGCGCGTCGAGCGCCACGGCGCAATCACCGACGCTCGACGCGCGGACGATGTAAGTCGAAAGAATTCACTCCCGAAGACAACGGGACATTCAGGACACAGATGTGACTCGAACGTGATTTAAATCATCGACCGGAGTGCAGGTGCGCCCGATGATTCACCCATGTACAGACGCATCGCACTCCTCCTCAGCCCCCTCGTGATGGCCGGTTTGGTCTACAGCTTCGGGTTCATGGCCATCGCCGTCTGCATGGGCCTGGTGTTTGCCACGCTGTTGTTCTCGACAGGCGACAACAACCAGGTGGCCGCAAACGACAAGTCCGTCGAGTTCGGTGGCCCGACGACGCTGATGGGCGGCTTCTAAGCCGAAGATTCGCT
>CAXTCC010000049.1:17623-21365 GCA_964242015.1 uncultured Variovorax sp.
GCGGCAATCACCGGCAGATGCTCGGCTTGAATCAACGTGACCTGGCGGCGTCCGTCCGGGCGTCCCGTGACGCGGTGATCGCCTTCCAGCCCGTGGCCTTCCACAGCGACAGCTTCCGCCACCGACAGCACCGCGCTGCGCCGCACAGGTCGCAGAAAGATGGCTTCGAGTCGGCCCGGCCGGGGGAATTGGCGAGTCAGTTCACGCAGGTCTGGCATGTCGCATTGTCACGATCGGCCGCAAGTCAATGATCGTTTCGGCCCCGATTCGCATCGCGGAGCGACCGCGATTTGCGGGATCGTCGGCCGATGCCGGCCCCGCCGATGGATGCGTCGGACGCTCGAAAACAGCACGGCGTTCGATACACTCGTCGCCATCGAAACATTTAAATACATTTCAGAAATGACGATGCGAAGCGTGCGTTGGAGAGCCATAGGACTTGCCTTGGTCGTTGGAACGATGGCCTTCATGACCGGCTGCGCATCGGTGACGCACGGCACGACGCAGCAGGTCAAGATCGAGACGCTCACTGCGGGTGGTGAGGTCGTCAACGGCGCGGAGTGCCGAGTTGCAAACGACAAGAGCGACGTCGTGGTCAGTTCTGGCCAGACGACGTCGATCAGGCGGTCGGGCGTGAACCTGAGCATCGAGTGCGAACAAGCCGGCCGGTTACCTGCAAGCGGCCAGGCGATCTCGCGCATCAACACCGGCATGGTCGGCAACCTGCTGATCGGCGGCCTCGTCGGCGTTGCGATCGACTCGGGCACCGGCGCCGGATTCAACTATCCGTCGTGGATCCAACTCGTGTTCGGCGAGGTCAGAAATTTCGACCGCGGGGCGGAAACGGACAGCGCTCGGCCCACGGCCGGAATCAGGCTGGGGTTGACGCAGATGGCAACCGCGACAACGGAACCGTCGGTCGCGGCAGCGGTCTCGCCTCCGTCTCCCGCACCCGCTCAGCCTGTGACCACGGCTCCGACGCTGGAGCCCATGCGCTCCGTCGTGAAAGCGTCATCGCCAGCGCCCGATGTGTCACCTGCCGCACCGGCATCGCCGACGGCTCAGCCGCCCCAGGCGCAAGAACCGATGCGCCCGACCACGCGGGTCTCGATGGACGATCTCCGCGCTCTGTTGCCGGCCAAGCCATGAAGCACCCAGCCCACGCTTCTGCGTGCGCCGCGCGCGCGGCGATGTTCGCATTCGCCTGCCTTTGTTCTGCAAACGCCGCGCACGCGCTCGAACCCGATGTGCTGTTCAGCAAGGTTTCCCCAAGCGTCTGGTCGGTTCGGACATTCGATGCGCAGGAACGGCGCTTGCAGGATGGCAGCGCGGTCGTCGTCGCACCGGGACGTCTGGTGACCACCTGCCAGGTGCTCGCCAAGGCAAGCAGTTTTGTCGTGCGCCGAGACAACGTCACCTATGGCGCGACATTGGAATCGCCCGACCCGGCACGGGACCTCTGTCTCATCAAGGTCGCGAATTTTCCGGCGCCGGCCGTGGTCGTCGCAGCGGCCGGTTCTTCTCGCATCGGGCAACGGGTGTACGTCGTAGCGAGTCCGCGTGCCATCGAGAACACGCTCAGCGAAGGCATGCTCACAGGATTGCGCGGCGGCGACGATGCGGACGCGCGCTTGCTTCAAACCACCGTGGCGGTCCCACCCGGCTCCAGCGGCGGCGGTCTCTTCGACGCCGAAGGTCGACTCGTCGGCATTGCCAATGCCGGACCGGACGACGGCGCAGTCGCCAATGCCGGCCCTTCATCAGGCTCGGCGATACCGGCGGAGTTCCTTGCCGACATTCCTTCGCGCGCGGTCATTGCCATGGCAGCCCGGTCGACCGAGGCGAGTCAGTCAAGCAATGACGGCGCGACGCGTCCTGTCGCTGTGCAAACACCCTTGCGGCCTGGCGATGCGCTCGAGTACGTGCGTGTCGACAAGCTCACGGGACTGAAGTCGCCGGTGATCTATCGCCTGGATCGCATCAGTGGCGGCGAGCTTCTTTTCAACAACGGTGGCCGTGTAGAAAAAGCAGACGGCCGCGTCGTGTCGATCACCTCGCCGGCCGGAGGCATCTACGACTCGTCTTCGCCGCCGGGCGGATGGGGGCGTCCCAACATTCGGCCGGGGATGCGCTGGTACCTCGACTATGTCGCTCCGTCAGGTGACAAGTGGCGCCACGAGTTGAACGCGACCGTTGCCGCAGAGCAATCCATGCGGGTGGACGGCAACGTGCTGCGCGTCGTGCAGATCAACTACGAAGGCTGGATCTACGCGAGCTACGGCACCGGCTCGCCGCCGATCGGCACGCCGTTCGAAGCGAAGGCCTGGTACAGCGTGGAGCAAGGTCGCGTGATTCGTTTCGAAGCGAAGCACCGGCGCGGCTATGCCAGCGTGACAGAAGAGACGCTGGAGCTGGTGCGGGTGCTGCGTTGATGAACAGAGCCGGGCTGAGCTGATCAGGCCCGTGCGCTACGACGCCGCTTCATCCACGTACCACCGGTCCTTGCTCAACATCACCTTGTGATGGCCGTGACCCGACGGCATCATCGGGAAGCAGTTCTCCTGCGCCGCGACCTGGACGTCGAGAAAGAACGGGCCGTCCCAGGCCATGCATTCGGCGAGCGCATCCGATAGTTCTGCCGGATCCGAGACGCGGCGCGCGCCCCAGCCGAAGGCCTTGGCAAGGGCCACGAAATCCGGCAAGGCCTCGTTCCAGCTGTGGCTCAGGCGGTTGCCGTGGTTCAGTTCCTGCCACTGCCGCACCATGCCCATGTAGCCGTTGTTCGACAACACGACCTTGACGGGCGTGCCGTGCTGCATGGCGGTCGAGAGCTCCTGGATGTTCATCAGCACCGAGGCATCGCCGCTCACGCACACGACCAGCGCATCGGGATGCGCCACCTGCGCCCCGATCGCAGCCGGCACGCCGTAGCCCATGGTGCCGGCACCGCCAGACGTCAGCCAGCGGCCGGGGCGCTCGAACTTGAGGTATTGCGCAGCCCACATCTGGTGCTGCCCGACATCGGTCGAAACGATGGCGTCGCGCCCTTCGAGCGCCGATTGCAAGGTCGTCATTAATTGCTGCGGCAGGATGACGCCTGGACGCTCCGCGAAGTCGAAGCAGCGCTCCGCGCGCCATCGTTCGATGCGCGTCCACCACGGCGCCAGCCGCTCGGGTGCCAGGCCTTCGAGGCTCGGCATCGACAGCAATGCGTCGAGCACCGCGCCGCAGTCGCCGACGATCGGCACGTCGACCTTCACCACCTTGTTGATGCTGCCGGGATCGATGTCGATGTGGATCTTGCGGGCGTGCGGGCAGAACTCGTCGAGCTTGCCGGTGACGCGGTCGTCGAAGCGCGCGCCGACGCAGACCACCAGGTCGGCCTCGTGCATTGCCAGGTTGGCCTCCAGCGCACCGTGCATGCCGAGCATGCCGATGAAGTGCGCGTCCGATGCGGGAAAGGCGCCGAGGCCCATCAAGGTGAGCGTGCATGGCGCATCGAGCTGGCGGACCAGCCGGGTGAACGCGGCACAGGCCTCGGGTCCGGCGTTGATGAGCCCGCCGCCGCCATAGATGACGGGTCGGCGTGCAGTGGACAGAAGATCGGCTGCGCGCTCCAGCGTGCCGCGCGGCGGCAAGGCGACCGCGTGCGCAGGCGGCGCTCTGAAGCGCTCCGTCGGTGCATGGCCCAGCGGCATCAGCTGCACATCTTTCGGCACATCGATCAACACCGGACCAGGCC
>CAXTCC010000050.1:0-21215 GCA_964242015.1 uncultured Variovorax sp.
CGAAATGACCGAGCCGAAATGACCGAAACCAAATTGCACGACCGAAAGAACACCATGAGACGTTCCATCGCCACCTTGTTGATTGCCTCCAGCGCCGCGCTGGCCGGCGTCGCCATCCCTTTTCAAGCCAACGCCCAGAGTGAGGCGTCCGCTGCACTGTCCTTGTTGCCGGTGGCTTCGGTCATCGGTGCGGCGTCCGTTGCCGGCACCGCCGCGAGTGCGGTTGTCGCAGTGCCTGCTGCGCTGTCGGTCGGTGGCTCGGTGCTCACCGTCGTCGCGGTCGAGGCTTCGATCGACGGCACGGTCTACCTGCTCGAGCGCGCATCCGATGGCGCGCGGGCCAGCGTCAAGGTCACGGGTCGCGCGTTGAACGGCGCCGCGACCGTCGTCGGCACATCCGTCGTTGTCGGTGTCATCGGCACGGGTGTCGTGCTGTCGGCCGCTGGCGAGGTGCTGGCCTTCATCCCCAACGCCATCGGCCGTGCGTTGCTGCACAACGAGAAGCTGACGTGATTCGCCGCATCACCAACTTCGGGTCTTACGAGGCCGAACGGGTCGCCAAGATTCCGCGCTGGCAGCGCCTGTTGTGGGCAGCGCTGCGCATCGCGCTGCTGGCACTGGCCGTCTCGCTGGCGGGGCTCTTTTTGTTCCCGTCGACATCGGCCCACGCCGGCCGCTCTTGCGAGCCACGCAAGCCGACGCCTGATCTGATCGTCAAGGGCATGCAACTGGCAGAGCGCACTTCTCAGGCGCTCGACGCAAGCGGTGCGCATGTCGTGCTGCTGGCCCGTGCGGGTCAGGATCTCAGCAAATACGGCCTGCGCTACTCGCACATGGGCATCGCCTGGAAGACCGACGCCGGCCCGTGGCGCGTCGTGCACGAACTCAACCAGTGCGGCACGTCGACTTCGGCCATCTATCGGCAGGGACTCGGCGAGTTCTTCCTGGACGATCCGTGGCGCTACGAGGCCGCGTGGGTGGTCCCGACGCCCGAGGTGCAAGGCCGGTTGCTGGTCGCGGTGAACGATTCGACCGTCCGCATCACCCGCCTGCACGACGCCCACTACAGCATCGTGAGCTACGTGTGGGGACACGCCTACCAGCAGTCGAACCAGTGGACGATCGAAACGCTGGCCGGCGCGATGGAGCCGTCGACGATCGGCAACCGCGATCAGGCGCAGGCCTGGCTGAAGTTCAAAGGCTATGAGCCGACCACCCTCAAGCTCGGGCCGCTCACGCGGCTCGGTGGTCGCATGACGGCGGCCAACGTGGCTTTCGACGATCACCCGAACGACAAGCGCTTCAGCGATCGCATCGAAACCGTCACCGTCGATTCGGTCTTCGCGTGGCTGCCCCGCGTCGGACTGAGTGGCCCGATCACTGCACTTAAGCTGTAAACACAATGAGCAAATCCTTACGACTTTCCGAAAAATGGTTTCGCCGCGGCCTCTGGCTGGTGGCGGTGGTGTTTGCCGGCTTCCTCATCGGACTCGGCAGCACCTTGGTCGGCGACCTGCCGCAGGTCGAGCGCGTGCGCCAGATGGACGACTTCATCGACCATGCCGCGGCCGATCCGCTGCGAGCCACGGTCAAGGCGTCCGAGTTGGCGGAACAGAAGGCGTCGCAAGAACTGGAACAGGCCGAGCTGCAACTCAACGTGGCGCAGCAGGCCAGCCGCAACGCACGTGAGACTTTCGGCAACTGGATCGCTACACGGCGCGCCACGGCGCAACCCGATCAGGACAGCGAGTTGATCTCGCGCACCAAGGCGCTCGATGCACTGAAGGCGGCCGAAGACAAAGCCGAGCTTCGCCTCAGCGCGCAGCGACAGATCGCGCTCGATGCGCGGCAAGCGGAAGAGCGTGCGCAGGAGCAACTCGCCGTGCTCGAGCGCGATGCCAACGTCAAGCTGGAAGCCGAATATCGACGCATCGAGCTGCGTGTGTTCGGCTACCGATTGGCGCTGACCTTGCCGCTGCTGGCCATTGCCGGCTGGCTCTTCGTGAAGAAGCGCAAGAGCACCTACTGGCCATTCGTCTGGGGCTTCATCTACTTCGCGCTGTTCGCATTTTTCGTCGAGCTGGTGCCTTATCTGCCGAGCTACGGCGGCTACGTGCGCTACATCGTCGGCATCGTGATCACTGTGCTGGTGGGCCGCTACGCCATCGTCGGGCTCAACCGGTATCTGGCGAAGCAAAAGCTGGCCGAGCTGCAGCCCGACCAGGTGCGTCGCGAAGAATTGAGCTACGACGTGGCGTTGGCGCGACTCGCCAAAAGCGTGTGTCCCGGCTGCGAGCGGCCGGTCGACCTGAAAAGCGCCGACATCGACTTTTGTCCGCATTGCGGCATTGGTCTGTACGACCACTGCGATCACTGCGCCACACGCAAGAGCGCCTTCTCCAAGTTCTGCCACGCTTGCGGTACCTCTGCCGCCAGCTCGGCTGCGACGTCGGTTTCAACTTCTGCCGTGGCCCCGCCGGCCGACCCGTTAGCGGCCGGTCCGCTGACAGGTCCGCTGCCGGCGCTGTAACAGGGTCGTTGCAGGCCCGTGATACAACGCGCTGCTGCTTGGCGGGCATCGACAGGTGCTGCTGCAGCAGGTTCGGGGAGGGCCCGAATTCAACCACCATCCTTCACCTTCGACGGAGCAAAAACATGAGCATTTTCGGCAGCATTCTTTCCAAGATTTTCCCTTCGGCCCACGCCGCTGACGCCACGGCCACAGCGCCTGCTGCAACGCCGACGCCCACACCGGCACCCGCGCCAGCTGGCGCACCGGCTGCAGCAGCGCCGCCACCCGCCATTCCCCTGGGCGACGTGGCCGCCGTGCTCGACGCCATGCCAGGCGCCAAGAACCTGAACTGGCGCACCTCGATCGTCGATTTGATGAAGCTGCTCGGCCTCGACAGCAGCCTCGAAGAGCGCAAGAAGCTCGCGGCTGAACTGAGCTACGGCCAAGACACCAGCGACAGCGCCAAGATGAACATCTGGCTGCATCGCCAGGTCATGACCAAGCTTGCTGCCAACGGCGGCACGGTGCCGGCTGAATTGCGCGACTGATCTTCAATCGACTACTTCTGCAAAAGACGAAAGCCCGGCTTGCCGGGCTTTTTGCTTGGTGCGTCGACTGAGCGATCCAGGGCAGATCAGGTCCAGCCCGCGTCCACCACATAGTCCTGCGCCGTACACATCTTCGAATCGTCGGCCGCCAGAAACAGCGCCATGCTGGCGATGTCCTCGGCCATCACGCGACCCGGCAGACATTGCGCCGCGTCGATCTCGGCGGCCGATTCGGGTTTGACCCACAAGCGCAATTGGCGCTCGGTCATGACCCAGCCCGGCACGATCGAGTTGACGCGGATGTTCTGCTTGCCCAGGTCGCGCGCCAGCGACCGAGTGAGCCCGCGCGCAGCCGCCTTGCAAGCCTGGTACACCGGATAGCCGGCGCCCTTGATCAACCAGCTGATCGAGCCGAAGTTGATGATCGATCCGCCGCCCAGCGCGCGCATGTCACCGGCCACTGCCTGGGCTGCGAAGAACTGGTGCTTGATGTTGACCGCGACCAGCCGGTCGAAGTCTTCGCTGGTGACGTCGGCCATGTCGTGGCGCCGATCGTTCGCCGCGTTGTTGACCAGCACACCGATCGGGCCGAAGCGGGCGCGCACCGCGTCGATGGCACCGTGCAGCGCCGCCACATCGGTGACGTCGCAGGTCGAAAACAGTGGTGCGTTGGAGCCAGCCAAACGCGCTGCCAATGCAGCACCGGCCGCTGAATCCAGGTCGCAAAAGCCGACTCTTGCACCCTGCGCATGGAACGCGCAGACCAGCGCTTCGCCGATCCCGGTCGCACCGCCGGAGATGAACACGACGCGGCCATCGAGCGATGGGTAGCGCGCTGAAGCTGAAGATACGCGTTGGGTGGTCGGAGGCATGTTGGACGATGTCATGCCCAATTTTGATCAGGCGCCAGGGCTTGCGCTACCCGTGTGAACGAGAATGCCGCGATCAAGGCGACCCGCCGCAGGACCAGCATGAACCCACTCGAAGTCCCGGATCACGCAAACGATGCGCTGCTGCAACTCGAAGCTGGTGCGCTGCGTCTCACGTTGGCGCCGTCAGTCGGCGGTGCCGTTGCCGCCTTCTGGAGCGAAGCCGACTGCGTCCGAACCGATTGGCTTCGACCGGCAACGTCCATGGCCTTGGCGCAGCGCAATCCGTCGGGCATGGCGAGCTATCCACTGGTGCCTTGGTGCAACCGCATTCGCGATGGCCACGCCCGCTTCGGCGTGCGCGAAATCGATGTACCGCCCGGACACCCCGCCTCGCCCTCAGGTCGCCACCCTCTGCATGGCCTCGGATGGTTGCGCCCCTGGACCGTCGACGAGGCCACGCCGACACGCGCGAAGCTCTCACTGCGTGTCGACGCCTGCGCTGCCTGGCCGTGGCGTTTCGAGGCATCGCAGGTGTTCGAGCTGGGTCCAACGGGCCTGGTCGCGGCGATTGCGCTGACCAACCTCGATGACACGGCGATGCCGGCCGCCATTGGTCATCACCCGTATTTTCCGCACCACCCAGGCACGCGCCTGCAGACCACGACCGACGCCATGTGGCGTGGCGATGCGGAGGTGATGCCGGTCGCGCTCGAAGCCACGCCCGAAGTGGCGATGCTGCGCGACGGTGTCGGTCTCGATGCGCTCGACCTCGACAACAACTTCACCGGCTGGCAGCACAGCGCACGCATCGAGTGGCCAGGCAGCGGGAGCGCCGTGGTGATGGCGGCCGAGTCGCCGCTGGATTTCTTCGTGCTGTATTGCCCGCGCGGCGCAGACCACTTCTGCGCCGAGCCGGTGAGCCAATGCACCGATGCCATCAACCTGTCTGACCGCTATCCGGCGGAGACGTTGGGAGGCACGGTGCTGGCGCCCGGCGCATCGTTGACAGGACGCTGGACGTTGCGTCCCGAAAACTAGATGCCGCGTGCGCGGTCGGACTTGAAGCGCGCGCGAAACTCGGCAAAGCGGCCCACGTCGAGCGCCTCCCGGATCTCGCGCATCAGGTTCAGGTAGTAGTGCAGGTTATGGACCGTGCACAGCATCGGCCCGAGCATCTCGGCGCAGCGGTCGAGGTGGTGCATGTAGGCACGGCTGAAACCCTCACGCCCGCCATCGTCCCAGCTCACGCCCGAGGTGCCCGCGCAAGCGTGGCATGTGCAGCTCGGATCGAGCGGTTGCGCATCGGTCTTGTGGCGTGCGTTGCGCAGCTTCAAGTCGCCATGGCGCGTGAAGATGGTGCCGTTGCGCGCATTCCGCGTGGGCATCACGCAGTCGAACATGTCGACGCCGTCGGCCACGCCCTGCACCAGGTCTTCCGGCGTACCGACACCCATCAGGTAACGCGGCTTGTGCGCGGGCAGCCGGTGCGGCGTGTGGCCCATGATGTGCAGCATCTCTTGCTTGGGCTCGCCCACGCTCACGCCGCCGATCGCGTAGCCGGGAAAGTCCATGTCGACCAGCGCAGCCAGCGACTCTTCGCGCAGGTTTTCGAACATGCCGCCTTGCACGATGCCGAACAGCGCGTTGGGGTTCTCGAGCCGCTCGAATTCCGTCTTGCAGCGCGCGGCCCAGCGCAGGCTGAGCTCCATCGACGTGCGGGCTTCGGCCTCGGTCGTGATGTGGCCTGCGGTGTCGTACGGTGTGCACTCGTCGAACTGCATCGCGATGTCGCTGTTCAGGATGGTCTGGATCTGCATCGAGACTTCCGGCGTCAGGAAAAGCTTGTCGCCGTTCACCGGCGATGCGAACTTGACGCCTTCTTCGCTGATCTTGCGCATCGCGCCGAGCGACCACACCTGGAAGCCGCCCGAGTCGGTGAGGAGTGGCTTGCTCCACTTCTCGAACTGATGCAGGCCGCCGAAGCTCGCCATCACGTCAAGGCCCGGACGCATCCAGAGATGGAAGGTGTTGCCGAGGATGATCTGCGCGCCCATCTCTTCGAGGCTGCGCGGCATCACGCCCTTGACGGTGCCGTACGTGCCGACGGGCATGAAGATCGGGGTCTGCACGACACCGTGGTTGAGGGTAAGCGTGCCGCGGCGCGCGTGGCTTGCCGAATCGGTCGCGAGCAGCTCGAACTTGAGGCGGGGCAGGGGGGGCGTGTCGGTCATTTTTTCGGAGCAGTGCCTTGTGGCGGCGCTGGCAGCAGCATGAGGATGGTGCGGTTGAAGTCTTCGACGGCGAGCAGGCGGCCTTGCCGGTCGACCGTGATGCCTGTCGGCCGGCCCATCGGGCGCACGCCGGGTTGGGCGTCCCAGCCGGCGAGCCAGTCGATCGGCCGGCCCGCAGGCAGGCCCTTCGCATCGAGTTTGAAGCCCACCACGCGATGTCCCGTCGTCTTGGGGCCGCGCCAGGCGACCAGCAACTGCCCGGCGAACGCGCTGCCGGCTGGGCCCACGATCATCTGCAGCGGCGCTGCATGCGCCGGCCACAGCATCAGCGGCGCTTCGGTCGTCTTGCAGTCGTAGCGCTTCTCGTAGCCGCGCGCGGGCTGTCGGTTACCGACGCAATAAGGCCAGCCATAGTCGCCGCCGGCTCTCAGGCGGTTGAGCTCTTCGGGCGGCTGGCCGACGTCTTCATAGTCGATGGAGTTCTCGCCCTGGAACACCGTGCCTTTGGCCGGACCGTCGGGCAGGACCGTCAGCGCGACCGAATTGCGCAGGCCCGTGGCAAAGGGCTTGAAGCTCTGCAGCTTGTAGCCTGGTGCTGCAAACACGGCTTCGTAGACTGCCGCGCGCGGCTTCGGTCCGGCGAGGTCGGGGCAGGGCACAGGGAACTGCTTCGACGTGTCACGGCAGTTGTCGGAATCGGAACCGACGTTGACGAAGAGATGCCCGTCCGGCGCGAACGCCAGTTCCTTCAGCGGATGCGTGCCATCGCCAGGCAGGCCGTCGATCAGCGGCTCGCGTTGCAACGCGCCGCCTGGGGCGGGGATCGGCGTGCGCCAGATGGCGTTCGATTCGCCGACATACACCTTGCCGTCCGGCCCGATGACAAGGCCCAGCGGCCGATCGAGCTGTTCGGCCAGCACCGAGAAGCGGGCGCGCCGCGGCGCGGGGCCGTCGGTCGGCAGCGTCATTTCGAGCAGTCGACCGCGGCGCGGCTCCCACGAGCCCATGTCGACCACCCAGTAGCGGCCCGGTGCCACCTCCAGGATGCGGCGCGGCGCGCGCAGACCCTGTGCCTCGTCGGCCAGCAGCGCGACGCAGGTGCCGGCGGGGCTCGCGATGTCGAGCCGTGCGTAGTCGCCGCACGTGCCTTGCGGGGCGTAGCCGCGCGCCTGACCGGCAAGGGGCATGAGCGCGCCAAGGGCCAGCGCGGCGAAAGTTGCGAAGCGGTTGAACGTCATGACGGTGTGCGCGCCAGCAGCATGGCGTCGCCGTAGCTGAAGAATCGATAGTGCCGAGCGATGGCGTGGGCATACAGCGCCATCACGTGGTCGTAGCCGGCGAAGGCGCTGACCAGCATCATCAAGGTGCTCTTCGGCAGATGGAAATTCGTGACCAGCACGTCGACATGCTGGAAGGCGAAGCCGGGCGTAATGAAGATCCGCGTATCGCCGGAAGCGTCGCCGCTCTT
The DNA here is from genome assembly GCA_964242015.1 of uncultured Variovorax sp. Classification (GTDB taxonomy): domain Bacteria; phylum Pseudomonadota; class Gammaproteobacteria; order Burkholderiales; family Burkholderiaceae_C; genus Variovorax. The sequence goes on from CAXTCC010000050.1 coordinate 7,632, forward strand.
CGCCCACGATTCGAGCGTGCGAACGGTTGTCGTGCCGACGGCGACGACCCGGCTGCCGCGTGCCTTGCAGGCGGCAATGGCGTGCTGCGTGGCCGCGGGCACTTCATAGCGTTCGGCGTGCATCGTGTGCTCGGCGATGTTCTCGGTCTTGACGGGTTGGAAGGTGCCGGCGCCGACATGCAGGGTGACGTTGGCACGTTCGATGCCGCGTTCGGCGAGTTCCGCTAGCAAGGCTTCGTCGAAGTGCAGCGCGGCCGTCGGCGCCGCGACAGCGCCGGGCACGCGCGCGAACACGGTCTGGTAGCGGCTCTCGTCATCGGCCGAATCGGTGTGCGTGATGTAGGGCGGCAGCGGCACGTGACCGCAGCGACTCATGAGCGCGTACGGATCTTCGCCGGCTTCACTGTCGAAGGCGAAGCGAAACAGCGCGCCGTCCTCTTCCGGCCAGCGGCCGAGCAAGGTTGCGGTAAAGCCGCCGACCATCTGCAGCGTGGTGCCGACCGGCGGCTTCTTGCTCACCTTCATGTGCGCGACGACTTCGTTGCCAGTGAGCACGCGCTCGACCAGCAGTTCGAGCTTGCCGCCGGTGGGCTTCTCGCCGAAGAGGCGCGCCTTGACCACGCGCGTGTCGTTGAAGACCAGCAGGTCGCCCGCGCGCAGCAGCGAGGGCAGGTCCTTGAAGATGCGATCGACCGCTGCGCCCACTGTTCCCGCGGTGCCGTCGAGCAGACGGGACGAGGTGCGTTCGATGGCCGGATGCTGCGCCACCAGTTCGGGTGGCAGATCGAAATCGAAATCGGAGAGCGTGAAGTTGCGCATGCGCTTGAGGGCTGGACAGACCCGTTCCAAGGTGACGGCGAGAGTGCCGGAAAAAATCTGGACGGATTGTCCCATCACCGATTCCGCGCTGCCGGTCGGCAAGCTCAGGCCCCGTTCAGGCGGCAGAATCGGCCGGATGATTTCTCCACCCGACTTCACGGCGCCGGTTCGTTTCGGCAACGCCCCGGCGCATGTGCTCGTGACCGGCGGCACCGGTTTCATCGGACGCCTGCTGGTGAAGGCGCTGCGAGCCGATGGACACGCTGTGACCGTCTGGACGCGCGATGCATCAGCGGCCGCGCGGGTCTTCGATTCGGGCGTGCGCTGCGTCGGGCGGCTCGATGAAGTGCCTCCCACAACGGCCGTCGATGTGGTCGTCAATCTGGCGGGGGCACCGATCGTCGGTCCCCGCTGGACCGCACACCGCCAGGCCGAGTTGCTGGCCAGCCGCGAAGGCCTGACGCAAAGGTTGGTCGATTGGATCGGCACCCGGGCGGTCAAGCCCTGGCTCATGCTGTCGGGATCGGCCATCGGCTATTACGGGGTGCAGGCGCAGGACGACACGGCCGAGCTGACGGAGTCCGGCCCGCCGCAGAGCATCTTCATGTCCCGGCTGTGCCAGCGTTGGGAGGCGGCCGCGCACGCTGCGGCACGCCATGGTGTGCGCGTCGCTTGCCTGCGCTTCGGGCTGGTTTTGGGACACGGCGGCGCGCTGCCCAAATTGCTGGTGCCGGTGCGGCTCGGCCTCGCCGGACGCCTGGGTACCGGCCGGCAGTGCACGTCCTGGATTCACGTGCAGGACATCGTTCGCGCGATGGCGCATGTGTGGGGCGTGGCTGCGCAGGCCGATGCGCCACCGACTCCGCAGGCCTACAACTTCACCGCGCCCGGCCACCTGTCGCAGGAGGCGTTCATGCGCACCGCGGCGCAGGTGCTGCATCGCCCTTTCTGGCTGCCGACGCCGGCATGGCCGGTGCGCTTGGCGTTGGGCGAGCAGGCGGACGTGCTGCTCGAGGGCCAGCGCGTCGTGCCGGCACATCTTGAACGAACCGGCTTTCGCTTCCGCTTTCCGGACGCGTCGAGCGCGTTGCAGGATCTTTGCTGACCGTGCCCAAGGCGTCGCTCCGGACGAAGAAGTCGGCGACGGCGGGTGCGGTCGCAGCAGCCACGGCTGCCGGCCCGCCCACTCCGCCCGGCACCGGGCTCAGCCTCGTTCAGCGCGCTTTGCGCAAGCTCGGCCTGGTACGCGACATCGACTTCGCGCTCTACCTGCCGATGCGCTACGAAGACGAGACCCGCATCGTGCGGCTGGCAGACACGCGCGACGGCGATCTGGCGCAGGTCGAGGCGTTGGTGATTGAAAGCGAGGTCGCGTTCCGACCGCGCCGCCAGTTGATCGTGACGATCGACGACGGCAGCGACACCTGCCAGCTGCGTTTCTTCAACTTCTATCCGTCGCAGCAGAAGCAGCTCGAAGTCGGAGCACGAGTGCGAGTCCGCGGTGAGGTGCGCGGCGGCTTTGTTGGCCGCACGATGATGCATCCGACCGTGAAGGCAGCAGGCACTTCGTTGCCCGACGCGCTGACGCCGGTGTACTCGACCATCGCCGGGCTGGCGCAACCGGTGCTCCGACGCGAGGTGCGATCGGGCCTTGCGCGAGCTGCGCTGGACGAGACGGTGCCGGAACCCGTCGGCATTTCGATCGACGCACAAGAGGTATGGGACTTGCGCCGTGCGCTGTCGTTCCTGCACTACCCGACACCCGACGTGTCCATCGCAGCGCTGGAAGATCGCAGTCATCCCGCGTGGCAGCGCATCAAGGCCGAAGAACTGCTGGCACAACAGCTGTCGCAGTTGCAGGCGCGGCGTGAGCGCGCCGCGCAGCAGGCGCCGCCGCTGCGCTCGATGACGTCCGCCTCGTCGTTGCATGCGCAGTTGTTGGCGGTGTTGCCGTTCGGCCTGACCGTCGCGCAGCAGAGGGTCGGCGAAGAGATCACGCGCGACCTGGAGCGGTCGATCCCGATGCATCGGCTGCTTCAGGGAGACGTCGGCTCCGGCAAGACGGTGGTCGCCGCGCTGGCGGCCGCGCGCTGTATCGATGCGGGCTTTCAGTGCGCGCTGATGGCGCCGACCGAAATCCTGGCGGCGCAGCACTTCGGCAAGCTGGTCGGCTGGCTCGATCCGCTGCTCGCGGAGCGCGGCTTGCGCGTCGCATGGCTGACCGGCAGCCAGAAGAAGAAGGAGCGCGACGTCATGTCGGCAGCGGTGGAAAGCGGCGAGGCGGCGCTGGTCATCGGCACGCACGCCGTCATCTCGGAGAAGGTGCGCTTCAGGCGTTTGGCGCTGGCCATCATCGACGAGCAGCATCGCTTCGGCGTGGCGCAACGGCTGGCGTTGCGCGGCAAGGCGGTCGGGCACCTCGAGCCTCACTTGCTGATGATGAGCGCGACGCCCATTCCGCGCACGCTGGCGATGAGCTACTTCGCGGACCTCGACGTGTCCACGCTCGACGAATTGCCGCCCGGCCGCACGCCCATCGTCACCAAGCTGGTGGCCGAGCATCGTCGCGACGAAGTCATCGCGCGCATCCAGGCGCAGCTCGCGCAGGGGCGGCAGGTCTACTGGGTCTGCCCGTTGATCGAGGAAAGCGAAGCGGTCGATTTGCGCAATGCGACAGAAACGCGTGATGAGTTGGTCGACGTACTGGGGCCGGCGGTCAACGTCGGGCTGCTGCACTCGCGCATGCCGACGCCGGAAAAGCAGGCGGTGATGGCGGCGTTCACCGCCGATCAGATCCAGGTGCTGGTGAGTACGACTGTGATCGAAGTCGGCGTCGATGTGCCGAATGCGTCGCTGATGGTGATCGAACACGCAGAGCGCTTCGGTTTGTCACAGCTGCATCAGTTGCGCGGGCGTGTCGGGCGTGGCACGGCGGCTTCTGCCTGTGTGCTGCTCTATGCGCCGAACGATGGCGGTCGCGTCGGCGAGGCGGCGCGTGCCCGCTTGAAGGCGATGGCGGAAACCGGCGATGGCTTCGAGATCGCGCGTCGGGATCTGGAGATCCGTGGACCTGGCGAGTTTCTCGGCGCGAAGCAATCCGGCGCGCCCCTGCTTCGCTTTGCCGATCTCGAAGCGGATGCGTTGCTCCTCGACTGGGCACGCGATCTTGCACCGCGCATGCTCGATCGACATCCCGAGCTTGCACAGAAGCACGTCGACCGCTGGCTCGGCACCAAGGCGCAATACCTCAAGGCGTGAGCCCGGTCGCTCGTTGAGCGACTGCGCATAATTGCCGGAAGCTATGACCCTTACCGAACTCAAATACATCGTCGCGGTGGCGCGCGAACGCCATTTCGGCAAGGCGGCCGAATCCTGCTATGTCTCGCAGCCCACGCTGTCGGTCGCCATCAAGAAGCTCGAGGATGAACTCGAAGTGAAGCTTTTCGAGCGCAGCGCCGGCGAGGTCTCGGTCACGCCGTTGGGCGAGCAGATCGTGCAGCAGGCGCAGAGCGTGCTCGATCAGGCGGCCAGCATCAAGGAAATTGCCAAGCGCGGCAAGGACCCGTTGGCCGGCGCGTTGAACCTCGGCGTGATCTACACGATCGGCCCTTACCTGTTACCCGACCTGGTGCGCCAGGTGATCACACGCACGCCGCAGATGCCGTTGATGCTGCAAGAGAACTTCACCGTGAAGCTGCTTGAAATGCTGCGCGCCGGCGAGATCGACTGCGCCATCATGGCCGAGCCTTTTCCGGACAACGGCCTCGCGATGGCGGCGCTGTACGACGAGCCCTTCATGGCGGCGCTACCGATCAACCACAAGCTGGCAGGGCAGGACTCGATCACTTCGGACGAGTTGCGCAACGAGACCATGCTGCTGCTCGGAACCGGACATTGTTTTCGCGACCACGTGCTGGAAGTCTGCCCTGAATTCGCCCGCTTTTCGAGCAATGCCGAAGGCATCCGCAAGAGCTTCGAAGGCTCGTCGCTGGAGACCATCAAACACATGGTGGCCTCTGGCATGGGCGTCACGCTGGTGCCGCGTCTTTCCGTGCCTGCCGAGGCACTCAAGCCGAAGGGCAAGGGCAAGAAGGACAACGACCAGATGGTGCGCTACCTGCCGGTCGTCGACGGCGAAGGCCGCGAGCCGCCGACGCGGCGCGTGGTGTTGGCATGGCGCCGCAGCTTCACACGCTACGAGGCCATCGCGGCGCTTCGCAATGCGATCTATGCGTGCGAACTGCCGGGTGTCAAGCGCTTGTCTTGAAGGCGCAAGCCATCGCTGCCATAGCTCGGCACTGTTGCGATGAGAGCGCTCCGCTTGGAAAATCGACGCTCTGAAATCACATTGAAAGGGATCTCTTCGTCATGGCCAAAGACCTGAAAAAAGCGAAATCATCGAACCCGCTGGCTGCGTCCGGCAAGGTGCCCAAGAAGGGTGGCACCTTGGTGTCGATGGAGTCGGGCAGCCGCAACGCGCCGATGATCAACATCGGCATCGAACGGCAAGACCGTGCGGCCATTGCCGAAGGTCTGAGTCGCGTGCTGGCCGACACCTACACGCTCTATCTCACGACGCACAACTTCCACTGGAACGTGACCGGCCCGCATTTCAACTCGCTGCACGCGATGTTCATGGGCCAGTACACCGAGCTGTGGAACTCGACGGACGTCATCGCCGAACGCATCCGCGCACTCGGTCATTACGCGCCGGGCTCGTATGCCGAGTTCAGCAACATCGCTACCGTGCCCGACGTACCGCAGCAGCCGCCCAAGGCCATGGAGATGGTGCGCATTCTGGTCAAGGGGCACGAGACCGTGTCGCGCATCGCGCGCGAGTTCATCCCGGTGGCGGAAGAAGCGGGCGACGATCCGACCGCCGACATGCTGACGGCGCGCTGCACCGTGCACGATCAGACCGCGTGGATGCTGCGCTCGCTGCTTGAAGACTGAGGTGCCACCGGCTGCGGTCGAGCCCGGCCGGCTCGCTCTTTATCTGGCGTTGATTCGCTGGGATCGGCCAGCGGGTTGGCTGCTGTTGTTGTGGCCGACGCTCGGCGCACTCTGGTTCGCTGCGGATGGCTGGCCGGGCTGGCATCTGCTGATCGTGTTCGTGCTCGGCACGTTCCTGATGCGCAGCGCAGGCTGCTGCATCAACGACGTCGCCGATCGCGACTTCGATCGTCATGTGAAGCGCACGGCGCAGCGGCCGGTGACCAGCGGCGCAGTGTCGGTCAGGGAGGCGCTGGTGCTGGGCGCAGTGTTGGCGTTGATCGCTTTCGCCCTGGTGCTCACGACCAATCGGTTGACCGTCATCTGGTCATTCGCTGCACTCGCCATCACGCTGGCCTATCCCTTTGCCAAGCGCTTCGTTTCAGTGCCGCAAGCGGTTCTTGGTGTCGCTTTCAGCTTCGGCATCCCGATGGCGTTCGCGGCGGTGCAGTCCGCGGTTCCGGCTTTCGTGGCGCTGCTGCTCGTGGGGAACCTGTTCTGGGTACTGGCCTACGACACCGAATATGCGATGGTCGATCGTGATGACGACCTGAAGATCGGCATGAAGACTTCGGCCATCACCTTCGGGCGATTCGATGTCGCTGCAGTGCTGGCGAGCTACGCGATTTTTCTGGTGCTATGGACGGTGGCCGGTACGAGTCGCGGGCTGGGCCTCGTTTTCTTCGTCGCAATCGCCATGGCTGCTGCACAGGCCGCGTGGCATTGGCGCCTGATTCGCCTGCGCACGCGCGATGGCTGCTTCAAGGCGTTTCGCCTGAACCACTGGCTCGGCTTCACTGTATTCGCGGGCGTCGTGGCCGGCTATGCGCTGCGCTGACCAGCCGATCGGTCGAACGAAGCGCAATCGCGACTGCGTCAGGCTTTGCCGAACTCCTCGCCCAACTCGGACGCGCGTTTTTGCGCAGCGCGAATGGCCGTCTTGAACTTGGCTTTGACATCGGCCGCTTCGAGCGCTGTGATGGCCGCGTAAGTCGTCCCGCCCTTCGACGTCACGCGCTGGCGCAAGACCGAAGGCGCTTCCGTTGCACTCTTGGCCAGAGCCGATGCGCCCGTGAACGTACCGATCGCCAGTCGCTGCGCCTGGTCGGCCGGTAGTCCCATCTCGATGCCCGCCTCTGTCATCGCTTCGATGAAATAGAAGACATAGGCCGGACCTGAGCCGGACATCGCCGTCACGGCGTCGAGATCGATTTCGCCGTCGACCCAGAGAAGTTCTCCGGTCGGCGCCAACAGCTGTGCGACGAGCGCACGGTCTTCGCTGCTCGTTGCCGGTCGGGCGAACAAACCGGTCATGCCCTGGCCGACCAGCGCCGGCGTGTTGGGCATGGCGCGGACGATGCGTTCGCTTCCCAGCCAGCGCGCGATGCTGTCCGACGTGATGCCCGCCGCGACGCTGAGGTGAAGCGCATCGGGAGCAAAGGCGCGCACCGGTTTTGCAGCGTCCGCAAAGGTTTGTGGCTTGACCGCCCAGACGATGACGGCGCAGCGCGTCAGTGAAGGGTTCGCTTCCGTCAAGGCGGCGATCCCGAATTCGTTGGCGAGTCGCACTCGGGCCTCGTCGAATGGCTCGACCACTTCGAATGTGTCGGCCGACGCGCCCTGGCGGATCAGCCCGCCGATGATGGCGCTCGCCATGTTGCCGCCACCGATGAAGGCGATCGGGGGCAAAGGCGTCGCGGCGGTGCGCGGAAGAAAGGTGACTGCGATGGTCATGTGGTCATGGTCGGTCGATGAACTCGAAGGCAGCGAATTGGGTGATTTGCAGCGGATTGAAATTGTCGTCGCTGACGACCACGAGCGTGCGGTTCCCGTTGGCCAGCGGCGGGCCCCAGCACATGCCTTCGCTGTTGTCGAGGCGCGAAAGGCCGAGCGTTGCGAAGTCGGCGACCAGCGTCTTGCTCGCAGGGCGATGGTTCGACGGCGTCAGTGCATCGAGTGCCAGTACGTCGCTGGCGGCGGTCGTGTCGATCTCGTAGAGGCGGAGCGAATTGCCTGTGCCGACCGCGTACGCCCTCTCCAGAACCAGCATGCGGTCCGCGTCGATCATCAGCACTTCGCTGACGCCGTTGTCCGCGTAGCCGCCGGGCAGGATCGGGCGTTGCGGGATCGCATCCGGCATGTAGGCGATCTGGCGGGTCGCCCGGCCTGAATCGAGATCGATTTGCGTGAAACGGCACGGGCCCCCGGGCGATTCGAGCGACGGCACGGGACCGTCTTCGATCAGCGCGTTTTCCATCGCCAGCCAGGCGTGACGGCCGTCCGGCGTCAACGCCAGACCTTCGAACCCGAGGTTGTCGCGTGGTCCGCGTCGCTTCGACGGATCGGCCTTGAACATCGATGGCAACGTGAACTCGCGGAGAAAGCGGCCATCGCGTGTGGATTCGTAGAGCGCGGGGCCGAAGTTGCGCGCCATGTCGCCTTCACTTGACCAAAGAACGGTGCCCGTTGCGGGGCGCAACCTGAGCGATTCCGGGTCCGGAACCGGTAGGCCATCCATCGCTTTGGCACGACCTGGCCACTGTCCGCCGCCAGGACGCTGCAGGAAAACGACGGAATCCGGCTCAGGCGGGGCGAGGGCAGGTGCTTGCCAGCGTGCCGTGTAGAAGCGGACAGGTGCCAGGTCCGATCGGTCATCGCTCAAGAGCAGGTACTCACTACTTGCAGGGTCGAAGTCGATTCCAGACAAGCCGCCGACGGGCGTGTCGGCAATTCGCATGCGATGAGGCCAACGTGCCTCGGCCAACCGGCGAAGACGTCCGGACGAAGGTGATCGGGCGGTTCCCTGACCAGTTGCCGTGGCGTTGCAGCCGACCAGCGCGGCGGCGACCGGCAGCACCGAAAGCATCGCCGTGAGGAAGCGACGACGCATCGGCATCGCCGGGGATGGGTCCCGCTTGCTTTGTTGCTTGGTATGCACAGGCGCCAGTCTAGTTTCTGACTTCCATTGGCCAGGGGCAGTTGACGTTCCTCCGAACGCATGGCACAATCGCGGGCTTCGCTCTAAACGGGTGAAGCTTCTGCCCAGCGGAAGTGCCTCGAGTGGTTCGGGGTGCGGACGACGGGCCCAAGACTGACCGCAGCGAATCCGCCTTCGGATTCGCATCGGTACAAGTTGGGAACTATTCGAAATGATCCAAACTGAATCCAGGCTCGAAGTGGCCGACAACACAGGCGCGAAATCCGTCCTGTGTATCAAGGTGCTGGGTGGCTCCAAGCGGCGTTACGCCAGCGTGGGCGACGTCATCAAGGTCAGCATCAAGGAAGCCGCTCCGCGTGGTCGCGTCAAGAAGGGCGAGATCTACAGCGCCGTCGTGGTTCGCACTGCCAAGGGCATCCGTCGTGCTGACGGTTCCCTCGTCAAATTCGACAGCAACGCTGCCGTGTTGCTCAATGCCAAGCTGGAGCCGATCGGCACCCGCATCTTCGGACCGGTGACGCGCGAACTGCGCACCGAAAAGTTCATGAAGATCGTGTCGCTGGCTCCCGAAGTTCTGTAAGGACAACAACGCCATGAACAAGATTCGCAAAGGCGACCAGGTCATCGTGTTGGCCGGTCGTGACAAGGGCAAGCGCGGCGTCGTCTCGCTTCGCAAGGACGACTCGCATTTGATCGTCGACGGCATCAACACCGTCAAGAAGCACACCAAGCCGAACCCCCTCAAGGGTACGACCGGTGGCATCGTCGAAAAGACCATGCCCATTCACCAATCCAACGTGGCGATCTTCAATGCCGCGACCGGCAAGGCCGATCGCGTGGGCATCAAGGTCACGGACGGCAAGCGCGTGCGCGTCTTCAAGTCCAGCGGCGACGAAATCAAGCTGGGCTAAGGAGCACTCACATGGCACGTCTCCAACAACATTTCCGCGAAAAAGTCTCCAAAGACTTGATCGAGAAGTTCGGCTACAAGTCGCCGATGCAGGTTCCGCGCATCACCAAGATCACGCTCAACATGGGCGTGGGTGAAGCGGTGGCCGACAAGAAGGTGCTCGACAACGCTGTCGCCGATCTGACCAAGATCGCCGGCCAGAAGCCAGTCGTCACCAAGTCGAAGAAGGCCATCGCCGGTTTCAAGATCCGCGAAATGCAGCCGATCGGTTGCATGGTCACGCTGCGCGGCGTGCAGATGTATGAGTTCCTGGATCGATTCGTGACCGTGGCCCTGCCGCGCGTTCGCGACTTCCGCGGCATCTCCGGCCGTGCGTTCGATGGTCGTGGCAACTACAACATCGGCGTGAAAGAGCAGATCATTTTCCCTGAGATCGAATATGACAAGGTCGATGCCTTGCGCGGTCTCAATATCAGCATCACGACGACGGCCAAGACCGATGAAGAAGCCAAGGCGCTTCTTGCTGGTTTCCGTTTCCCGTTCAAGAACTGAGGCGAACCGTGGCTAAACAATCTCTGATCCAGCGCGAACTCAAGCGCGACAACCTGGTCGCCAAGTACGCTGCAAAGCATGCGGAATTCAAGGCGATCGCCAATGACGCCAAGAAGAGTGACGAAGAGCGCGCAGCTGCCCGTCTGGGCCTGCAAAAGCTGCCGCGCAATGCGAACCCGACGCGTCAGCGCAACCGTTGCGCCATCACCGGTCGTCCTCGCGGTACGTTCCGTCAATTCGGTCTGGCTCGCGCCAAGATCCGTGAACTGGCTTTCGCTGGCGACATCCCCGGTGTCACCAAGGCCAGCTGGTAAGCCCGGCAGGAGCAAACAACATGAGCATGAGTGATCCCATTGCCGACCTGCTGACGCGTATCCGTAACGCGCAGATGGTGGCGAAGCCCAATGTGTCGATTCCGTCTTCCAAGGTGAAGGTCGCGATCGCACAGGTGCTGAAAGACGAAGGCTACATCGATGGCTTCGAGGTCAAGACCGAATCCGGCAAGTCCGAGCTCGTGATCACCTTGAAGTACTACGCTGGCCGCCCGGTCATCGAGCGCATCGAACGTGTGAGCCGTCCTGGCCTGCGCGTCTACAAGGCCAGCGCGGCCATTCCGCAAGTCCAGAACGGCCTCGGCGTCGCCATCGTCACGACCCCCCAGGGCGTGATGACCGACCGCAAGGCGCGCGCCACCGGTGTCGGTGGCGAAGTCCTGTGCTACGTCGCCTAACCGAGACATCGAGGAGTCACTGAAAATGTCCCGCGTAGGAAAAATGCCGGTCACCATCCCCGCAGGTGTGGATGTGTCGATCAAGGAAGACCAGATCAGCGTCAAGGGTTCGGGCGGCACGCTCAACCTGAGCCGCAATGTTCTGGTCAATGTCGTCAGCAAGGACGGCAAGCTGAATTTCGAGCCCGCAAACGATTCGCGTGAAGCGAATGCGATGAGCGGCACGTTGCGTCAGCTGGTCAACAACATGGTTGTCGGCGTCACCAAGGGCTTCGAGAAGAAGCTCAATCTGGTCGGCGTGGGCTACAAGGCTGCTGCACAAGGCACCAAGCTCAACCTGACTGTTGGATATTCGCATCCCGTCAACATCGAGATGCCGCAAGGCATCACCGTGGCGACGCCGACCGCGACCGAAATCCTGATCAAGGGTGCCGATCGCCAACGCGTCGGTCAAATCGCTGCCGAGATCCGCGCTGTTCGTCCGCCTGAGCCTTACAAAGGCAAAGGCATCCGGTATTCGGACGAGAAGATCGTGATCAAAGAGACCAAGAAGAAATAAGGGGCAGCAAAATGATGTTGACCAAAAAAGCACAGCGTCTGCGCCGCTCGCGTCAGACCCGCATTCGCATCGCGACCCAGGGCGTTGCCCGTCTCACGGTGAACCGCACCAACCTGCACATCTACGCCACTGTCATCTCCGACGACGGCTCCAAGGTGATCGCGACTGCATCGACGGCCGAAGCCGAAGTGCGCACGTCGCTCGGCGGTGCAGGCAAGGGCGGCAACGCCGCTGCCGCCACCGCAGTTGGCAAGCGCATCGCTGAAAAGGCGAAGGCTGCCGGCGTCGACAAGGTCGCTTTCGACCGTGCAGGTTTTGCGTACCACGGCCGCGTCAAGGCGCTGGCTGAAGCGGCACGCGAAGCCGGCCTGCAGTTCTAAGCGCAAGCAGCGAGTTCAAGGAATTCAAGATGGCAAAGATTCAAGCACGCACCCAGAACGAAGGACCGGAAGACGGCCTGCGCGAGAAAATGATCGCGATCAACCGTGTCACCAAGGTGGTGAAGGGTGGTCGTATCCTCGGTTTCGCAGCACTCACCGTGGTCGGCGACGGCGACGGCAAGGTCGGCATGGGCAAGGGCAAATCCAAAGAAGTGCCGGCTGCAGTGCAGAAGGCCATGGAAGAAGCGCGCCGCAACCTGTTCAAGATTTCGATCAAGAACGGTACGTTGCATCACCGCGTGACCGGTCATCATGGCGCCGCTTCGGTCGTCATGATCCCGGCCCCGAAGGGCACCGGCATCATCGCCGGCGGCCCGATGCGCGCCGTGTTCGAAGTCCTGGGCATCACCGACATCGTGGCCAAGAGCCATGGTTCGTCGAACCCCTACAACATGGTTCGCGCCACGCTCGACGGTCTGAAGAATTCGACCACGGCATCGCAAGTCGCTGCCAAGCGCGGCCTGACCGTCGAAGAAATCTTCGCGTAAGCGAAGGCACCGGAAGACTCCCATGACGACGCAACAAACAACCCTCAAGGTGACCTTGGTTAAAAGCCCGATCGGCACCAAGGAATCGCATCGCGCGACCGTGCGTGGCCTCGGCCTGCGCAAGATCAACAGCGTGAGCGAGCTGCAAGACACGCCCGCTGTTCGCGGCATGATCAACAAGATCAGTTATCTGGTCAAAGTTCTGTAAGAGAGACTGATATGGAACTCAATGGCATCAAGCCGGCTGCAGGCGCCAAGCACGCGAAGCGTCGCGTCGGTCGTGGTATCGGCTCCGGTATCGGCAAGACCGCAGGTCGCGGTCACAAAGGTCAGAAGTCCCGTGCGGGTGGTTTTCACAAGGTTGGTTTCGAAGGCGGTCAAATGCCTTTGCAACGGCGCCTGCCGAAGCGCGGCTTCAAGTCGCATCTGCTGAAGTACAACGCTGAAGTCACGCTGACCGCTCTCGAGCAGTTGGGCCTGGCCGAAGTCGACATGCTCGCGCTCAAGCAAGCCGGTCTGGTCAGCCAGATGATCAAGGTCGTCAAGGTCATCAAGACAGGCGAACTGACCAAGGCCGTCAAGCTGACCGGCGTCGGCGCAACAGCCGGGGCAAAGGCTGCTATCGAAGCGGCCGGCGGCAGCGTCGCCTGATCTTTACTTCGGACTGAGAGAAACTCTTCGTGGCAACTAACGCGGCAACGCTCGCAAAAACAGGCAAGTTCGGCGACCTTCGTCGTCGGCTCGTCTTTTTGCTGCTCGCCCTCGTGGTCTATCGCGTCGGTGCGCATATTCCTGTTCCGGGCATCAACCCGGATCAGCTGGCGCAGTTGTTTCAGGGTCAACAGGGCGGCATTCTGAGCCTGTTCAACATGTTCTCGGGCGGTGCGTTGTCGCGCTTCACCGTGTTTGCGTTGGGCATCATGCCGTACATCTCCGCGTCGATCATCATGCAGTTGATGACCTACGTACTGCCGACCTTCGAGCAAATGAAGAAGGAAGGCGAATCGGGCCGTCGCAAGATCACGCAATACACCCGTTACGGTGCGCTCGGCCTTGCGATGTTCCAGTCGTTCAGCATCGCAGTCGCACTCGAATCATCGGCTGGACTGGTGATTGCGCCTGGTTTCGGCTTCCGTATCACGGCGATGGTGAGTCT
>CAXTCC010000051.1:0-7173 GCA_964242015.1 uncultured Variovorax sp.
ATCGGCGCGATGACGATGGGCGTGGGCGGTGCGCTGATGGAAGAGCTCGCGGTCGACACGCGCCTCGGCTTTTTCGTGAACCACGACCTCGCGGGTTACGAAGTGCCGGTGCATGCCGACATCCCGCACCAGGACGTCATCTTTCTCGACGAGACCGATGCGATGTCGTCGCCGATGAAGGCCAAGGGCGTCGGCGAACTCGGCCTGTGCGGCGTCGGTGCGGCCGTTGCCAATGCGGTCTACAACGCCACCGGTGTGCGTGTGCGCGACTACCCCATCACGCTTGACAAGCTGATCGGGCGCATGCCGCCGCTCGAGGCTTGAGGGCTCGGGACACCATGTCGAAGCCGACCCGCCGCGCACTCATGACTGGAATGGCCGGACTCTCGCTTGGCCAAGTCACGCAAGCCTCGGCCGCGGCGGGCGCCCAGATCGCACGGCCCAAGGCGCCGGTGCTGGTCGCGTACTTTTCCCGTTCGGGCAACACGCGCGTGATCGCCGGGCTGCTGCAACGAGCGTTCGGTGCTGACCTGTTCGAGATCCTGCCCGCAACGCCCTACCCGGATGAGTACCTGGCGACAGTCGAGCAGGCACGCCAGGAGCGCGACCGAAGCGTCGAGCCGGCTCTAAAAGCGCAGGTACCCAACATGGCGTCTTACGCCACGGTCTTCCTCGGCCTGCCCATCTGGGGCGAAACCGCGCCGCCAATCCTCCGCAGCTTCCTGTCGGCGCACGACCTGGCGGGCAAGACCGTCCTCCCGTTCATCACGCACGGCGGCTACGGCCTGGGCAGCAGCGAGCGCGTCATTGCGCAGCACGCGCCGAACGCCCGGCTTCAGCCCGCCTTCTCGATGCAAGCCGACCAGGAGCGCCAGACCATGGAGCGCGTCAACGCCTGGCTGGGCGCGCCCGCAACCAACAGATAGAAAGAAATCCAATGCAATACGTCACCTTGAACAACGGACTCCAAATGCCGATCCTCGGCTTCGGCGTCTTCCAAATCCCCGATCCGAAGGAGTGCCAACGCAGCGTCGTCGACGCGATCGAGTCGGGGTACCGCCTCATCGACACGGCTGCTTCGTACATGAACGAGGCGGCGGTGGGCGATGGCCTGCGCGAGAGCGGCGTGCCACGCGAAGAACTCTTCGTCACCAGCAAGCTGTGGGTGCAGGACACCGGCTACGAACGCACGCGCGACGCCATCGACAAGTCGCTCGCCCGACTGAATCTGGACTACCTCGATCTCTATCTCATCCACCAGCCCTACGCCGACTTGCATGGCTCATGGCGGGCAATGGAAGAGGCATACAAGGCCGGCAAGTTGCGCGCCATCGGCTTGAGCAACTTCGAACCCGATCGGCTGATGGACATCATGGCTTTCAATGAGATCAAGCCGGCCGTCAACCAAGTGGAGGTCAACCCTTTCCACCAGCAGACGGAGAGTTCGGCGTTCATGGGCGAAAACGGCGTGCAGGCCGAGGCATGGGCGCCTTTTGCCGAAGGCAGGAACAGCCTTTTCCAGAACGAGAAGCTGATCGGCATCGCCGCGCGTTACGGCAAGTCGGTCGGCCAAGTAGTGCTGCGCTGGCTGGTTCAACGGGGTATCGTGGCCCTGGCCAAGTCGGTGCGCAAGGAACGCATGCAGGAAAACCTGGATGTCTTCGATTTCGAACTCGACGCTACGGACCTGGCGGAGATCGCGGCGCTCGACAACGCGACGAGCAGCTTCTTCTCGCACCGCGACCCGGCCATGGTCAAGTGGATGAGCGAGCGGAGGCTCGACCTGTGACGGTACAGAACCAACCGCCGTCAGATCACAGTCGCCGCGGCTTCCTGACCTCGGCCGGCGCCCTGGTCGCGCTGCCGCTGGTGAGCGGCACCGCATCTGCGCAACAGGCGTCGGGCTCGTCGTCGCCATCGCCCACGCGCCGGAAGCTCGGCACATTGGAGGTATCCAGTGTCGGGCTCGGCGTGCAGAACATGAGTCGCACTTACCAGACCACCGTGCCAAGCCGGCCCGAGATGATCAGGATCATTCGGCAGGCCTTCGACGGCGGTGTCACCTTCTTTGATGCGGCCGAGGCGTACGGACCTCACGAGGTCGAGCGCATCCTCGGCGAAGGCATAGCACCGATTCGCAATCAAGTTGTCATCACGTCGAAGTTCGGTTGGAACATTGACCTGCAGACCGGCGAGCGTGGTCCCGGGCTCAACAGCCGGCCGGATCACATCAAGCTGGCGGTGGAAGGAATGCTCAAGCGCCTGCGCACCGATCGCATCGACCTTCTGTACCAGCACCGGGTCGACCCGGCCGTTCCCATCGAGGACGTCGCCGGAGCGATCAAGGACCTGATGGCGCAAGGCAAAGTCCTGCATTGGGGCCTGTGCGAAATGGGGCCGAACACCCTCCGGCGCGCCCATGCCGAGCAGCGCGTGACGGCGGTGCAGAACGAGTACTCGATGCTGTGGCGCGGGCCGGAACAGTGGGTGCTGCCGCTGTGCGAAGAGCTTGGCATCGGCTTCGTGCCGTGGAGCCCGCTCGGCGTTGGATTCCTGACCGGGGCCATCGATGCGAAGACGCGGTTCGCAGACGGTGACATTCGGAAGATCGAATCGCGCTTCTCGCCGGAGAACGTGCCGCACAACCTGGCGCTGGTCGATCTGGCGCAGCGCTGGGCGCAGCGCAAGAACGCGACGCCTGCCCAGATCTCGCTGGCCTGGTTGCTGGCGCAGAAGCCCTGGATCGTGCCGATTCCAGGCACGACGCAGATGGCGCACATGGTCGAGAACACGGCTGCCGCTTCGGTTCGCTTCACAGCGTCGGAACTGGCAGAACTGAACGCGGCCGTCTCGGCGGTTCGCGTGCAGGGCGCGCGCTTGCCAGACAGCGTCCAGGTGTACTCCGACGTCGAGGCACCGCCGAAGCGCTGACGCACTGTTTTGAATGAACGACAACCAGGACACAAGCGCATGAAATCACTTGCGATGACCGCGATTTCCCTTTCCATGGCCGCTTCTGCGATGGCGCAGGAGGACAAGGGCCAGAGCGCGCTTCAGATTGCGCGCAATGGATCACAGCAGTCGGCGAAGGGGCCGGCCGGATTCTTCACAGGCACTGTGCGCGTCGATCCGCTCTTCCCCAAGCCGAACGGTCCGACGCGCGCGACCGGCTCGTACGTGACCTTCGAGCCTGGTGCGCGCACGGCTTGGCACACGCACCCGATCGGCCAGACGCTGGTCGTCACCGCCGGCGCCGGCCGTGTCCAGCGCTGGGACGATCCGGTGGAGGACATCAAACCTGGCGATGTCGTGTGGATCCCGCCGGGCCAGAAGCATTGGCATGGCGCCGCGCCCACCACGGCCATGACGCACATCGCGATCACCGAACTGTCGGACGACAAGGCGGTCGACTGGATGGAAAAGGTCAGCGACACGCAGTACGGAAGCGCGCGTTGACATTCCCCGCAGGCATCTCGCATTTCCTCATCGCCCTGACCATGACCCTGGGGTCATGGGCCGCCCCGAGCCACGCGGCTTCCTTTGCCGACGCACCCCAAGCCATGACCACCACACCACCCGCTTCGAACACGTTGTCGGCCAGGCAGCAGGCCATCCCGCTGATCGCTGCATCGATGGCCAAGGGCGACATGCCCCAGCTCAACACTGCCTTGAACCAGGGGCTGGACGCGGGCCTGACCATCAGCGAGGCGAAGGAAATTCTGGTGCAGCTCTACGCCTATGCCGGTTTTCCGCGAAGCCTCAACGCGCTTGGCGAATTGATGAAGCTGGTGGAGGCACGGCGACAGTGCGGCGTTCAGGACGCTCAAGGTGTCGAGCCCAGCCACGTGCCGCCCACGGGCGCTGCCTTGCTGGCAGCCGGCACGGCCAACCAGACCCGGATCTCGGGCGGCCCGGTCCAAGGTCCGGTGTTCGACTTCGCGCCGGTGATCAACCAGTTCCTGCAGGCGCACCTGTTCGGCGACATCTTCGAGCGCGACAACCTTGACTGGCAAAGCCGTGAACTCGCCACCGTCGGAGCCCTGGCGGCTATGCCAGGCGTGGAAGTGCAACTGCGCTCGCACATGGCTGCCAGCCTGCGGGTCGGCTTGAGCGCTGCGCAACTGCGCCAGCTCATTCAGGTGTTGGCCGACCGCGGGGATGCACAGGCCGCGCAACGGGCGAGCACAGCGCTTTCGGAAGCGCTGGCTGCGATGTCCGGGCCCAAGCCATGAAGTTCGACAGTCCAGCCACCGCCAACCCCATCGATCAGCTCAAAGTGATCGGCCAGCCGGTCGATCGCATCGACGGGCAGCTCAAGACCACAGGCCTCGCTCCGTATGCCGCCGAGCGGCACGATGTGGTGGCTGGCCAGGTGCATGGCTTCATCGTCGGCGCTGCCATCGCCACGGGTCGCATCATCTCCATCGATTTGGTCGAGGCACGCGCAGCCGCCGGTGTCATCGCCATCGTCACAGCAGACAACGCGGGAAAGCTCTCGCTGGGCGACTTTATCGGCGCAGCGCCGCTCGCCGGTCCCCGTGTCCTGCACTACCACCAGGCCGTCGCCGTGGTGGTGGCCGAGACCTTCGAGCAGGCGCGTGCTGCGGCCCATCTGGTGAAGGTGCAATACGCCGCCGAGCCGGGTGCATTCGACCTGGCCGCAGCACGGCACGCCGCGGTCCGACCCAAGGCAATTCCCGATGGAGCGCTGGGCGATTTCGAGACGGCTTTTGCGACGGCGCCGGTGTCCGTCGACGCCCGCTACACCACCCCGGACCAGAGCCACGCGATGATGGAGCCGCACGCGACCATCGCGGCCTGGAGCGGCGACCGCCTGACGTTGTGGACCTCGGTGCAGACCATCGACTGGGCCGCCCGCGATGTCGCCAAGTCGCTGGGAATGGATAAAAGCAAGGTGCGAATCAGCTCGCCGTACATCGGGGGCGGCTTCGGCGGCAAGGCCACTTCGATGGCGGATGCGATCCTGGCCGCGGTGGCCGCCCGGGTCTCGGGCCGGCCGGTGAAGCTGGTGCTGACCCGCCCCCTGATGGCGAACAACACGACGCACAGGCCCGCGACCCTTCAGCGCGTGCGCATTGGTGCCGACCGGGACGGCCGCATCGTCGCCATCGGACACGAGACCTGCTCGGGCAACATCCCGAACGGATTTCCCGAGCCCGCGACGATCCAGACGCCGCTGCTCTACGCCGGTGCCAACCGGATGACCAAGACCCGCCTCGCCGTGCTGAACCTGCCCGAGGGCAGCTCGATGCGGGCACCGGGCGAAGCCTCGGGGATGATGGCATTGGAGGTTGCCATGGATGAGTTGGCCGAAAAGGTCGGCATCGACCCAGTGCATCTCCGCATCCTCAACGACACCCAGGTCGATCCCGCCAACGCATCACGACCGTTCTCGACACGCAAGCTCGTCGAGGCGCTTCGCACCGGTGCCGAACGGTTCGGCTGGGGCCAGCGCACCTCGAAGCCAGGGAGTCGACGCGAAGGGCGGTGGCTGATCGGCATGGGCGTCGCGTCGGCAGTCCGCGGCGCGCGCACCCGCAATTCGGGCGCTCGCGTGCGGCTGGACTGGCACGGCGTGGTGACCGTCGAAACCGACATGACGGACATCGGGACCGGGAGCTACACGATCATCGCGCAGACGGCTGCGGAGATGATGGGCGTGGGCCTGGACAAGGTCGTCGTTTGGCTGGGCGATTCCGACTTTCCGGTGACCGTGGGATCGGTGGGTCAACGTGGCGCGACGAGCTCGACATCCGGCGTCTATGCGGCCTGCGTGAAGCTGCGCGAGGCAGTGGCTGAACGACTCCATTTCAATGGATCGGACATCCAATTCGCAGATGGCGAAGTGCGATCGAGCACCCGCAGCATGCCCTTGGCAAGCGCAGCGCGCGGCGGGGATGTGATGGCGGAGGATCTCGTCGAGTTTGGCGAGAGCCTGCCCAAGGCATACGCGCAGGAAACCTTCGGCGCGCACTTCGTGGAAGTCGCTGTCGACGCCTACACCGGCGAAATTCGCGTTCGCCGGATGCTCGCTGTCTGCGCGGCGGGCCGGATTCTCAACCCGAAGACCGCACGCAGCCAGGTCATTGGCGCGATGACCATGGGCGTCGGCGCGGCCTTGCTTGAAGACCTGGCTGTCGACAAACGCTACGGATTATTTGTGAACCACGATCTCGCGAGTTACGAAGTGCCCGTGCATGCGGACATTCCACACCTTGACGTCGTCTTTCTCGACGAGGTCGACCCCACGATCTCGCCCATGAAAGCCAAAGGGGTCGGCGAGCTTGGATTGTCTGGCGTCGCAGCAGCTGTCGCAAACGCCGTGTACAACGCAACCGGTGTGCGCGTGCGCAGCTACCCAATAACTCTTGAGCACTTCTTGACTGACCTGCCCGAGCACACGAGATTGGCAACCTAAGTGCAATGGAAGTCTTTTGCATCAACGTATTGGCACGTGCACACGATACTTTCCTCCGAGGCGGCTTTGCAGCGTAGCGTCGGCACTCGCCCAAGTTCACCGCAGATGGTGAAACGGCTTGCAGCCCCGGCCCTACCCGACAGCACCGGGCCGACTCAGGACCTCAGATCTCGGTCTGCTCAGAAATTTCGAGGGCATCGTCAACCTCCATGCCGAGATAGCGGACGGTCGACTCAAGCTTGGAGTGACCAAGAAGCAATTGCACGGCGCGAAGATTCTTGGTTCTGCGGTAGATGAGCGTCGCCTTCGTGCGCCGCATTGTGTGCGTGCCGTAGTCAGCCGGATCAAGACCAAGCTGTTCAACCCAATGTTCCAGGATTCGTGCGTATTGGCGTGTACCCAGATGTGGAGAGTTGTGCAGCCTGCTGGGGAACAGGAAATTCTCGGACTTAAGACCCGCGGCCTTGATCCATTTCTGGAGCGCGTCCCGCGTGGGCGCCGTGATCTCAAATTGCACAGGACGTTGCGTCTTATGCTGCATCACAACGGCGCGTGAGGCGACTTGGTCACCGTGGCAGACATCGCGGACCTTCAGCGCCACCAGGTCGCACCCGCGAAGCTTGCTGTCAATTCCTAAGTTGACCAGGGCGAGTTCTCGCACCCGGTCCTGCATCTGAAGGCGCACGCGCAGCGTCCAGATGTCTTTGGGCTTGAACGGCGCCTTCTGACCGACG
>CAXTCC010000051.1:7273-8504 GCA_964242015.1 uncultured Variovorax sp.
GGTTCGCCGTGCTATCTCACTGCGGAAGCTGGAAGATGCACAGTTCCTTCCACCTACATGGCGCTGCCTGACGCTCACTTGTCCAGAGGCGCACCCTTACGCGATCGAAGGTCGGCAAGCAGCGTGCGGATGGCCCAACCCGTCACGCGCCCGATCTGTTCGCCGGTGAGGTCCCAGTGGTCGCGCATCTCCAGCCAGGGCGTGGTGTGGAGCACCTGGAGCATCGCGGTGGCGAGCCGGCGATCGGCTTTCGGAAGTGCTTTGACTGCATCTGCAGCCGCAGCTGTGTAGGCGACCTGGCGCTCGGACTTTTGTGCAAGGCGCATCGCGCGTCCGTGCGGTGTCGATCGAACCAGCGTGGCGATGGGCGCGATGCGGTCCAGGCCGGTGTAGATCGAATGGGTGTCGACGAGGTCGGCTTCGCTCTTCGGAAAGGCGACACGGCTGCCGGCCAGCTCGCGCACGCGCTCGCTCGCGGCCGCCAGCAGCGCTTGCCGGTCGACGAAGTAGCGATAGATGGTGCGTCGGCTGATGCCGGTGCGCTCCGCCACGGCGTCGTGATTGACCTCCGCCATTCCGTCGGCCAGCAAGTCGATCACCGCATCCAGAATGCGCATGCGCGCTTCCTCCTTGTTGCGCTCGCGTTGTCCGGTGGCAGGTTCGGCAATGTGGGTCATGGTCGCAGAAGTGACACGCTTTGTGCCAAATAGATATTGACACTTATTGTGCCACATTGCATCATCCGGCTCCTCGAACATTGGAGCCCGACATGATCTTTCATTTCTCGATTGCGGCACACCGTCCTCGCCATGTGGCAGGCGTGATGGCTGAACTGTGGGACGGCGATGCGCTTTTCTTTCCCCCCGTTTCCGACGACGCCTGGATCGTGCTGGCAGGCGACGATCGTCGCAGTGCGATGGAGGTCTACCCGATCGACACGGTGCTGCGCGAAGCCGACGGAGACGCCGACGCGCGGGGTGAATCGACCGGGCAGACCGGCTATACGGCTAGCCATGCGGCCATCGCAACCTTGCTCTCGCAAGAGCAGGTCATGGCGATCGCAGCCCGCGAAGGCTGGCCGGCCAAGTACCGGAAGCGCGGCGGCATGTTCGGCGTGGTGGAACTGTGGATCGAGGGCCGTCAGATGATGGAGGTGCTGACGCCAGAGATGCAGACCGAATACATCGCGACGATGACAAGTGCCAACTGGCAGGCCATGCTCGACTCTTTC
>CAXTCC010000051.1:8604-20760 GCA_964242015.1 uncultured Variovorax sp.
AGCCGACTCACGCTAGTCGACTCACTCCAGCCGATTCACCCCGCACCACCGCGCCATGAACACCGCCAGCACCGCGATCGTCTGCATCATGCTGTCGATCGACACCCACTCGTCGATGCCGTGGATGTTCTCGCCGCCCGATGGGCCGTAGCAGATGGCGGGCGTTTCGCCGTAGAGGTTGAAGAACTTGGCATCGGTCGTGCCGGTGAACGACGTTGGCGTGGCTTCCTTGCCGACGATGTCTTTGTGGGCCTTGGCGATGGCCATGACGATGGGTGCGTCGTCGGGCACGTGGCAACCGTCCGCCTGAAAGCCTTCGTAGACGATCTTGTAGCTCAGTGCCGCGTGTGCAGGATGGGCTTCATACGCGGCCGCGAGCACGGCTTCGACTTCCGCCTTGACCTTGCCGACTTTCATGTCCGGGTAGAAGCCGATTCGCACGTCCGCGCGGCAAGCCGAAGGCACGGAAGATGCCCATTCACCGCCGCTGATCTTGCCGAGGTTGAAGTTGACCGGGTGGTTGTGGTGCGCGAACGAGCGGTAGCGCGCGCTCGGTGCATTCCACTTGTCTTCGAGCTTTTTCAGTTCGCCGAAGAGATAGTTCGTGAAGTCGATGGCGCCCACGCCGGTCTGCGCCACGGACGCGTGCACCGGTTTGCCGAGCACCTCGATGGCCAACCACAACACGCCCATCTGGCAGGTCATGATGCCGTTCTCGGCGATCGGTTCAGTGATGACGGCGGCGTCAGCACGGTAGCCGGCGACCAGGCAGGCGAGGGCGCCGTTGCCGGTGCATTCTTCTTCGATGACCGATTGAAAATACACCGGCGATGCGGGCTCGAGGCCGACCGACTTGAGCGCCTTGTACGCCATCGTGTACGCGATGATGCCGGCCTTCATGTCCGATGCGCCGCGGCCGTAGACACGGTCGCCTTCGACCCGGCCCGAGAACGGCGAGCCGTTCCAGAGCACCTCGGCGCCGGTCGGCACCACGTCGATGTGGCCGTTGAAGATCAGCGAGTTGCCCTTGAAAGGGCCGCTCGGCCGGTGGATGCCGACCACGTTCGTGCGGCCGTCGTAGGAGACGATCGATGGCGAGTAGCCCGGGTGTGCCTTCAGCTTCTCTTCGTCGATCTGGAACTCGTCGACTTGCAGGCCGAGTTCGTCGAAGCGCTCCGCCATGAAGCTCTGCGCGCTCTTCTCATGGCCCAGCAGGGATGGATGCTTGACCAGCGCGCTCAGCATGGCGACGCTTTCTTCGCGCAGGGCATGGGCGGCGGCGACGATGGCGGTTTCGTCCGCCAGAACTTCGATGACTTCTTGCATGAAGACCATTCTGCTAGCGCAACTCCGGCAGTGCCGTTGGAAACGGGCCTGACTCTGTCGCGCTCGCGCCGTTTGGGGTCGGCTGCTGGGTCGTTTGCCAAAGTGTCTTGATGGTCTCGATGAACCTGCGCAACTTGGCCGGATAGAAGCGCGCGTGCGGATAGACCAGGTGCACCGGCAGCGGCGATGCGTGCCAGTCCGGCACCAGTTGCACGAGTCGCCCTTGCGCCAGGTCGTCCGCCAGCAGCCAGGTCGAGCCGACCGCCACGCCGAGCCCGAGCACGGCCGCACTGCGCAACGCATACAGGCTGTCGGTGCTCATGCGCGGGCGCATCGGTACGCGACACACCTCGCCGCTGGGCGAATGCGCGAGCTGAATCTCGGTGCGATAGAAAGTGCGCAATGCGAGCCAGGGCAGGGTGGCGAGTTCCGATGCATGACGCGGCATCGGTATCCCGGCCAGCACCGAAGGCGCAGCCACCACGATGCGCGGCACCTCCGACAGCTTGATCGCGACGACGCCCGGATCGATCACATCGCCCACCTGAATGGCGCAGTCGATGCCCTCGGCGATGAAGTCGGGACGCCGGTCGTGCAGCAGCCACTCGACCGACACCTGCGGATAGCGGCGCAGGTAGTCGGCCAGCGGTCCGACCAGCAGTTGCTGGCCGAAAGCGTGCGGCGCGATGACGCGGAGCGTGCCTTCGGGCTCGTCGCCGACGCCGCGCAAATCGGCCTCGAAAGCATGCCAGTTCGCCAGCAGTTCCTTGGCACGGTCGAAGCAATGCGCGCCGTCTTCGGTGAGCTTCATGCCGTGCGTCGAGCGACTCAGAAGGCGCACGCCGAGCAAGCGCTCCAACGCCTGGAGCCGTCGGCTGACGGTTGGTTGCGTCGCACCCATCTGCACCGCCGCGGCCGACAGGCTGCCGGCTTCGACGATATGGACGAAGGTCTGCATCAGGTCGATGCGGTCTGAGGAGGCCGCCGCCGATGGCGGGCTCTGTGGGTGGTGGGCAGACATCGGGGGTGGCTTTGAAACGAGAGTCTTGTATGCGTAGAGCGTATAACAGTTGTGCACCGCTGCCCACTACCGTTGCGACGGCTTAGCCTGCAAACTCGTGCCCTGTTCCAAAAACCAATGCCGGGTTTACACCATGTCTTCTATCCAGGCTGCGCATGCAGCGCCTTCCCCTTCGGTGACCACCGCCCCCAGCCGGGCGCTCGTGTTGCTGCTCGCCACCGGCGCCGGGCTGGCCGTGGCGTCGCTCTATTACAGCCAGCCGATGCTCGGCGTGCTCGGTGCCGACATCGGCGCATCGACGCGCGCGATCGGCTTCGTGCCGACGCTGACGCAACTCGGCTACGCGCTCGGCATCCTGCTGCTCGCGCCGCTGGGCGATCGCTACGACCGCCGCCGCATCATCCTGATCAAGGCGGCCGTACTGGTGGCCGCATTGCTGCTTGCCGGCGCCGCACCGGGCATCGCGACCTTGCTGTTCGCGAGCCTGGTCATCGGCCTCTCGGCCACGATGGCGCAAGACATCGTGCCGGCCGCCGCCACGCTGGCACCGGAGGCCAGCCGCGGCAAGATCGTCGGTACGGTGATGACGGGCCTGCTGCTTGGTATCCTGCTGTCGCGCGTGGTCAGCGGTTTCGTCGCCGAGCACTTCGGCTGGCGCACCATGTTCATCGCCGCCGCGGCCAGCATCGCCATCATTGGCGCCGTCGCTGCACGGGGGTTGCCGCGCTTCAAGGCGACGACGCATCTGGCGTACGGCGCGCTGCTGGGCTCGCTGCGCAAGCTCTGGAAGCAGCACGGTGCGTTGCGCCGAGCGACGTTGGCGCAAGGCTTGCTGTCGGTCGGCTTCAGCGCGTTCTGGTCGACGTTGGCAGTGATGCTGCATGGCGAGCCGTTCCATCTGGGCGCTGCCGCGGCTGGTGCTTTCGGCCTGGCAGGTGCCGCGGGCGCGCTGGCGGCACCCATCGCGGGCCGCATGGCCGACCGCCGCGGTCCCGAACTGGTGACGCGTCTCGGCGCGGGGTTGGTTCTGCTTTCTTTCGCGGTCATGGCGCTCGCGCCGTTCATGCTGCCGCAGGCGCAACTGTGGCTGCTGGTGATCGGCGCGATCGGCTTCGACCTCGGCCTTCAGGCCTCCTTGATCTCGCACCAGACCATCGTCTACGGCATCGAGCCCAGCGCCCGCAGCCGACTGAACGCCGTCTTCTTCACCGGCGTGTTCATCGGCATGGCCGTCGGCTCCGCCGCGGGTGCCTTGCTGCTGGCGCAATGGGGCTGGATGGCGGTCGTCGGGTTGGCGACTGCAGCGGCTGCAGGCGCATTGGCAGTGCGGCTGTGGCCGGGTGCGGCGATGGCGAGATAGAGGCTGGCTTAAAGAGGCTGACGCTGTTGCAGCCCCTCGTCGTCCACGACGCGTTGCAGCGCCTGTTCGAACATCGTGCGCGCCGCACCCGCGGTCTGACTCAGATGCCGATGCAATGCGGCATCGGCGGGGCCGGTCGATGTGCACTCCTGGCTGTAGCGCTCGAAACCAGCGAGTTGCGCGACGATCTCGGACATGTGGCGCAGACACTCGCACGCCACCGGAGACCTCATCTCGCTGAACTGCATCAGCGCGGCATCGCTGAAGCGTCGCGGCGCGACCTCTTGCGATGTCGCTGCGTCCGTCGTCGGAGGGGCGATCAGCCTGGTCTGCAGCGCACTCCGCGCGCCGTTGAGCCATCGCGCCAGTTCGCGACTCGATACCGGCTCACGGCGCAGGGTGGCGCCGGCGTCGCGCAGTGCCTGTGCACTGGCCTCGGTGCCGAAAGCGTAGATCACGAACACCGCACCGGCGCGCAGCGAGGCGCCGAGTGCCAGCACCCGCTCGACCTCCGAAGGTTGCAGCGATGCCACGCGCACCAGCAGCAAGCCGACCTGTCCTTGGCGTTCCGGCGCCGCCTCGGCCTGGTCGAGGTCGTCGTGAACAGCGCGAAGCGCAAAGCCGGGCACCGCCTCCAGCGCATGCGCGGCACTGCGTCCGACGACGACCGCATCGACCGCCTTCGCGATGGGCGCTCCGATCGACATGGGCATTCCAGCCACCATGAGTTGCAGGGCTTCGAGCTCTGCCAACTGGAGCGTGGCGATGGTGCCTATCGCGTGACCGGCGTGGGTGAGCTGGCGCAACAACCTGAGACGCGACACATCGTGCGGCGAATAGACGCGATGGCCGCTCTCGCTCTTGTCGGCCGCGACAACCCCGTAACGGCGCTCCCAGACGCGCAGCGTCGTCACCGGCAAACCGGCCAGCCGGGCGGCGGTGCCGCTGCGAAGCCGATGCTGCCGGGCGGGGACAGGTTGAGTCGTCGACACGTTGGCGGGCATTTCGGCTGTTCGCTTCAAGGAAAAGTCCTGGTTGGATGACGCGGTATTGAATCGATATTCGTCTCGAATATGCCTATTTGACTCTTCATTGTCGTTTCATGGGGATGAATAATCGTGCGGAGAGCGCGCAATGCGCCGCCGGTGCCAGTCCCCCATACAACCACGAGAGACCACGATGAAAACGACCCACGCCACTCGACGCATCTTCTTGCTGACCCTGTCCACCGGTGCGGCAGGCTTCAGCCTCGGCGCCATGGCGCAAGCCGCAGTCGACGAGAAAGACCCGCAGGCTGCTGCGCTCGGCTACGTATCGGACGCCAGCCGCGTCGACACCAAGAAATTCCCGAAGTACGCCGCCGGGCAGATGTGCAGCACGTGCGCGCTCTATCAGGGCAAGGCCGGCGACGCCAGCGGCGCCTGCCCGCTCTTCGCCGGCAAGCAGGTGGCGGCCAAGGGCTGGTGCAGCGCCTGGGCGAAGAAGGGATGACCACCCGGTCGACGACCACGCACGCACCGAGCCGGAGGACCGTGCTCGGTGCGCTCACGCTGCCGTGGCTCGTCGGTGGTCTCGGTGCTTGCACCACGCCGTTGCCGCTGGTGCAAGCACCGGCGGCGGTCGATCCTGGGGCGGCCTCGCGGCTGCGCGACAGTGCCGAGGCGCACGGGCTCGCCGCCTACCGACGACTGACCGACATCAACGTGAGCTACAGCGGCAAGTGGCGGCCGTTGGTCAATCGCATCCAGCCGGAAGTCGTCGACGAAGGCTACCGCGGCAGTTCGCAAGAGCGGTTGCTGCCTTCGGCGGCGGTCGTTGCGCAGGCCTATACGGGGCCCAAGGGCCGCAAGCATGTCTGGTGGCGCCGGGGTGGCCCGCCGTCGAGCGAGGCGGGCGAGGTGGCGGTCTGGTTCAACGGCGTGCGCAGCGCGGACGACGATGCGCAGCAGGCCGCCGCCTTGGTGGCCGAGGGCTACGGACTCTTCCTGCTCGGCCCGCTCTGGTTGCACGACCGCGGGCTGCGCGTGCAGACGGCCGGCACCGAGCGTGTCGACGGTCGCGTCTGCGATGTCGTCGATGTCTGGCTCTCGCCCGGACTGGGCCGTGTCGCGAACGACCGCGTCGCGCTGTGCATCGATCGTGTCGACGGACTCGTGCACCGCATGCGCTTCACCCTCGAAGGTTTCGCCAACACGCAGGGTGCCGTTGCCGAGGTCGACACCTTCGAGCACGAGCGCCGCTTCGGCGTGACGTGGCCGATGCGATCGTTCGAGCGCATCGTGCATCCGATCGCGTTGCCGGCCCACGACTGGCGCATCACCGGGCTCGACGTCAACCGCGGCTACGAGGCCAGGGAAGTGAGTGGACCTGCGTTCACCGGGACGGCTGCAGCGGCTGCGATGCCGCTGTAGACCTCGAGCGCGTCGCTTTCAAGTCGCCGGTGCGTCGGCGCCGCCCGGCATCGACGCGCGCCAGCCACCGCCCAATACCTTGTACAGGGCAAGCCGATTGGCTTGCTCCGTCAGCTCGAGACCGATCAAGGTCTGCTGCGCCGCATACATCGAGCGCTGCGCGTCGAGCACGTCGAGGTAGCCGGCGCTGCCGCTGCGAAAGAGCGCTTGCGAGAGCTCGAAACTGCGCGTGGATGCCGCCAGCAGCGATGTCTGGGCGGCCAACCGCTCCGCCAGCGTGCGGCGCTCGGCCAGCGCATCCGCCACCTCGCGGAACGCCACCTGCAGCGTCCGCTCGTAGCTGGCGAGCTGGGCCTGCTGCTGTGCTTGCGCCACGCCCAGGTTGGCCCGATTGGCCCCGCCGTCGAAGATCGGCACGCTGATCGCCGGGGCGAAGCTCCAGGCGGAGCTGCCGCTCTTGAACAGGCCGGACAAGGTGCTGCTCGCGGTACCGGCGGAGGCCGTCAGCGCGATGCGCGGGTAGAAGGCCGCGCGCGCCGCACCGATGTCGGCGTTGCTGGCTTGCAGCGCGCGCTCCGCGGCGAGCACATCGGGTCGTTGCTGCAGCACGCTCGACGGCAGATCGGCGGGAGGTGCCAGCAGCCGCGCCGCGGATCCGCCGGCGGACACGGTGCCACCCAATGGCAGCAGATCGTCGGGCGGTTGCGTGCCGACGAGCAGCGTCAACGCGTTGCGGTCCTGTTCGACCAGGCTGTCGAAGGCGGCTGCATCGGCGCGCGCCGAGTCGACCGTGCTCTGCGCCTGTGCCAGCGCCAGGCCCGATTGCGCGCCCAGTGCGTGGCTGCGCTCGATCAGGTCGTAGGACTTGCGCTGGCTTTCCAGCGTGTTGCGCGCGAGTTGCAGGCGTCGCTCGTCGGCGGCCAACTGGAGCCATGCCGTGGCGACGGCGGCGACCAGGCTGACCTGCGTGCTGCGCCGGGTTTCTTCGGTGCCGAAGTAGCTTTGCAGCGCCGACTCGCCCAGGTTGCGCACGCGGCCGAACAGGTCCAGCTCATAGCTCGTGAGTCCGAGGTCGACACTGTATTGCGACGCGATGCGGGCTTCGCCACTGGTCGACAGGCCGCCCGGTGTGCGGGCGCGGCTGCCGCCGGCGCCGGCGTCGACGGTCGGAAACAACGCAGAGCGCGCGATACCGTATTGGGCGCGCGCCTGCTCGATGTTGATGGTCGCGACGCGCAGGTCGCGGTTGTTCAGGAGTGCCAGCGCCACGGTCCGGCGCAGCTTGTCGTCGACGAAGAAGTCCTCCCAGCCGGTGTCGATGGCGGTCGCGACGCCGGCCGCTGCGGGGGGCACCGCGTCGCTCCGGTTTTGCCAGGCCTGCGGGACGGGAGCCGTTGGCCGGTCGTACACGGGTGCGAGATTGATGCAGCCTGACAGGCATGCCAATGCCGTGGCGCACAGAGTGAGGCGTGCGCGGCCGGGGCCGGCGCGGCGAGGCGAAGCGATGCGTTTCATTTCAGCCTTCCTGTGCAGCAGGCCCGCTGACGGTTTGGGGTTCGGACGCGTCAGCGAGCGGCTTGCGCCTGCGCTCCAGCAGACCCCGGATCGTCGCGAAGAACAGCGGCACGAAGAAGATGCCGAGCGCGGTCCCCACCACCATGCCGCCCAGCACGGCCGTGCCGATCGCCTGACGTCCGCCGGCACCGGCACCGGTGCCCAATGCCAGCGGCAGGACACCGAAGCCGAAAGCGAGCGAGGTCATCAGGATCGGACGCAGGCGCAGGCGCGCCGCCATCAGCGTGGCCTCGATCACGCCCTTGCCTTGCTCCTGCAACTGCTTGGCGAACTCGACGATCAGGATCGCGTTCTTCGACGACAGCCCGACCGTGGTGAGCAGTCCGACCTGAAAGTACACGTCGTTGTCCAGGCCGCGCAGCCCGGTGAAAAGCAGCGCCCCCACGATGCCGAGCGGCACCACCAGGATCACCGAGAACGGGACCGACCAGCTTTCGTAGAGGGCCGCGAGGCACAGGAAGACGAAGAGGATGGAAATTGCATAGAGCAGCGGCGCCTGCGAGCCCGACAAACGCTCCTGGTACGAGGCGCCGGCCCATTCGTAGCTGATGCCTGCCGGCATCTGCTTCATGACGTCCTCGACCGCGGCCATCGCTGCGCCCGAGCTGACGCCGGTCGCCGGGTCGCCGACGAACTCGTAGGCCGGGCTGCCGTTGTAGCGCTGCAGCTGTGGCGAGCCGTAGGTCCAGCGTGTTCCCGAGAACGCGGTGAAGGGCACCATCTGCCCGTCGGTGTTGCGCGCACTCCAGCGGCCGATGTCGGCGGGCAACATGCGGAACTCGGTGTCGCCCTGCATGTAGACCCGCTTCACGCGCCCGTTGTTGAGAAAGTCGTTGATGTAGGTGCCACCCATGGCGCTCGACAACGTGCTGTCGATGGCGGCGGTGGTCAGGCTCAAGGCCCCGGCGCGCGCGTCGTCGATGTCCACCGCGAACTGGGGCGTGTCTTCGAGGTTGTTGCTGCGCACATTGACCACTTCCTTGTGATCGCCGAGCAACTGCAGCGCCTGATCGCGCGCCTTGACCAGCGCGTCGTGACCGAGCCCGTTGATGTCCTTCAGGAAAAAGTTGAAGCCCGCGTTGGCGCCTAGCCCGCGCACGGCCGGTGGCAGCACGACGAAGATGCGGGCATCGCGGATGCCGGAGAGATCGGCTGTCGCCCGGCGCGCCAGTGCCGCCGCGGCCTGCTCGGCATCCGTCCGCTCGGCCCAGTCCTTCAGCTTGACGAAAGCACGTGCCGAGCTCTGGTCGCCGTTCTGGCCGGTGATGGCATTGATGCTGACGACGTCGGACTGCTTCATGAAGTAGTCCTGCACCTGGTTCAGGATGGGTTGCAGGCGTGCATTGGAGGCACCCGGCGGCAACGTGATCTGCACCGACAGCGCAGCCTGGTCTTCGTCCGGCAAGAACGATGTCGGAAGCCGCAGGAACATCACCGCCATGGCCACGGCGATCAGCGCATAGACGACCAGGCTGCGCTTGCCGCGGCCGACGATGCCACCGACGATGCCCTGGTAGCGGTCCGCGCCCTTGTCGAACCATCGGTTGAAGCCGGCGAAGAAGCGGTCGACATACCGCAACAGGCCCTTGCGCGGCGTGCCGTCGTGCGACGAGTGGTGCCCTTTTTCGATCGGCTTCAGCAGCGTGGCGCACAGCGCGGGCGTGAGCGTGAGGGCGACCAGCACCGACAGCGCCATGGCCGACACGATGGTGATGGAGAACTGCCGGTAGATCACGCCCGTGGAGCCACCGAAGAACGCCATCGGGATGAACACCGCCGACAGCACCAGCGCGATGCCCACCAGCGCCGGCGTGATCTCCGCCATCGACTTCTGAGTGGCCTCCAGCGGGGACAGCCCTTCCTCGCTCATCACGCGCTCGACGTTCTCGACCACGACGATCGCATCGTCCACCAGCAGGCCGATGGCCAGCACCATGCCGAACATGGTGAGCGTGTTGATCGAATAGCCGAAGAGCGACAGCACACCGAAGGTGCCCAGCAGCACCACCGGCACGGCGATCGCCGGGATCAGCGTGGCGCGCCAGTTCTGCAAGAAGACATACATCACCACCACGACCAGCAACATGGCCTCGAGCAGCGCCTTGACCACCTCGTCGATCGACGCGCTGACGAAGGGCGTGGTGTCGTAGCTCACGAAGGTCTGCAACTGGTTGGGGAACAGCGGCTTGAGTTCGGCGATGCGGGCATTGACGGCTTCGGCGACCTTCACCGCGTTGGCACCGTCGGCCAGCACCACGCCCATGCCCGCGCCGGGTCGGCCGTTGAGCAGCGAGCGCACCGTGAGGTTCTCCGCGCCGAGTTCGACCCGCGCCACGTCCTTCAGCCGCACGGCCGCGCCATCGGGCGTCACGCGCAACACGACGTCGCGGAACTGATCGACGGTCTGCAGCTTGCTGCGTGCGGTGATCGTGGCGTTGAGTTGTTGCTGTGCGTTGGCCGGCAAGGCGCCGAGCTGGCCGGCCGACACCTGGGCGTTCTGCGCGGTGATGGCACTGCCGACGTCGGAAGGCATCAAGGCGTACTTGCGCAGCTTGTCCGGGTCGAGCCACAACCGCATGGCGTAGCCGGTGCCCAGCGTCTGCACTTCGCCGACACCGTCGATGCGGCTGATGACGTCGACCAGGTTGCTGCTGATGTAGTCGCCGACGTCCACCGCCGACGCACTGCCGTCGCCGGAGTACATCGACACGATCATCAGGAAGTCGTTGCCGCCTTTGGTCACGGTGACGCCGCGGCTTTGCACCTGCTGCGGCAACTGCGACATGGCCTGCTGCAGCTTGTTCTGCACCTGCATCTGCGCCACGTCGATGTTGCTGCCGGGATTGAAGGTGAGCACGATGCGCGCGATGCCCGACGCGTTGCTGGTCGACTGCATCGACAGCAGGTTGTCCAGGCCCTTGAGCTGCTGCTCGATCACCTGGGTGACCGAGTCTTCCACCGTCTTGGCGGAAGCGCCGGTGTAGGTCGCGTTGATGGACACGCGCGGCGGCGCGATGTCGGGGTACTGCTCCAGCGGCAGTCCGAAGATCGCTGCCAGGCCCGCCAGCATGACGATGATCGACAGGACCCACGCGAAGATGGGGCGACGTATGAAGAACTGAGCCATGGCGCGGGCTCAGCGGGGGCTGGAGGGTGCGGCGCTGGCGACCGGTCCCGGCGGTTTCCCGGCCGGCATGGGCGCGGGCGCATTCCCGGCGGCCTGGCCGGCCAGCTGTCCGGCCGCCTGCCCGGCGTTCATCGGTACCTCGATGGCCTGCACCACGTCGCCCGGCCGGGCGCGCTGCATGCCATCGACCATCACGCGGTCGCCGACGGCCAGGCCGTCGAGCACCTGCCAGCGATTGCCGACGGCGCGCCCGACGACGACGGCCCGCTTGGCCAGCTTGCCGTCGGCCGCGACCACCATCGCCGACGCGCTGCCGTCTGCCGCGCGTGTCACCGCCTGCTGCGGCAACAACAGCGCCGCATCGTCCACACCCTCCTGCAGCACGGCCCGCACGTACATGCCCGGCATCAACAGGCCGTTGGGGTTGGGCATCACCGCCCGCAGCGTCACGCTGCCCGTGCCGGCATCGACGGTGACGCCGCTGAAGGTAAGGCGTCCGTCGTGCGGGTAAGGGGTGCCGTCCTCCAGCAGCAGCCGGATCCGCGCGTCGTTGCCGTCGCCACGCTGCAAGCGGCCGCTCGCGAGTTCGCGCTTGAGCCGCAGCAGCTCGCTGCTCGACTGCGTCACGTGGACATGCACCGGATCGCGCTGCTGCACCGTGGTGAGCGCGACGGTCTGGTTGGCCGTGACCAGCGCACCGGGGGTCACGCTCGACAGTTCGACCCAGCCGTCGATCGGGGAGTTGATCCGCGTGTAGCCGAGGTTGATGCGCGCGGTCTGCTCGGCGGCACGGGCGACGGCCAGTTCGGCCTCGCTCTGCAACACCGCAGCCTGCGACTCGTCGTTCACCTGCTGGCTGATGGCGTCGATCTTGACGAGCTCCGCGTTGCGCCGGGCCACGGTGCGTGCGGTGCCCAGCGTGGCGTCGGCCCGCCGAACGCTGGCCTGCGCGCTGGCATAGGCGGCCTGGAAAGGCGCCGCATCCAGCTGGTACAGCGCTTGGCCTTCCTTCACCTGCGAGCCTTCGGTGAACAAGCGCTTCTGCAGGATGCCCCCGACCTGCGGCCGGATCTCGGCGATGAGCGGCGACACCGTACGGCCGGGGAGTTCGGTCTGGAACACGGCCCGCTCCGCCTTGACGGTCACCACGCCGATCTCTTTGGGCTTGGCGGGGGTGGCGGCAGCCTTGGTGGCCGCGTCGCCCTGCTGACAACCCGCAACGAGGAGGCCGATCGACAGAACCATCGCGGAACAGATCCGCAGGGAGGGCAGCGAGCGGCTGTTCGGGTATTCAGGGATGGGCATGAGCGGCGTGTGGGAGTCGGGAATCACCGCC
>CAXTCC010000052.1:0-20278 GCA_964242015.1 uncultured Variovorax sp.
CCTTCCTTGACGAGATCCCAGGCGCCGCGGCCCTTGATGTTCTTGCCGAGGAATTCGATGGTGCCGCCGAGGTGCGGCAAGGTGCCGGTGATGGCCTTCATCGTCGTCGTCTTGCCGGCGCCGTTGGAACCGATCAACGAGACGAGTTCACCTTCCGCCACTTCGAAGTCGATGCCCTTGACCGCCTGGATGCCGCCGTACGCGACTTTGAGGCCGCTGACTTTCAACAAGGTCTGCGCCATATCAATGTCCTCCGGTGCCGAGGTAAGCCTCGATCACCTTTTCGTTTTTCTGTACGTCGGCGGGCACGCCCTCGGCGATCTGCTTGCCGTAGTCGAGCACCGTCACGCGGTCGCACAAACCCATGATCAGCTTCACGTCGTGTTCGATGATGAGGACCGTGCGGTTGTCCTTGCGGATGCGATCGATGAGTTCGCGCAGCTGCACCTTCTCGGTCGCGTTCATGCCGGCGGCCGGCTCGTCGAGCGCGATGAGTTTGGGGTCGGTGGCCAAGGCACGTGCGATCTCGAGCCGACGCTGGTCGCCGTAGCTCAGCGTGCGCGCCTTGAAGTCGGCGTATTTGCCGACCCCGACATACTCGAGCAGTTCCATCGAGCGCTTGGCAATGGCCGCTTCTTCCGACTTGAACTTGCCGGTACGAAAGATCGCGCCGAACACGCCGGACTGGGTGCGCACGTGGCGCCCGACCATCACGTTTTCGAGCGCGGTCATCTCGGCGAACAAGCGGATGTTCTGGAACGTGCGTGCGATGCCGGCCTGCGCCACCTCATGCACCGCAGTGGGTTGGTACGGCTTGCCCCCGAGTTCGAAGCTGCCGCTATCAGGCGTGTAGAGCCCGGTGATCACATTGAAGAAGGTCGTCTTGCCGGCGCCGTTGGGGCCGATGAGGCCGTACACCTGGCCCTGCTTGATGGTGATGCCGACGTCCGACAGCGCCTGCAAACCGCCGAAACGCTTGGAGATGCCGCGCACATCGAGAATGGTGTCAGTCATGTGTGGGCTCGTTCAAGGGTTGATCGACATCGGACGCGCGGCGCCGCCGGGCACTTCATCGGACGGGCCTTCGAGGCCCGAGCCGTGCTGCTGGATCGATCCATCGATCGGTACCGGGCCGCCCTTGGCCCCCGCGAGCGACTTGCCATGATCGGGCGATGGCCACAGGCCGCGCGGGCGCACCAGCATGATGATGATCATGGCCAGCGCGATGAAGAGCTGGCGCAGGATCGACGCGTCGAGCCGGCCGTCGGTCAGCGCCTGCAGCGGACCCGCCACGTAACGCAGCACTTCGGGCAGCGTCGCCAGCAACACGGCGCCCAGGATGACGCCGGGCAAATGACCGATGCCGCCCAGCACGACCATCGCGACGATCATTACCGACTCGTTCAGATTGAACGACTCCGGCGTGATGGCACTCTGGAACGATGCGAACATCGCGCCCGACACGCCGCCGAAGCTGGCGCCCATGCCGAAGGCCAGCAGCTTCATGTTGCGGGTGTTGATGCCCATCGCCTTGGCGGCGATTTCATCTTCACGAATCGCCATCCAGCCACGCCCCACGCGCGAATTCTGCAAGCGGCTCGAAATGATGATGGTGGCGATCACGAAGACCAGAAACAGGTAGTAGTACAGCGTGACCGAAGCCACCGTGTAGTCGCCGATGCGCAAGGGCTTGCCCAGGTTGAGCCCGAAGAAATGCACCGCATCGATTCCGTCGATGCCCTTGGCACCGTTGGTGATGTTGGCCGGATGGTCCAGCGTGTTCATGAACACACGGATGATTTCACCGAAGCCCAGCGTCACGATCGCCAGGTAGTCGCCGCGCAGCTTGAGCGTGGGCGCGCCGAGCAGCACACCGAAGACCCCCGCCAGCGCCAGTGCCAGCGGAATCACCACCAACAGCGGCGTGTGCAGCCCGCCTGGAAACATCGCGGCGATGGCCGGGAAGTTGTCGGTCAATTGCGAGGAATTGAGCAGCGCGTACATGTACGCGCCAATCGCATAGAAGGCCACGTAGCCGAGGTCGAGCAGACCGGCATAGCCCACCACGATGTTCAAGCCCAGCGCCAACAGGCAGTAGAGCAAAGCGGTGTCGGCGATGCGCACCCAGGCGTTGCCGAACTGCTGCAGGATGTGCGGCAGCACGATGAGGCCGATGGCCGCGAGGATGAAGAGAACGATGCTCTTTTTCTTGTCCATGGTGTTCTCCTTACGCCCGGTCCGCCACCCGCTCACCCAGCAAGCCGGATGGCCGCACGGTCAACGTGATGATGAGGATCACGAACGCGAAGATGTCGGCATGCTGGCTGCCCAGCACGTCGCCCGTCAACGCTCCCAGGTAACCGGCCCCGATCACCTCGACCAGCCCCAGCACCAACCCGCCGACCACGGCGCCCGGCAAGTTGCCGATGCCGCCGAACACCGCCGCGGTGAAGGCCTTGAGGCCGGGCAGGAAGCCCATCGAGTGATTTGCGATGCCGTAGTTGGAGGCCTGCATCACGCCAGCAATGGCTGCGAGCACGGCGCCGATGATGAAGGTGGCGGAAATCACCACGTCAGGTCGAATGCCCATGAGCGACGCAACGCGCGGGTTCTCGGCGGTGGCACGCATCGCGCGGCCGAGCTTGGTGTAGTTGACCAACCAGGTGAGCACAGCCAACGAAATGGCGGTGACGACCAGGATCATGATCTGCGTGGGCGAAATGGAGGCACCGACCACGTTGATGGAGTCCGTCGGCAGCAAGGTCGCGTAGGGCTTGTTCGTCGGCTTCCAGATGATCATCGCGATCGTCTGCAACAGGATCGACATGCCGATCGCGGTGATGAGCGGGGCCAGCTTGGGGCTGTTCCGCAGGCGCCGGTAAGCCAGCTTCTCGATCACGAAGTTGAGCGTGGCCGCAACGACGCAGGCACAGATCAATGCGATGACGAGCATGAGCCAGCCCGGCATCCCGGGCATCGAATCCTGCATGAAGCGGATCACGCTCCAACTGGTGAGCGCGCCGACCATCAGCACCTCACCGTGCGCAAAATTGATGAGGTTGATGATGCCGTACACCATGGTGTAGCCCAAGGCTATCAAGGCGTACATGCTGCCGAGAACCAGACCGTTGATGATCTGCTGCAGCAATATTTCCATAACGAGTCCCTACGCACCGGATTGGCGCCGTTCAGCTACCTAGCAAAATTCCCGCCAGACCCGATCGGTTGGCGGCAAGGTGGGCGGGATTGTAGGCACGCAAGCACGCCGCTTTGGTGCATTCGAAGCGCGGGTTTTCCCGCTATGGCGTGTGCGGACCGGTCGCCCGTCAGCCCTTGGCGTCTTCGTTCTTCTTGCGGAGCTCACGCAATTTTTCGGCGATACGAATCTCCAGACCCCGCTCGACCGGTCGGTAGAAAGCCGGCGTTGCCATGCCGTCGGGCAGATAGCTTTCGCCCGCTGCGAAGCCGTCGGCCTCGTCGTGCGCATAGCGATAGCCCTTGCCATAGTCGAGCTCCTTCATGAGCTTGGTAGGCGCGTTGCGCAGGTGCATCGGCACCGGCCGCGTGCCGTCTTTCTTGATGAAGGCCTTGATCTCGTTGTAGGCCTTGTAGACCGCGTTCGACTTCGGTGCCATCGCCAGGTAGATGACGCATTCGGCCAGCGCCAGTTCGCCCTCGGGTGTACCGAGCCGCTCGTAGACCTCGGCGGCGTCCAGTGCAAGGCGCAGCGCCCGCGGGTCGGCCAGGCCGACGTCTTCGCTTGCCATGCGCACCAGACGGCGCGCCATGTAGCGCGGATCGGCGCCGCCATCGAGCATGCGCATGAACCAGTAGAGCGACGCGTCGGGGTCGCTGCCACGAACCGATTTGTGCAAGGCGCTGATGGTGTCGTAGAACTGCTCTCCGCCCTTGTCGTAGCGCCGCATGCGCTCGCCCAGCACGCGCATGAGCCAGTCATCGGTGATCTGCTCGATCTTCTCGGCACCGGCCGCGACGGCGAGCGTCTCGAGCGTGTTGAGCAGGCGGCGCGCATCGCCATCGGCATAGGCGACCAGCCGATCGATCGCCGCGCTTTCGATGTCTGGCACCGCGTTGATCTCCTGGGCGCGGGCGACGATCTGCTTCAGGTCGTCTTCACCGAGCGGCTGCAGTACATACACGGCGGCGCGAGATAACAACGCCGAGTTCACTTCGAACGACGGGTTCTCGGTCGTCGCCCCGATGAAGGTGAAAAGGCCGGACTCGACATGCGGCAAGAAGGCGTCCTGCTGGCTCTTGTTGAACCGGTGCACCTCGTCCACGAAGACGATGGTGCGGCGTTGCTCCAGACCATCGCGCGCAGCGGTCGCGCGCTCGACCGCATCCCGAATATCCTTCACCCCACCCAGCACCGCGCTGATGCTCAGGAACTGCGCATCGAACGAATCCGCCATCAAGCGGGCGATGGTCGTCTTGCCGGTGCCGGGCGGCCCCCAGAGGATGCAGGAGTGCGGCTGGCCCGACTCGAAGGCGATGCGCAACGCCATGCCGGGCCCCAGCAGGTGCTGCTGGCCGATGACCTCACCCAGCGTCTTCGGCCTCAGGCGCTCGGCCAATGGTTGATGGGATGTCGCAGCTGCGGCTTGGGATTTGACGGCCATGAGAACATTTTGCGATGCCGCGCTACAAGAACCTCGAAGGACACTCCGGCGTCGTCGCGTACGAAGAGGCGCCAGGGGCCATCGCCGTGCGCTTCGTCAATGGCGACAGCTATGTCTATACGGATGCGGTGACGGGTCGGGGCACGGTCGAGCAGATGAAAGCGCTGGCGCGAAGGGGACGTGGATTGAGCACGTTCATCGCGCAGTTCGTGCGTGAACGCTATGCGGACAAGGTGGAAGGCGGCGGTTGAATACCGACCGCTGGCCAGCTACTGCTTGACGATATCGGCCCCTGCGGGCGCCTTGAAATCGAAGGTGCTGGCCGGCAGTGACGGATTGACTTCGACCTTGCTGAACTTCAGCACCGACCGTTGACCGAAGCTGTCGAGGATCTCCAGCGACGCGAGGGCGTCGCCCTGAAAGCCGATCTGCACGCTCTGCAGCTGCCCGTCCTTGCTCTTCGGCGTCGCCTTGACCCACTGAAGGCCATCGCGTTCCGGCGCGCCTTCGAGCGCGAAATCGGTCTGCAGCGCGCGCAAGTCCGGCGCTGCCGCGATGAGCGCCGCAGGCGTCGAGCCCAGCGCCTGAGCCTGCGGACGTTGCGTCACCTGGTTGAGATCGACGTCGAACAGCGACAGCGTCTTGCCGTCGGCGACGATGGTCTGCGCAAACGGCTTCTTGTAGTCGAACTTGAATTTGCCCGGCCGCTGAAACTCGAACGTGCCGGTCGACGTCTTGGCGCGCCCTGGCTGACCATCGCGCGGCGGTGCCGTCACGGTCTGCGTGAAATCGGCGCGGCCGCTCTTCACGGTCTTCACGAAGGTCTCGAGGCTTTCCATGCCGCCGGCCACTGCGCTGCCCCATGCGCTGCATGTGGCGGCTGCTATCAACACG
Organism: uncultured Variovorax sp.; assembly: GCA_964242015.1. Taxonomy (GTDB): domain Bacteria; phylum Pseudomonadota; class Gammaproteobacteria; order Burkholderiales; family Burkholderiaceae_C; genus Variovorax. The sequence continues at coordinate 5,535 of CAXTCC010000052.1, forward strand.
CTCGCAAAGAGCTTTTTCATCATTACCTCGTCAGGCTCACTCGGCGCGCGCAGGCACCAGGATTTCGCGCTGCCCGCTGGTGCTCATCGAGCTCACCAAGCCGGCCTTTTCCATGTCTTCGACCAGCCGCGCCGCGCGGTTGTAGCCGATCTTCAGGTGGCGCTGCACCAGCGAAATGCTCGCCTTGCGGTTCTTCAGCACGACCTCGACCGCCTGGTCGTACATCGGATCCTTCTCGGCATCGCCACCGCCATCGCCCATGAGATCGCCGTCGCCATCGACAGTTCCGCCTTCGAGCACGCCCTCGATGTAGTCAGGCTCGCCCTGGCTCTTCAGATACGCCACCACGCGATGCACTTCTTCGTCACTCACGAACGCACCATGCACGCGAATCGGCAAGCCCGTACCACTCGGCATGTAAAGCATGTCGCCCATGCCGAGCAAGGCCTCGGCGCCCATCTGGTCGAGGATGGTCCGACTGTCGATCTTGCTCGACACCTGGAAGGCGATGCGGGTCGGAATATTGGCCTTGATCAGGCCGGTGATGACGTCGACGCTGGGCCGCTGCGTCGCCAGAATCAGGTGAATGCCGGCGGCGCGTGCCTTCTGCGCGAGGCGTGCGATCAGCTCTTCGATCTTCTTGCCGACGACCATCATCAAATCGGCCAGCTCGTCGATGACGACGACGATGTGCGGCTCACGCTTCAACGGCTCCGGATCGTCCGGCGTCAGGCTGAACGGGTTGTAGACGAACTCTTCGCGCGCCTTGGCTTCGTCGATCTTGACGTTGTAGCCGGCCAGGTTGCGCACACCCAGCTTGCTCATCAGCTTGTAGCGGCGCTCCATCTCGGCCACGCACCAGGTCAAGCCGTGCGCCGCCTGCCGCATGTCGGTGACGACCGGCGCCAGCAAATGCGGGATGCCTTCGTAGACCGACATTTCAAGCATCTTGGGATCGATCATCAAGAGCCGGACGTCGCGCGCCTCGGCCTTGTAGAGCAACGACAAGATCATCGCGTTGATACCGACCGACTTGCCCGAGCCCGTGGTGCCGGCCACCAGTACGTGCGGCATCTTGGCGAGATCGGCGACGACCGGGTTGCCGATGATGTCCTTGCCGAGGCCCATCGTGAGCATCGACTTGCCCTCGTGGTAGACCTGCGAGCCCAGGATTTCGCTGAGCTTGATCGACTGCCGCTTGGCATTCGGCAATTCGAGCGCCATGAAGTTCTTGCCCGGAATGGTTTCGACCACGCGGATCGACACCAGCGACAGCGAGCGCGCAAGGTCCTTGGCCAGACCGACGATCTGCGAACCCTTGACGCCGGTCGCCGGCTCGATTTCATAGCGCGTGATCACCGGGCCGGGTGACGCGAGCACCACGCGCACTTCGACGCCGAAATCCTTCAGCTTCTTCTCGATCATGCGAGAGGTCATTTCGAGCGTGTCGGGCGACACGGTCTCTTGTCGCACCATCGCCGCATCGAGCAAGTCGACCTGCGGCAACTTGCTGTCGGGCAACTCCTTGAAGAGCGGCTTCTGGCGTTCCTTGACGACGCGGGTGCTCTTGGGCACATCGCTCATGGCCGGCTCGATCTGCACCGGCGGCGAGGGCGCGCGGCGTCTCGGTGGCGGGTCGATGCGTATCTCGTCATGGGGCACCTCGACGTCGTCGCCATCGTGTGAGGCCAGATACTCTTCGGCCTCGGCGCGCTCCCGGACGGCCTTCTTGCCCAGGGCGATATCCGCCGCGATCTCGCGTTTTTCGCGCCGAGATTCGAACAGCGAATACACCCGGGAGCCGATGCGCTCGGCGATCAGGCTCCATGAAAATCGGAACACCAGCGCAGAGCCGATCACGCCGCAGGCAATAGCGATCAGCGCAGAGCCGGTGAAGCCCATCCACTTGACGCTGGCAGGACCGACGAGATAGCCGAGGATGCCCCCGCCATGCCCTGGCAAGCGGAATTCGAGGCGGTACAGTCGCGACCATTCGAGCATGGCGCTCGCGCACAGCAGCAGCACCAGTCCGGCCCAGAATGCGATGCGGCTGCGATTGAAGCGGCCGCGCACGGGCTCCTCGGCAGGCGCCACCTCGCCGCCGCGCAGCCATCCGGCCAGAGACGACAGCCAGACGCGCAAGCCCGCCGCCAGGCACCACCAGACCGAATAGCCGGCAAGGAAATAGCTGCCGTCGGCCAACCAGGCGCCGACGCGCCCTCCCCAATTCTTGACGTCGCCGCCCGTGCCGGATGTCGACCAGGCCGCATCGGATGGCGTAAAGCTCAGCATGGCCAGGAGCCAGAACAGCAGCACGACGAACCCCGCGATCAGCGTGATCTCATGGGCGAAACGCATCGCCTTCAGGCGCACGGGCTGCGCGTCGGCACCGGAAGAAGAAGATTGAAGCGTATTGAGCGAATAGGTCATGAAAAACACGGCGTCCAGCCTGCCAGGCCAGACATTGGACAGCAGGCAGCGGACGCATGAACACTACAACGAAAACGGCGCCTTTCGCGTTGTCAGCGAAGGCACCGTCAGAAGCGCGCAACGCCGCGCAGGCGTGAAAGAGCGTGACTCAGGTCAGCGACAGAAGCCGGTCTTTGACGATCATCGAGCCATCGGGCTGGGTCTGCACGAAGCCCCGCTCCTCGAGATCTTTCATGACCCGGCTGACCATTTCGCGCGATGCGCCGACCATCTTGGCCAAGTCCTGGCGCGAGATCTTGTCGCGCACCTTGAGGTTTCCGGCGCCGTCGTCCACGGCGAATTCGAGCAGCGAGCGCGCGACGCGACCGTAGACATCCATCAATGCCAGCGACTCGATCTTGCGGTCGGCGTGCCGCAGCCGCTGTACCAGGCCGCGCATGATGTTGTACGACATCGACGAGTTCTCGGGCAGGCAGCGCGCGAACGCTTCACGGCCGAGCATGAGAACGTCGGTCTGGACCTCGGTGCGGACGGTGGCCGAATGCGGCTCGTCGTCGATCAGGCTCATCTCGCCGATGTAGTCGCCCGGCTGCAAGGTGGCGAGGATGACTTCTCGGCCCCGGCTGTCTGTGCTCATGACACGCGCTCGCCCGGTCAGGATGATGTACAGCGCATCTGATTTCTTGCCCTGCTCGACCACCATCTCGGCACGCTTGAAGCGCTTTTTGATGATCGCGTCGGCGATGCTGGCGGCCTGCATGGGGGTCAGGGCTGCAAACAAAGGGACGCGCCGGAGCAGCTCAAGATTAGACAGCATCGACATTCAATTAATCCTCGCTACCGCACGTTGTTCGATCAATTGAAAACCAATTCATTAAAACAATCGCGCGCATTGAAAATGGAGCGCGCCCGGTATTGAACCGGGCGGTGATACTTCGTATCTATCACCCTGAAAATGTACACGCTGGCGCAGCGCAAATCTTAGGTTTTCTACCCATGTCCTCTTCCCCACAACACGCCAAAGTCCTGATTCTGGGCTCTGGTCCGGCTGGCTATACCGCTGCCGTTTATGCGGCGCGCGCCAACCTGCAGCCGCTTCTCATCACCGGGATGGCCCAGGGTGGGCAGCTCATGACCACCACCGAAGTCGACAACTGGCCAGCCGACGTCCACGGCGTGCAAGGGCCAGAGCTGATGCAGCGCTTTCTGGAACACGCCGAGCGGTTCAAGACGCAGATCGTGTTCGACCACATCAACAAAGTCGACCTGAGCAAGCGCCCCTTCACGCTCACCGGCGACAGTGCGACCTACACCTGCGACGCATTGGTGATTGCCACCGGTGCCTCGGCAAAGTACCTGGGGCTGGACTCCGAACAGAAGTTCATGGGACGCGGAGTCTCTGGCTGCGCCACCTGCGACGGCTTCTTCTACAAGAACCAGGAGGTCTGCGTGATCGGCGGCGGCAACACGGCTGTCGAGGAAGCGCTCTATCTGTCGAACATCGCCAGCAAGGTTACGCTCGTGCACCGACGCGACAAGTTCAAGGCGGAGCCCATCTTGATCGACAAGCTCTATGAAAAAGAACGTGAGGGCAAGATCGAGCTCAAAGTCCACAACACGCTCGACGAAGTGCTGGGTGACGACTCGGGCGTCACGGGCATTCGCCTCAAAAACGCACAGACCGGCTCGACCGAAGACATCAAGCTGCAAGGCTGCTTTATCGCGATCGGCCATCATCCGAATACCGACATCTTCGAAGGTCAGGTCGAGATGAACGGCGGCTACATCGTGACGCGCTCGGGGCTGCAGGGATTCGCAACCATGACGAGCGTGCCGGGCGTCTTTGCCGCCGGCGACGTCCAAGACAGCATCTACCGCCAGGCGATTACCAGCGCCGGCACGGGTTGCATGGCCGCTCTCGACGCGCAGCGTTTCCTTGAACAAGACGGCACGCTATAATCTCAGGCTTTGCCGAATTCGGGTGCATTTTTGCACTCCGGCAAGCCGGGGTACCGCCACCCGTTTCTGGCGAGGTCAAGCTGCAAACCACCCCCAACGGATTCCGATTCGCTGCGACCGGTGCCAGCTGTTCATGAAGGAGCGTCCACATGGCACGCGTATGTCAAGTCACGGGCAAGGGCCCGATGGTCGGAAACAATGTTTCCCACGCCAACAACAAAACCAAGCGCCGGTTCCTGCCGAACCTGCAATACCGCCGTTTCTGGGTCGAGACTGAGAACCGCTGGATTCGCCTGCGTGTTTCGAGCGCTGCACTGCGCCTGATCGACAAGAACGGCATCGACGCCGTGCTCGCAGACCTGCGTGCACGCGGCCAAGCTTAAGGAGCTGAATCATGGCAACGAGCAAAGGCGGACGCGAAAAGATCAAGCTGGAATCCACTGCGGGTACCGGCCATTTCTATACGACCAGCAAGAACAAGAAGACGATGCCTGAAAAGATGTCGATCATGAAGTTCGACCCGAAGGCACGTAAACACGTCGAATACAAGGAAATCAAGCTGAAGTAATTTGGCAGTCTCCATTAAAAACCCGCTGCGATCCAGCGGGTTTTTTGTTGTCTGCGATTTGTGGCCACCGCGAATCCAGGAACTCGATGGGCGCAAAAAAGCCGGCACGAAGCCGGCGATTTTGTTAACTCACTCCGCCAAACGCGGAGGAGTGAAGCCTTCACCTATGTATCAAGTACGGGCGGCCCGCAAGCGCACCGAGAACTCACGCAAAGCGCTGATGCCGCTGGCTTCAGCGCGATGGCACCAGGCGGCCAGATCGCTCGCCAACTGTTCTCGCGAATGCGACGTGTTGAGCCAAAGCTGGCGCAACTCTTCGCGCATCGTCACCATCTTGTCGAGCACCGGGTGCGCTTCGCGCGCCTGCACCAAGTGTGAACGCGCCGATGCAGGCACCTTGTCGTCGTCACGGTGCAACCAACGATTGGCAGCCTTCAACACCGACAGATCAGCGCCCTTGGCCTTGAGCAAAGCCAGTTCGTCACGCGTCGTTTGACGCATACCACGGGCATAGCCTGCCATCACTTCATAGCGATTGGCAATGACGGCCTCGAGTGTCTTTTCGTTCGCCACAGGCTGGATGTCGCCCATCAGCATCTTCGGCGGAACCTTCTTGACCTTCGCCCAGCCGATGGCCTGCATCATCTGGATGTAAACCCAACCAATGTCGAACTCGTACTTTTTGACCGAGAACTTGGCCGACGTCGGATAGGTGTGATGGTTGTTGTGCAGCTCTTCGCCGCCGATGATCAAGCCCCAGGGCGACACGTTGCGGCTGGCGTCCGGCGCCTCGAAGTTGCGATAACCCCAATAGTGACCGATGCCGTTGATGATGCCGGCGGCAGTGATCGGGATCCACAGCATCTGCACGGCCCACACGGCCAGGCCGAGCGCACCGAACAGCGCCACGTTGATGACCAGCATCAAGCCGACGCCCTGCCAGCTGAAGCGCGTGTACAAGTTACGTTCGATCCAGTCGTCAGGCGTTCCGTGGCCGTAACGCTCCATCGTTTCCATGTTCTTGGATTCTTTGCGATAGAGCTCGGCACCGCGCCAGAGCACTTCGTCGATGCCCTTCACCTGCGGGCTGTGTGGATCTTCTTCGGTCTCGCACTTCGCGTGGTGCTTGCGGTGAATGGCAACCCATTCCTTGGTCACCATGCCGGTCCCGAGCCACAGCCAGAAGCGGAAAAAGTGCGATGGAATCGGGCCCAGATCCATTGCACGGTGCGTTTGCGTCCGGTGCAAGAAGATGGTGACGGCCGCAATCGTGATGTGCGTGGTCACGAGCGTGTAGGCGACGACCTCCCACCAGGTGAGATTCCACAAGCCGTGTCCGAGCCATTCGATGGCCGCATTCAGAACGGCAGAGTCAGGAAGCAACATTGAGTCAGGTACTCCATGGCCACACGAAGGTGCAGCCTTAAGATATCCGCGAATTTTAAGGGGCCAAGGCCGTTTTAAGGCCTTTTATCCTTGATAAATCGCAAGGTATCTACCTCTTTGGAGCTGTGCGCCTACATGCGGTTCCATACGGCTGCAAAGAAACCGTCGGTCGCGTGCTTATGGGGCCAAAGCCGCAGGTAGCGGGTGCCTTGTTCGCCGCCAGCGCATAACGCTTTGGCGCCTTCGACCTTGAGCCCCTCCAGCGCCTCCGCGACGTCCATCGGCGCGAAATCCGGGTTTGCGATGCTGAACGCCTCCGCGATGGCTTCGTTTTCTTCCGGCAGCACGCTGCACGTCGCATAAACGAGCCTGCCGCCTGACTTCACCAGCCGCGCTGCGCTTTGCAGGATGGCCGCCTGCTTGACCGTCATTTCGGCCACCGACTGCGGTGACTGCCGCCATTTCAGATCGGGATTTCGGCGCAGGGTGCCGAGCCCGGAACAGGGAGCATCGACCAAAACCCGGTCGATCTTGCCGGCCAGACGTTTGACGCGGTCGTCACGCTCATGGGCGATGGCGGCCGGATGAACGTTGGACAACTGACTCCGCGCAAGGCGTGGCTTCAGCGCGTCGAGGCGGTGCGCCGACGTATCGAACGCATACAGCCGCCCCGTGTTGCGCATCGTGGCGCCAATGGCGAGTGTCTTCCCGCCCGCACCGGCGCAAAAGTCCACCACCATTTCGCCGCGTTTCGCGTCGAGCAGCAAGGCCAGCAGTTGAGAACCTTCGTCCTGAACTTCGACCGCGCCGCGCACGAAGGCGTCGAGCTTGTTCAGCGCCGGTTTGCCTTCGATGCGCAAACCCCAGGGTGAGAACGGTGTTTCGACCGCGGGAATGCCCGCCTTTTTCAGTTCGGCTTTGACCTCCGGCCGCTTGGCGATCAGCACGTTGACCCGCAGATCGAGCGGCGCCGGTTGCTGCAGGCTTTCGGCCAGCCGCCAGAAGTCGTCGCCCAGCTGCGCCTTGAGTGGGCCGACCATCCATTCGGGCAGGTTGTGGCGGTGGCGTTCCAGCAGGTCGTCCTGGCTGACCGCGTCGCAGTTGTCGAGCCAGCGCTTTTCGGTGTCGTTGAGCGCGCTTTTCAGGAAATCGCGTGGCCCGTAGAACCCCAGAATGGCCATGCGGCGCTCTTTGGATCCGCTGCCCGAAGGCGACAAATGGTCGAACAACAGTTTCTTGCGAAGCACGGTGTAGACCGTCTCGGCCAGCGTGCCACGCTCGCGCGGCCCGAACTCACGGTGATCTCGGAAGAAGCGGGAAACGACCTGGTCGGCCGGATGATCGAATTTCAGAACAAGGCCGACCAGATCGGCGGTCGCCTGCAACAGGGCTTGGGGATGCATCGGTCGATTGTCCCACCCCGCCTCTGCCGCTCGGCGGCTCGGGACCCCCGCGCCACAATTCCGACATGACCGACGACGACCTTCCGCTCCTGATCATCACGCCGCCCGGCCGCTACCGCCACTACAAAGGCGGTGAATACGAAGTCATCGACACCGTGCGCCACAGCGAGACCCTGGAGCCGATGACGCTGTATCGCGCGCTTTACGGACAGCACGGGCTGTGGGTACGGCCCGCAGCCATGTTCGGCGAGACCGTGCACATCGATGGCATTGAACGCCCGAGGTTCAGTCGGATTTCAGACCGGTAAAACTACCGGCATCGGACTCGAGCCAGCGCTCGATGGCCGCTGGATAGAGCCGGTGCTCCTGTGCGAGCACCCGTTCGGCCAGCGCAGCCGCGGTATCACCACGCAACACCGGCACCGCGGCCTGCGCGAGGATCGGGCCATGGTCGAGCTCGGTGGTGACGTGGTGCACCGTGACACCCGCCACCTGACAGCCCGCGTCGATCGCTCTTTGGTGGGTGCGCAGCCCTGGAAAAGCCGGCAGCAGCGATGGATGAATGTTGATCAACCGCCCGGCGTAGCGCCCCACGAATCCAGGCGTCAGGATGCGCATGAAGCCCGCCAGGACGACGAGCGTCGGCGTGTGAACGTCGATGGTGGTGGCCAGCGCGGAATCGAACGCGTCGCGCGATGCGAATGCCTTGTGATCGACGGCTGCGGTCGCGATGCCCCGCGCTTCGGCAAGCACCAGCCCCTCCGCCGCCGGCTGGTTGCTTATGACGGCCGCAACGCGGGCATCGAACCGCTCCGCCCAGCGATCCCGCTCCGCAGCCCGCACGATGGCCGCCATGTTGGAGCCGCCGCCGGAAATCAGGATCACGATGTTCTTCATGGAGGCGCGCATTATCTGTGCGCGCCGAACCAGCCCCTGCCGGCCTTTTTGTCGCGGCGCGGACACCCGAAAACCGCACGACCGTGCTAAAAACCGCAATTCCGGAGACAAAGCCGCGACGGCAATCCGATCAACACAGCGAGGCACGCATGGATTTGAGCTTCACGCCCGAAGAACAAAAGTTCCGCGAAGATGTTCGCGCCTGGGTCAAAGAGAACCTTCCCCAAGAGATTTCGCACAAGGTGCACAACGCGCTCGAGCTGACGCGCGAAGATCTCCAGCGGTGGGCCAAGATTTTGGGCTCCAAGGGCTGGCTCGGTTACGGCTGGCCAAAGGAATTCGGCGGTCCGGGATGGACGGCCATTCAGCGCCACCTCTTCGAAGAAGAAACCGCCCTGGCCGGCGCGCCCCGCATCATTCCGTTCGGCCCGGTGATGGTCGCGCCGGTCATCATGGCCTTCGGCAATGCCGAACAGCAAAAGCGCTTCTTGCCCGGCATCGCCAGCGGTGAAGTGTGGTGGAGCCAGGGCTACAGCGAGCCGGGTTCGGGCTCCGACCTCGCCTCGGTCAAGACCAGGGCAGAGCGCCAGGGCGACAAGTACATCGTCAACGGCCAGAAGACCTGGACGACGCTCGGCCAGTACGGCGACTGGATGTTCAACCTCGTGCGCACCAGCAACGAAGGCAAGCCGCAAACCGGCATCAGCTTCCTGTTGCTCGACATGAAGTCCAAAGGTGTGACGGTGCGGCCGATCAAGCTGCTCGACGGCGGCCATGAGGTCAACGAAGTGTTCTTCGACAACGTCGAAGTGCCGGCAGAAAACCTGATCGGCGAAGAGAACAAGGGCTGGACCTACGCCAAGCATCTGTTGAGCCACGAGCGCACCAACATCGCCGACGTGAACCGCGCCAAGCGCGAGCTCGAACGGCTCAAGCGCATCGCGAAGAGCGAAGGCGTTTGGGACGCGGCCGGAGATGCCTACGCTTCGCGCTTCCGCGATGAAATCGCCAAGCTCGAAGTCGATGTCGTCGCGCTCGAAATGATGGTGCTGCGCGTTCTGTCGGCGGCGACTTCGGGCAAGAACTCACTGGACGTTGCGGGCCTGCTGAAAATCCGCGGCAGCGAGATTCAGCAGCGCTATTCGGAATTGATGATGCTGGCCGGCGGCGCCTATTCGCTGCCGCTCATCCGCGAAGCGATGGAAGCCGGCTACCAGGGCAACTTCCCCGGAGGCAACCCTGCGCTAGCGCCGCTGACCTCGACCTTCTTCAACATGCGCAAGACCACCATCTACGGTGGCTCCAACGAAGTGCAACGCAACATCGTCGCTCAGACGGTTCTCGGCTGAGTCCTTCGACACGCTCAGGACAAACGGAGATAAATATGGATTTCAATTTTTCCGACGACCAAGAACAGTTGCGCGACGCGGTTCGCAAGTGGGTCGACAAAGGTTATGACTTCGAACGCCGCCGCAAGATCGAAGCGGCCGGTGGTTTCTCGCGCGAAGCGTGGGACGAGATTGCCGAGCTCGGCCTCGGCGGCCTCTACATCAGCGAAGACGATGGCGGGCTCGGCATGGGCCCGGTCGCAGGCATGGTGGTCATGGAGGAGCTCGGTCGCGGCATCGTGCTGGAGCCATTCGCGCAGACGCTGATCTCGGGCGGCGTGCTGAGCGGCTATGCCGGCGCCGATGTCAAGGACAACTGGCTGCCGCGCATCGCCGGCGGGCAGGCCATCGTGGTGCTCGCGTACCAGGAGCGCAAGGCACGCTATCGGCTCGATGTATGCGAGGCGAAGGCCACGAAATCGGGCGATGGCTACACGGTCAACGGCACCAAGAGCCTGGTGGCAGCGGGTGACGAAGCCGACGCGTTCCTGGTGCCAGCCCAGCTCGACGGCAAGCTCGCTCTCTTTCTGGTGGAACGCAGCGCAAGCGGCGTCGAAGCGCGTGGCTATGGCACGCAGGCCGGCGACCGCGCGGCTGAAGTCGTGTTCGACAAGGCCGCGGCAACACTCGTCACGACCGACGGCTTGACCGCGCTCGAACACGCTGTCGACATCGGCATCGCAGCCATCTGTGCCGAAGCGGTCGGCGTCATGGACAAGACCGTCGCGTTGACCGTCGACTACATGAACCAGCGCAAGCAATTCGGCGTAACGATCGCCACCTTCCAGGCACTCCGCCATCGCGTTGCCGACATGAAGATGCAGCTCGAACTCGCACGTTCGATGAGCTACTACGCGTCGCTCAAGCTCAACGCACCGGCAGAAGAGCGTCGGCAGGCAATGGCGCGCGCCAAGTACCAGCTCGGCACGTCGATGCGCTACGTCGCAGCGAACTCGGTGCAACTGCATGGCGGCATCGGCGTGACCGACGAATACATCGGCAGCCACTACTTCCGCAAGCTCACGCAACTTGAAATGAGCTTCGGCGATACGCTGCATCACCTGGGTGAAGTGTCTGCGCGCATGCAGGACACGGCGGGTGTGTTCGCCTGACGGTTTCGGCTGACTACGCCGGCTAACTAGCTCGCCTGACTGTTTCGCCTGACTGTCACAGTTTCACTCTAGCCTCCTCACGCCCGCCCGCAGTCGCCGGTGGGCGTCTTTGTTTTCACGTCTTGGAACGAAGCTTGCAATGCCAATGTACACACGTCGCACCGTCCTTACCGCCGGCCTCGCCACAGCCGTCGCCGTCGCCCTCCTCACCGCCTGCGCCAGCGCCCCTTCGCCCTCCTTGACCGAACGCCCGCCCATCGTTTTCATGCATGGCAACGGCGACTCTGCGGCGCTTTGGCAGACCACGATCTGGCGCTTCGAATCGAACGGCTGGCCGCGCGACCGCCTGTTCGCTGTCGACCAGCCGATGCCGCTGGCGCGTGACGACGACAGCGTCGTGCAGCCCGGCCGCACATCGACAGCCGAGTCCGCAGCATTCCTGCAGGCCGAGGTCGACAAGGTCCTGAAAACGACAGGCGCCGCCAAGGTCGTTCTGCTCGGCAACTCACGCGGCGGCAACACGATCCGCAACTACGTGCAGAACGGCGGCGGCGCCGCGAAGGTCAGCCACGTGGTGCTGGGCGGCAACCCGGCGCACGGCATCTGGAACGTGCCCGGCTTCAACGAGCGCAGCGAGTTCTCGGCGCGATCGGCCTTCCTCCAGCAACTCAATAGCCCGAAGGGGCCGAACGGTGACGAAGTGACGCCCGGCGTTCGCTGGCTGACGCTGCGCTCCGACAGCAACGACAAGTTCGCACAGCCCGATGGCGTCTGGATCGGCGCGCCGGGCAAGCCGACGAACATCGGCTACGACGCGCCGGCGCTGAAGGGTGCCACCAACATCGTGCTGCCGCGTGTCGACCATCGCGAGACCTCGTTTTCGCCCGCTGCCTTTGCCGCGACCTGGCAGTTCCTGACGGGCGAAGCGCCGAAGACGACCGCCGTGGCGCCCGAACTCACGGTCGTGCTCGACGGACGGCTCACCGGCCTCGGGCTTTCGAGCATCGACCCCGCGAGCGGCCAGTTCACCAACAACCTGCCGATCGTCGGCGCGCAGCTCGCCGTCTATGCAACGGACGCCGGCACCGGCGCTCGGATCGGCGCACCGGTGCATCGCAAGACGATCGGCGCCGACGGCCGGTGGGGGCCCTTTTCCGCACAACCAGGCACCTCGTACGAGTTCGAGATCACCGCGCCCGGCTATGCGACGACGCACATCTACCGCAGCCCCTTCCCCCGCAGCAGCAGCGTGGTCAACCTGCGGCCGGAACGCATCGCACCGGCCGACCGCGACGCAGGCGCGATCGTGGTCTTCACGCGTCCGCGAGGCTACTTCGATGCCGAGCGCGACACCGTGCGCTTCGACGGGCAAGCGGCATTGCCGGGCGTGCCGCCGCGCGGGGCGGGCGTGTCGTCATCGAAGCTCAAGCTGACGAGCGAGGTCCAGCGGTCGGTTGCCGGCGATTTCAACGGTGAGCGCGTCGCTGGTCAAACCTGGCCCGCAGCGCAAGGGAACATCACGTTGCTTGAACTGACGTATTGACGTCGTTGGAGAGCGTCAGCAAAGTTGGGCAGCGCCGCTAGCCGTGCAGCCGTGAGCTGTGCGGCAGATGCGCCATCAAGAACTCCATCTGGTCCGCCAGGATGCGGCGGTTGCGCAAGATGAAGTCCTCCCACAGGCTCGGCACGTAGGGCGCGTAGAGCAGCGGCATGTTGGCCTGCTCCGGCGTGCGGCTGCTCTTGCGATGGTTGCAGGGCTTGCAGGCCGTCACCACGTTCATCCACACGTCGATGCCGTTCTGCGCGAACGGGATGATGTGCTCGCGGGTCAGTTCTTCTTCGTGAAAATGGCCGCCGCAATAGGCGCACACATTGCGGTCACGAGAGAACAGCTTGCCGTTGGTCAGGCCTGGGCGCTGCGTGAAGGGATTGATGCGCGGCACGCCCTTGGTGCCGATGATGCTGTTGATCGCGATCTGCGACTGCAGCCCCGTCACTGCGTTGTGACCGCCGCGATACACCGCCACCTGCGCGCCCGCTTCCCAGCGAACTTCGTCCGCCGCGTAGTGGATCACCGCTTGCTCCAGCGAAATCCACGATTGGGGCAGCCCTTGGGCCGACAGCTTCAAGACCTTCACCACACGTCTCCTCGAGAAAAGGAACCACGGAAAGACCGGTACGCACGGCACGTTGCAGGCACCCGTGAACACGGGGCGATTGACGCACTGCGTCACAATATACCGGCTTTGTGACAAATCGCCCTCGCGGCCCCATTCGGCGGGCGCGGGCTGCTATCAAAAAGAGATCGATTCACCAACGCCTATGCAGGTTTTCCGCGGTTTTCGGCATCCCGGCGTGGCCAAGGCCTGCGCCCTGACCATCGGCAATTTCGACGGCGTCCACCGTGGCCATCAGGCCATGCTGGCACTGCTGAACACCGAGGCGCGCCAGCGCGGCCTGCCGAGTTGCGTGCTGACCTTCGAGCCACATCCACGCGACTACTTCGCCGCACTGGCCAAGCGCCCGGAGCTGGCCCCGGCCCGAATCGGCACCTTGCGCGACAAACTCGCCGAACTGGCCGCCGGCGGCGTTGCACAGACCATCGTGCTGCCTTTCGACCACCGGCTCGCCTCGCAGACCCCCGACGAATTCGTGCACGACGTGCTGGTCGAAGGCCTCGGCGCCCGCTATGTGCTGGTCGGCGACGACTTCCGCTTCGGGGCCAAACGAGCCGGCGACTACGCCATGCTGGACGCCGCCGGCGACGCGAACGGCTTCGACGTGGCGCGCATGAACAGCTACGAAGTGCACGGCCTGCGCGTGTCCAGTTCGGCGGTGCGCGAGGCGCTCGGCGCCGGGCGCATGCAAGAGGTGCAGACGCTGCTCGGTCGGCCCTACGCGATCTCTGGCCACGTGGTGCACGGCCGCAAGCTCGGGCGCGCGCTGGGCGCGTCGGCGCCGGGCAAGGACGATGGGTTTCGCACCCTCAACCTGCGCTTCAAGCACTGGAAACCGGCAGCCAACGGCATCTTCGCAGTGCTGGTGCACGGCCTCGGCGACAAGCCGTTGCCGGGCGTTGCCAACCTCGGCGTGCGGCCGTCGCTCGATGCCAACGATGTCAACGGCGGCCGCGTGCTGCTCGAAACGCACTGCCTGGAGTGGCCCTCGCAACTCGGTATCGAGGGTGCCTACGGTAAAATCGTCCGCGTGGAACTGCTCTCCAAACTGCACGACGAATTGCGCTACACCAGCCTCGAAGCCCTGACCGCGGGCATCGCGAAGGATGGCCGCGACGCACGCGCGTTCTTTGCTTCGATGCCCGCGCAGACCCACGCAGAAACCCACCGCCAGACCACGCGCGACCGAATTTAGCCCTGCACGCCCGTGCTGCCGCCCTTCGACAAGCTCAGGGCGAACGGCTTTCCCCTCCGTTCCGACGCTGACCCGCTCGGGCTGAGCCTGTCGAAGCCCTGTTCCGTATCCATCATGTCCGACACCCCCTCCTCGACCGACTACCGCGCCACGCTCAACCTGCCTGACACCCCTTTCCCGATGCGCGGCGACATGGCCAAGCGCGAGCCGGGCTGGGTCAAGGAATGGG
>CAXTCC010000053.1:0-20087 GCA_964242015.1 uncultured Variovorax sp.
CGAGGTCGGTCGCGACCGAATGCTTGAGCGGAATGATGTCGACATCGCCCGCGTTCGGCACGTCGAGCGCGGCGACGATGCGCGCGAGGCGGCGCATGTTCTCGGCGTAGTCGGTGATGACCAGCGAGTTGTTGCCGGGATTGACGTTGATGGTGTTGTTGGGCGCGATCAGCGGGCGCAACACCGGCAGCAGGTTGGCCGCCGATTCGTAGTTGAGCTTGAAGACCTGCGTGACGATCTGGTTGCCTGAGAGGCTCGACGTGGCGCTGGTCGAGGTCGTCACCGCACTGCTCTGCAGCTTGGCGTCGGCCTCCGGAACGATCTTGTAGAGGCCGTCGGCCTGCACGATCGCAAAGCCCTGCAGCCGCAATGCGGCGGCAAACTGGTTGAAGGCGGCAGCAGGCGAAATCGGTCGGTCCGTCTGAAGGTTGATCGTACCCTTGACGCGCGGATCGACCACCACGTCGCGGCCGGTGACGACGGCCAGCGTGCGCGCCACCGATTCGATTTCGGCGTTGTTGAAATTCAACGTGATCGGCTCGCCGCGGCGCGGCCCGGTGGCGTCTTGCGCGAGCGCGGTTGGAATGCATGTCGCCATCAAGATCTGTGCCGCGAGTGCGACCAGACCGATGCGAACGCCATGCGAAGACAAGTGCTTCATGGTCAACCCAAAGTGATGAGCGAACGCGCGCCGGTGCGCCGTCCGATGATGTTCAAAAGATTCGAAAGCGCGTCTTCGCGACCGGCGGCCGCACTGGCCTCGCCGTCGAAGCGAAACGCCCTGCCGGTCCAGCGGCCGCTGCCGCTGAGTTGCAGGCTGCCTTCCCGTGTGGTGAGCAGCAGCGTCGGTGCCGGGCCGCCGTCGAGCAGCAACTGGTAGCTGCCCATCGGCCGCAGCGTCGAAAGGCTCGATGAGATGTCTGTTGCGGCCAGTGTGGCGCGGCCGGCCATGGCCAGCTGCGGGCCGTCCCAGCGCATCGACCAGCTGCGGGTCGACAAGTCGAGCACGCCTTCGGGCTTGAGCGTGTTCCAGGGCGCACCGAAGCCGCTCAGCAGGGCCGCCGGCCAGCGCGATTGGCCGTCTTGCCAATCGACCTGCACGCCGCCGGCATGCGGTGCGGCGATGAAGCGCAAAGACTGCGCTGCGCAGCAGGGAATGTCGAGCGCACCGGCGATGGCGTTCCAGCGCGGGCGCAGCGTCCAGGCCAGCGTGCCCGGCAGCGAAATCGATTCGGCGCCGCCGCCGCCGCTGGAGAACACCACGCCGGCCGTGCCGTTCCAGACCGTGCCGCGCGGATTGACGAGTTCGAGGTGGCCATTGCTCCACTGCGCCAGACCGGCAGCGAGCCATCGGGCCGGCGCGAACAGCGCGACGGCCATCGCAATGCCGAGCAGTCCACCCAGCAACGCCCAGCCCCAGCCGATGGCGGCGGTCTCGGGTGCGAGGGTGGAGCGAGGTCGGGTAGACATTGGGCTGGACGATGCGATCGAAGACGCAATCAGCGTGCCGGAAGGCTCATGACCAGGGTGCCGTCCCAGCGCACTCTGGCTGCTTCTGCGGCGGCTGCAGCCGCCGTAGCGCTGGACGATCCGGCCTGGCCGAGCGTGCCCGGTGCGGCGCCACCGCCGCCCGGTGCCCGGGTCAGATGCGCCTCGCGCGGCACCGCGCGGGCATTGCTGCGCGCTTGCCCGAACCATTGCGCCAGCCCTTCGGCGGGCGCAGCGCGCACCTGAACCGTGACGCCTTCATTGGCCCCCGCGGTTTGCAGCTGCGCGTTGGCGCCGAGACTCTGGCGCACCGATGTCTCCAGTGCGCGCAGCGAGTCGTCTCGGTTCGACCGTGGTTGCGATTGCAGGGCACGCGCTTGCATTTGCAAGGTCGTCATCTGCTGCAGTTGTGCATCGAGCTGCGCGTGCTCGGCGGGTGCGGATGTCAGGGTTCTGAGTGCCGGCGCCAGAGCGACCCACCAGAGCAGCGCGAGCAGGACCACTGTCGCCGCGATGATCACCAGGCGCTGCTCGCGCGGCGGCAGTTCGGGCCACCATGCTTGCCAGCGCTCGGTGAGGGAATCGAACCAGGTCATCGTGTGGCCTCCGCCTGTACCAGCAGCAGATCGCCTTCGAGCCGTGCGCTGTAGCCGCGCGCGGAGAGCGTGGCGGCCAGGGTGTTCTCGTCGCTGGGCTGCAGGCCGAGGCCGCGCAGCCGCAGCTGTCCGGCGCTGTAGTCGATCGCAGTGGGAACGCGGCCCGGTGGCAGGCTGGAAGCCAATGCGCCGAGCATCGGTTCGAGATCGGCCCCTGCGACGCCGCCGGTCGCCTGCTGCAATGCAGACACTTCACGCGCCATCTGCAGCGGTGCATCGACCACCAGCTGCACGGAAGGGAATGTTTGCGTCAGCACGTTGCGCACGGCACTTCGCTTGGCGTCCAGCGCGCTGCGCTCCTTCCAGGCCCAGGCATTGAGGCCGAAAAGCTGCGCCAGCACCAGCACCACGGCGCCCCATCGGGCGGCCCGCCAGCGCGGCGCATGCAGCAGCGCCTGGGTGATCGATGCCAGCTTCTTGCCGGCGCGGGCGCGTCCGGTCGAGGCCAGGTCGAACTGCGCCAGATCCCAAGGCGAGTTGCTGGCTTGCATCCAGCGTGCGGCGGGCTTGACGATCGGTACGCGACGGTTGAAGAGGCTGTCGGCCAATTCGGTCACGCCAGGCTCAGCCAGCAGCGCGGCGCCTTCAGGCAATGGCCCGATCAGCGCGAGGCTGGCGCTGTCGAGCGGCAGCACCGACACACCCGCCGTGTCGCACACAGTGAGCTGCGCCGCGCCCGGCTCGCCGGTTGCCACCAGGATCGCTGCGGCGCCTGCGGGCTGAGGCGTGAATTCAGGAATGATGCGGGCGATGCGACGACCAGCGGCATCGAGCGCCTGGACCCAGCTGCGCAGCCAGATGCGGTTGCAGGCGGCAACCCACACCGATGCGCCTGCGCGCGCGCCGGGCTCGAGCGCGAAATGAAGGAGTTCGGGCTCGTCGAGCAGCCGGTCTTCAAGCAGGCCGTTGAGCACCGAGCGCAGTCTCACTGCGCCGCTCAGACTGCCTGGCGGCAGGGTGAGTTGGTGCCACGACAGCATTGCAGCCGGGACACACAACGTCACCTCGTCGCTGGAGGGCAGCAGCGCCGGCAATGCGCTCCCCTGTGCGCGGAGTCGCCGCCCGTCGTTCGACCATGCCGCCCACGCCAGTTCAGCGCTGGCCGCGGCAGGTGACAGAGGAGCAACAACCAGTAACTGAGACATGAATCGGCGTTTGAATCAGGGTGTTTATTGTAGGAGTTGACCGACGGCTATCGCTACGAATTTGATAGCACCGCTCGCAACCATGACGGGCGGTGCGGCTTTTTTTAACTGAGAAACGTGACAGAGGCCGCAGCCGTCACTGTTTGCCGGCCGCAGTCGTAGCGCCGGCACCACGTTCACGCCACACGAGTCGTACCTCGATGCCGTCTCGCTGCAACAACGAGTGCTCCTCGACCCAGGTGCGATCGATCCGCAAACGACCCTCGACTTCGAAGAACCGGGTGTTGATGCTGTGCTCGACATCGTTGAGTTCAGCGGAAACCTGCGGCACGACGGCACCGGCGTCCGATACGCTCTTGAAGGCGTTGCGCGTGCGTTGCGCGACCAGCCGCTTGGCGCTCGCCAGATCGAGGGTCGGCACGCTCGAAAACAGCGCTTCGGCGCTGGCGGTATTTATGTTGAGCGGCGTGCCGACTGGAAGAATCGTCACATACGGCGAGATCGCGGCGACGGTGGACGGCGACAGGCCGAGCCATACCAGCTGGTTCGTACGTTGCGGCAAAAGTGGGCCACCGGGATCAGAACTGCCGATTGCGCCTGTCGCCTCCGCGGTTGCGGCGCTGTCGGTGCTCGTGCCGGAGCCGGTAGCGGTACCGGTTGCGGTCGAAGTCGATGAAGGTGAGGCCGCTGCAGCAGCAACGACCGCTCCGGGCGTCGATGCTGCGCCGGCTGCGGTGGCAGCAACGGTCGTCGGCGCTGCACGCTGCAGGTTGGCGGTGAGCAAACCGACCTCCTGCGCAGGCAAGCCGAGCAATTCGAACAGCTTCGAGAACGCCGCCACGGACTTCTTGACCGGTTTGCCACCGGACACCAGATTCATCACGTTGAGTTTCGATTGCGCATCGACGATGCGGCCCGACAAGAAAGCATCGGGCAGCCCTTCCAGCGCGTCGCTGGCGATGTTCTTGTCTTCCGCCAGAAAGCTGGAAAGCCGGGCTTCCTCAAGTGGCACGGCCCAGGGCTCGGAGAGCGAATCCGGGCCGCCGGCACGGGCGTCCTCGCGCAGGATGAGGCGCGACCAGTCGAGTGC
Organism: uncultured Variovorax sp.; assembly: GCA_964242015.1. Lineage (GTDB taxonomy): Bacteria > Pseudomonadota > Gammaproteobacteria > Burkholderiales > Burkholderiaceae_C > Variovorax. The sequence continues at coordinate 4,380 of CAXTCC010000053.1, forward strand.
GCCGATCAGCACCCAGGCGGCTTGTACGCGACCGCGCTCGGCGGCTTCGACCTCTGTAGCCCGCCACTGCTGCCACAGTGCGGCTGCCGCGAAGGTGGCAACCAGTGTCACCGTGAGCATGGCGGCCAGCAGCGCGGCGCCACGCTGGCGCGTCGACGATGAAGAGGCGAGACGCGAAAGCGAGAGCGCCTTCATGATTTGGGGACGTTCGCGGTCGGACGGACCCAGTCGCGCACCAGTTGACCGGCGAGTGCCGGACCCGGCGGCAGGTCGAGCACCAGGCGCACGCCGTCCGGTACCGGGTTCTCGGTGCCGAGGGCCTCGCTGCCGACGGCCGCGGTCCAGAGGTTGTCTCGAAAGTAGGCGAGCTGCCAGTTCTGCAACGGCATCAGCGCCACATCGGCGCCGCGTGCATCGCTGCCGCCGCCTTGGGCCCAGCTGGCCGCGCGGTCCCATGCCAATTGCCACTCGGTGCGCGTGACGAACGGGGCGGACTGCCAGCGGCGCCAGCGCTGAACGCCGTCGGCGTCGCCGCGAATCGTCCATGCGACCACGTAGACCACGGGTTGCGCCTGATCGGGCCCGCGCCGCGTCACGCGCAGGGTGCGGCCGTCCCAGTCGATCGGATGCGTCTGCGACAGGGCGATGGTGGCATCGAGGTCGGCGCTCCATTGCGAGAGTGTGGTCTGCAGCGTGAGCACGGCGTCGCCGCGTGCGCGATTTTGTTCGTGCGCGCGGCTCATTCCGTCGAGACCGCGCCAGCTCATGATCGCCAGCAACGCCATCACCGCGATGGCGACCATCAACTCGATGAGCGTGAAGCCGGCGGAGGATCTGCGCATCAGTACCTCCCGACCACGGTAGAGACACGCAGCACGGTGGCTTCGGTCGCGTCGCGTACCTGCACGTCGACGCGACGGAAATTGGGATTGAGCGTCTGCGTCGTCGACACCGTCATGCCGAAGCTCGTGTTGGCCTGGGTGCAGACCGAGCCAGCCTCACCGACAGGCGGCATCACCCGAGCGAGCCGCGCCTTGACGAGTTCGTTCTCGACGCACAGCTGGGCCAGCAAAACGTCGGATTGGCGCTGCGCATTGCGGGTCAGGGCCATGGTGGCTTGCGTCCCCGCAGCCAGTGCAATGGCGACGATGGCGAGTGCGACCAGCACCTCGATCAAGGTAAAGCCGCTGGAGCGCCCGTTCGATCGATGCGACCTCATGGCGCAGCTACCGCGAAGGGCCGAAGCCCATCGGTCGCGATGCGCAGCGTGCGCGCCGGAGGACCATCGGCTGTCAACAGGAGTTGTTGCGCCGCGATGATCGGATCAGGCCCCAAGAGCAAGGCGACCGCAGCGGTGCCGTCGGTCGCGACCGGTTGCGCGTGCATGCCGCTGTTCATCCATCTGGTCGGCAACGCTCCCAGCGGCAAGCCGTCGAAGACGAATGCGTCCGGGCCGTTGGGCGTCGGCCGGAAGCGAACCGCAGTGCCGCTGGAACGCGATTGCGCGCGTGCCGATTCGAGCAGGGCCGCAAGCCGTTCGGCTTCGCGGTCGAGCGTGGCCTGGCCCGAATCGCGCAGCGCCAGACCGACACCGGCGGTCGCCAGCGCGATGATCGCGATGACGACGATGAGTTCGAGCAAGGTGAAGCCGGCGGTGTACAAACCGCCTCTCGGGCCGTCGGGTCTGCCGCGACCGTCTTGGTCGCCGCGGCTACTGCCAGCTGCCGATATCGGCATTCTTGCCTTCGCCACCGGGCTGGCCGTCGGCGCCGAGCGAGAGCACATCGATTTCACCCTTGATGCCGGGGTTCATGTATTGGTAAGCGCGGCCCCATGGGTCGTTGGGCAACTTTTCGACATAGGGTTTCCAGTTGGGAGCAGCGGGTCCCGTCGTCGGCCTTGCCAGGAGCGCCTGAAGGCCTTGTTCCGCAGTCGGGTAGCGCTGGTTGTCGAGGCGATACAGCTTCAGCGCCTGCATCAGATTGTTGACATCGGTCTTGGCGGCGGTCACACGCGCATCGTCGGCCCGTTCGATCACGTTCGGCACGATCAGCGCGGCCAGCACGCCGATGATGACCAGCACCACCATCAGTTCGATGAGCGTGAATGCGCGCTGCAAGAATTGCTGCGGACGGCGCCGCGGATGGCGCACGAAGGAGCGGAGCGAACGGGGCAAAAAGGTCATGAGCAATGATAATGCGGCCATATGGCACTTCCCTACGCTCCCGCCCGCTGGCCCGCCGCGACTGCGACCGTGGTGCTGTGGGGCGCCGCCGCCGCGAGCATCGTTTTCTGGGGCCTTCGACTCACGGCTCCCGCCGATGCAGCGCCGCCGCCAGCGGTCGGGGGTCCGGCCATCGTGGCGGTGGACTCGACCACCCTGTCGCGTTTTCTCGGCGGCGTGTCGACCGACCCGGTGGTCACGGCAACGCCCGATGCCGCGAGCCGTTTTGCGCTGCTCGGCGTGGTGGCCGATACCGACGGGCAGGGCGTCGCACTGATTGCGGTCGATGGCAAGCCGCCTCGGCCGTACCGCGTCGGCGGCAACGTGGGTGGCCGCTCGGCGGGGGGGTATGCGCTCCAGTCGGTCGGGCCGCGTGCGGCGACACTGGGCGCTGCCGGAACTTCCGCGCCGGCCTTCACGCTTCAGATGCCGACCCGTCCGTTGGCCGTGCTGCTGCCGCCGCAAGCGCTGTCTCTGCCCGACGCCGACTGAACGCGTCCGTGTCGACTTTCAGGCTTTGAGGAACAGCCGATAGACCGGGTTGGCCGTTTCATCGACGTACGGATAACCGAGCGTTTGCAGAAATTCGTTGAAGGCCGCATGGTCGGCCGCAGGCACTTGCAGCCCGACCAGAATGCGCCCGTAGTCGGCGCCCTGGTTGCGGTAGTGGAAGAGGCTGATGTTCCAGTTCGGCCGCATCAGGCTCAGAAACTTCAACAGCGCGCCTGGCCGCTCCGGAAACACGAAGCGCAGCAGTCGTTCCTCATGCGCCAGGCCGGTACGGCCACCGACCATGTGCCGGATGTGCTCTTTGGCGAGCTCGTCGTGCGTGAGGTCGATGGTGCCGAAACCGTGCGAGACGAAGGTGTCGGCGATCGTCTTGGATTCGCCGCGCGTCGAGGTCGTGAGGCCGACGAACACATGCGCTTCGCTGGCATCGCTGATGCGGTAGTTGAACTCGGTGACGTTGCGTGACGCACCGGGCACTTCGCCTACCAACTCGCAGAAGCGGCGAAAGCTGCCGCGTTCTTCCGGGATGGTGACGGCGAAAAGCGCCTCGCGTTCTTCGCCGACTTCGGCCCGCTCGGCGACGAAGCGCAGGCGATCGAAATTCATATTGGCGCCGCACAGAATCACTGCGTAGGTCTCGCCTCGCGTGCCATGCGTCTCCACGTATTGCTTGACGGCGGCCACCGCCAATGCCCCTGCGGGCTCGACGATGCTGCGCGTGTCGATGAAGACATCCTTGATGCCGGCGCACACGGCATCGGTATCGACTGTCATGAACTCATCGACCAGGTCGGCAGCGATGCGAAAAGTTTCTTCTCCCACCAGCTTCACCGCCGTGCCGTCGGAGAACAAACCCACGTCTGCGAGCGTCACGCGCTGGCTGGCCGCGACCGATTGCATCATTGCGTCGGAGTCGTTCATCTGCACGCCGATCACCTTGATCTCCGGTCGCACGGCCTTGATGTAATTCGCCACGCCGGAGATCAACCCGCCGCCGCCGATGGCAACGAACACCGCATCGAGCCGGCCCTGATGCTGGCGCAGGATTTCCATCGCGATGGTGCCTTGGCCGGCGATGACATCGGGGTCATCGAACGGATGGACGAAGGTCAGGCCCTGCGCCGTTTGCAATTGGAGCGCGTGGGCGTAGGCATCGGAGTAGCTGTCGCCATGCAGATGCACTTCGCCGCCCAGTGCGCGAACCGCGTTGACTTTGAGTTCGGGTGTGGTCACCGGCATCACGACCACCGCCCGCGCGCCGAGCTTTTGCGCGCCCAGCGCAACGCCCTGCGCATGATTGCCGGCCGAAGCGCAGATCACGCCGTTCGCCAGCTGCCCGGCGCTCAAATGCGCCATCTTGTTGTATGCGCCGCGCAACTTGAAGCTGAACACCGGTTGCTGGTCTTCGCGCTTGAGCAGCACCGTGTTGCCGAGGCGCGCACTCAAAGCCTTGGCTGGTTCCAGGGCAGATTCGACCGCCACGTCGTAGACGCGCGCCGTCAGGATCTTTTTCAGGTAGTCGGCGGGCGTGAGCGAGGTGGGCATGGGGCCGCGATCATAGAGCGCCCAAGAAAAAAGCCCCGAGTCTTGCGACTCGGGGCTAAATCCACCAATTGGAAGGGTGGAGGAGACAACCGGTGCGCCCTTGCGGACGCGTTGAAATAAAGTATATCGACAGTTTGTTGCATTGCAACAAGCGAGCGATGCTTTTCGCATACACAAAGCGATCTGCAGCGTGATTTTTTTGACTGCTATCCCGACCTTGTGGAGCTAAGACGATGGAATGCACAGTGAGCTGGACCGGAAACACCGGCACGCAATCGGCAATGGGATTTGTTGCGGAAACCGGCAGCGGCCACGTTCTGCCAATGGACGGTGCCGTCGATCAGGCGAAGCCTGAAAACGGCGGACGCAACCAGGCGCCGCGTCCAATGGAAACCTTGCTGGCAGGCGCTGGTGGCTGCACCGCGTACGACGTCGTTCTGATTTTGAAGCGTGGGCGCCACAAGGTGGAACGTTGCAGTGTCAAGTTGACCAGCACGCGCGCCGAAAAGGATCCGAAGGTCTTTACCGCCATTCACATGCACTTCACCGTGGCTGGCAAAGGCATTCCGACATCGGCCGTGGAGCGGGCTGTCGCGTTGAGCCACGAAACCTATTGCTCCGCAACCATCATGCTCGGTAAAACGGCCGAAATTACGACGAGCTTCGACCTTATCGAGACTTGAACGGCTAGATACGGTGTGCAACGGTCGTCATGACGCGCGAAGCTGATCTCATCAAGCTCTTGACGGCTGCTGGCAGTTCTTTCGCCCCCGCGCTGCGGGCTTCAGCCGCGTGGCGCGCTTCGTCGGCTTTCATCTGCAAGATCACGGCGCGTGATGCGCCGTCGGCTGCCGGAAGCCGATCGAGGTGGCTGTCGAGGTGCGCCTCCACCTGATTTTCTGTTTCCGCAACGAAGCCCAGGCTCCACCGATCACCCAGGCGGCCTGCCAGCAAGCCCAGCCCGAAAGCCCCGGCATACCAGACAGGGTTGAACAAAGAGGGACGTGCGCCCAGCGCGTCCAGCCGTTCTTGCGTCCAGGCCAGATGATCGGTTTCCTCGCGTGCTGCGTGCAGGAAGTGTTCCCGCAGGCTCTTGTCCTCGGCGACAGCCGCCTGCGCTGTGTACAGCGCCTGAGCACAGACCTCGCCCACATGGTTCACGCGCATCAAGGCGCCGGCCTCGCGGCGCTCGACTTCGGTCAACTTGACCGAGGCGATGTCCGTCGCTGCGGCCGATGGCGCGGGTCGCGTGGCGCGCGGCGCGGCAAACAGGGTCCGGAGTGCCGCGTCTGCGGCGATCAAAAGGGGGTCGAGGGGCGAACTCATCGACCTATTTGAACCGAAGCGCATTCACCTCACGTTTGTGCACTTTCTCTTTCACATCACGGGATCGAGGAGGCTTTCAGTCCTTTGTTGCAACCGTGCAACGAAACGCGCGGACCTGCGGGCTTTTCGGGCGAATTGTTTTGCCCTGCCGCGGCCGCTCTGGTGCAATAGCAACAACTTCCCAAAAGGAGGTTGGCCCGGGGTCCGGTGGGAGCACAAAAGTGCACAAGCACAGTGAACCCTTCGCACCGGAGCCCTATGTTTAACCTTGGAGAAACTTGCAATGAAAAAATCTCTAGTTGCTTTGGCTGCCCTGGCTGTTGCCGGTGTTGCCTCGGCTCAGTCGTCCGTCACGCTGTTCGGCGTGGTTGACGCTTCGGTCAGCCACTACTCGTCGACCTCGCGCGACGACCGTACCGGCATCGCTTTCAGCCCGGTTACCGGCCTGCCAGTGTTCACGCCTGGTTTCATCAACCAAGGCAGCGCCAAGACCAGCGCCACCAAGCTGGCTAACTCGGGTTACAACTCGAGCCGCCTCGGCTTCCGTGGCACTGAAGACCTCGGTGGCGGTCTGGCAGCCAGCTTCTGGCTCGAAGCGCCGATCAGCAACGACGACGGCCAAACCGGCGTGTCGACGTTCGCACGTCGCTCGACCGTCAGCCTGTCGGGTGGCTTCGGTGAAGTTCGCCTCGGTCGTGACTACACCGCAACGTTCTGGAACGACACCGTGTTCGATCCGTTCGGCACCAACGGCGTTGGCACCAACCTGATCTTCACGTCGTCGGTCGGCCCGAACGCTATCGCTGGTTCGCAGCAAGCTGTTGCCGGCACGGGCGTGACCTCGGTGTTCTCGAGCAACTATGTTCGTGCCCCGAACATGGTCGCTTACTTCCTGCCACCGAACCTGGGCGGTTTCTACGGCCAAGTTCAGTACGCATTCAGCGAAAAGACTTCGTATAGCGGCGCGAACACGCCTGCTACGCTGAACCAGTCGCGCGCTGGCAAGTACGTCGGCGGCCGCTTCGGCTACGCCAACGGCCCGCTGGACGTCGCAGTTGCCTACGGCAGCAGCACGGTTGGCGACAACTTCTACGCTGGCATCACGACCAAGACCAACACGGCCAACCTCGGTGCGTCGTATGACTTCGGTCCTGTGAAGCTGTTCGGCGAGTTCTCGAAGCTGAAGAACAAGAACGACTACGAAGTGACGCCTTTGGTCGGTACCGTGAACGACATCGACATCACCGGCCTGATGGTCGGCGTGACGGTGCCAGTCGGTGCAGGCTTGATCCGTGCTTCTTACGGTCACGTCAAGTATGACTACAACCTGCCGACCGTCCTGTTCGGTACCGACTCCAGCGACCCGAAGGCTGACCAGTTGGCTATCGGCTACGTGCACAACCTGTCGAAGCGCACTGCCCTGTACGCTACGGTTGCACGTATCAAGAACAAGAACGGCGCTGCTTTGGCAGTCCAAGGCTCGACGCCTTACCTCGGTGGTGTTTACACCCCGCGTACCTCGACGGGCTACGACTTCGGTATCCGTCACTCGTTCTAATTTGACACTGGCCTGGCCAGTTCAAGTTTGAATACGACAAAAGCCACTCGACGCAAGTCGAGTGGCTTTTTTTATGTCTTCAGGCCTATGTCGGCACAGCCCTTGCACGTGATCTGCCACGGCGCTTTGCCTTTCTCTCGGTCCTCCTCGCTGATGCCTCACTGATGCTTGTTTTTGTTCTGCGCCGTTTGTTCCAGGCTGTCATCGTCATGGTGGTCGTGGCCTTCGTGGCCTTCCTGCTGTTTCAGTACGTGGGTGACCCCGTGGTGTTCCTGTTGGGGCAAGACGCCAAGCCCGAGCAGATTCAGCAACTTCGCGTCGACCTGGGTTTCGACAAACCCTTCGTGGTGCAGTTCTGGCACTTTCTGATCAACGCGGCACAAGGCGAATTCGGCCTCAGTCTTCGGCAAGGCGCCAAGGTCTCGCGGCTGATTGCCGAACGGTTGCCCGCCACGCTGGAACTTTCCCTGGTGGCTGCCGTGATGGCGCTCGCCATCGGCTTGCCGATGGGTGTGTACGCCGCCTTGCGTCGCGGCTCATGGGGCAGCCAGACGCTGATGGCGCTGTCGCTGCTCGGCGTTTCGTTGCCGACCTTTTTGATCGGCATCTTGTTGATCCTCGTGTTCTCGGTCTGGCTCGGCTGGTTGCCGAGCTTCGGCCGCGGTGAGGTGACGCAGCTCGGCTGGTGGTCGACCGGTTTGTTCTCACGCGATGGCTGGAGCCATCTGATCTTGCCGGCGATCACGCTGGCGGTGTTCCAGCTCACGCTCATCATGCGGTTGGTGCGGGCCGAGATGCTCGAAGTGCTGCGCACCGACTACATCAAGTTCGCGCGCGCACGGGGCTTGTCAGATCGGGCGATTCACTTCGGTCATGCGCTGCGCAACACGATGGTGCCCGTGATCACCATCACGGGTCTGCAACTGGGCTCGCTGATTGCATTCGCGATCATCACCGAGACGGTGTTCCAGTGGCCCGGCATGGGCCTTCTGTTCATCCAGGCGGTGACTTACGCCGACATTCCGGTGATGGCGGCCTACCTTTGCCTCATCGCCCTCATCTTCGTCACGATCAACCTGATCGTCGATCTCATGTACTTCGCAGTCGATCCGCGGCTGCGTATCTCGACGCTCGGGGGACACTGATGTCACGCCTGCAAGTTTCCGGGCGCGCTTTCGCCCACATCGCCGACTTCTATCCGGAAATCGCCGCCTTTCGGCGCGACCTGCATGAGCATCCGGAGCTCGGCTTCGAGGAGCTCTACACAGGCGCCCGCGTTCACGAAGCGCTCAAGGCCTGCGGTGTCGACGAAGTGCACACCGGCATCGGCAAGACCGGCCTGGTCGCGGTGATTCGCGGCCGGTCGACTGCGAGCAAACGCATGATCGGCCTGCGCGCCGACATGGACGCGCTGCCCATGAAGGAAGACAACGACTTCGCCTGGCGCTCCGCCAAGTCGGGCCTGATGCATGGTTGCGGCCACGACGGCCACACCGCGATGCTGGTCGGCGCGGCACGCTACCTGGCCGAAACGCGCAACTTCGACGGCACGGCTGTGCTCATCTTCCAGCCCGGCGAAGAGGGCTATGCCGGTGCCCGCGTGATGATCGAAGACGGCCTGTTCGATCGCTTTCCGGTGCAGTCGGTCTACGCCATGCACAACTGGCCCGCGATGCCGGTCGGCACCCTCGGCATCAACAGCGGCGCGATGATGGCCGCGGCCGATCGCATCACCATCGAGGTCACCGGCAAGGGCGGTCATGGCGCGCACGCCTATCTCACGATCGACCCGGTGCTGGTGTCGGCGCACATCATCACGGCGGTACAGAGCATCGTCTCGCGCAACGTGCGGCCGATCGACTCCGCTGTCATCAGCATCTGCGCCGTGCAAGCCGGCGACCTGGGCGCGATGAGCGTGGTGCCGGGCAAGGCCGTCATGGTCGGCACCGTGCGCACCTTCAGCGCGCAGGTTCAGGCGATGGTCGAGAAGCGGCTGAGCGAGCTGTGCAGTGCGGTGGCGGCCGGATTCGGCGCGACTGCCAAGGTCACCTTCGAGCGCATCTACCCCGCGACGGTCAATACCGTGACCGAAGCGTTGTTCGCCGGGGACGTGGCTGAAAGCCTGGTCGGCGCCGCCAATGTCGAGCGCCACATGGAGCCCAGCATGGGCGCCGAAGACTTCTCTTTCATGCTGCAGAAAAAGCCGGGCGCCTACCTGCGCATCGGGCAAGACGCCAAGGGCGGCGCCTTCCTGCACAACAGCCGCTACGACTTCAACGACGAGATCCTGCCGCTCGGCGCGGCGCTCCATGCCGGCCTGATCGAACAGGGCATGCCCCTTGCACAGGTGTCTGGTACCAGGGCGCCTATCAAGGAAAGCGTGAAGGCCGAAATGCACCAAAACGTTGCATCATCGCCAGCTCACTGACTTGATCCGCCATCTCGTTCATTCCGTTTTCCCAAACCCGAGGAGTTTTTCCCAATGAGTTTCAAGCGAAATATGCTCGCAGCGGCTGCGCTGTTCACGCTGACCGCAACCAGTTTGCTGGCCAACGCGCAGACCATCCGCATCGCGAACCAGGGCGATGCACTGTCGCTCGACCCGCACTCGCTGAACGAATCGCTGCAACTGAGCACCGACGCCAACGTGTACGAAACGCTGGTCGGCCGCAACAAGGACCTGAGCGTGGCGCCGCTGCTCGCGACCAGCTGGAAGCAGACCTCGCCGACGGTCTGGCGCTTCGAACTCCGCAAGGGCGTCAAGTTTCATGACGGCACGCCCTTCACCGCCGACGACGTAGTCTTCAGCTTTGCCCGCGCATCCGGCGACGGCTCCGACATGAAGTCGAACACGACCGACATCAAGGAAGTCCGCAAGGACGGCGACTTCGCGATCGAGATCGAGACCAAGGGTCCGTTCCCGATCCTGCCGGACGTCATCACGCAGCTGATGATCCTGAGCAAGAAATGGTGCGAGGACAACAAGGCGACGATGCCGGTCGACCGTCGCAAGGGCATCGAGAACACCGCGTCCTTCAAGGCCAACGGCACCGGCCCGTACCGCGTGCGCGAGCGCCAGCCCAACGTGCGCACGGTGTTCACCCGCAACCCGACCTACTGGGGCAAGATCGAAGGCAACGTGCAAGAGGTCATCTTCACGCCGATCGCGAATCCCGCGACGCGCGTGGCGGCATTGGTCTCCGGCGAAATCGACGTGATGGAACCCGTGCCGGTGCAAGACGTGGCACGCATCAATGCCAGCCCGAATGCCCGCGTCATCGCCGGCCCCGAGCTGCGCACGATCTTCCTGGGCATGGACCAGAAGCGCGACGAGCTGCTCTACTCCAGCGTGAAGGGCAAAAACCCGTTCAAGGACAAGCGCGTTCGCCAGGCTTTCTATGAAGCCATCGACATCAACGGCATCCAGCGCACGGTGATGCGCGGCGCCTCGCGCCCGACCGCCTTGATGGTCGGCCCCGGCATCAACGGATGGACCGCGGAGCAAGACAAGCGCTTGCCGTACGACATCGAAGCCGCCAAGAAGCTGCTTGCCGACGCCGGTTATCCGAACGGCTTCGAGCTGACGATGAACTGCCCGAACGACCGCTACGTGAACGACGGCCAGATCTGCCAGAGCGTGGCTGCCAATCTGGCGCGCATCGGCGTCAAGATCAACCTCGCGACCGAGACCAAGGGCACGTACTTCCCGAAGATCCTGCGCCGCGACACCAGCTTCTACCTGCTGGGCTGGACCCCGACGACGTACGACTCGCACAACGCGTTGACCGCGTTGATGGCCTGCCCGGACGACAAGACCGGTGCCGGCCAGTTCAACCTCGGCGCGTACTGCAACCCGAAGGTCGATGAGCTGACCAAGAAGATCCAGTCCGAAACCGACAAGCCCAAGCGCGACGCGATGATCAAGGAAGCCTTCACGCTGCATACCGACGACATCGGCCACCTGCCGCTGCATCAGCAAGCGCTGGCGTGGGGTGTGAGCAAGAAGGTCGAGCTGACCCAAATGGCCGACAACTACATGCCCTTCAAGTGGATGAGCATCAAGCCGTAAGTTCACTCTGAGTGAGATCGCGCCGGCCCCGGTGGCGGGCGCGATCCTTGCGGCACCTTGCATTGAATACATGCATCGAACGGATGCCGCTCTCCCCACAATGAAAAAAACTCTCGCACGCTGGTACGACAGTGATGTCGGCTACAGCTTTCGGCATTCGCCCGTTGCCATGGCAGCGGCGCTCGTCGCCTTCATCTGCATCTTCTGCGCGACCTTCGCAGGATGGATCGCACCGCACAACCCCTACGACCTCGCCACGCTTCGCAGCGAGGACGCCTTCTTGCCGCCGGCCTGGGTCGAAGCCGGGTCGCGCCGCTTCATCCTCGGCACCGACGACCAGGGCCGCGACATCCTGTCGACGCTCATGTACGGCGCCCGCATCTCGCTCGTGGTGGGCATCGCGTCGGTGTTGCTGTCGATGGTGGTCGGCGTGGCGCTCGGCTTGCTCGCAGGGTTTCGCGGCGGCTGGGTCGACACGTTCCTGATGCGCCTGTGCGATGTGATGCTGTCGTTCCCGACCATCCTCGTGGCGCTGCTCATCGCCGGCGTCGGCCGCGCGCTTTTCCCCAACGCACAGAACACGGTGGCCTTCGGCGTGCTCATCCTGGCGATCTCGCTGACCAAGTGGGTGGACTACGCGCGCACGGTGCGCGGCTCGACCATGGTCGAGCGCAACAAGGAGTACGTGCAGGCGGCGCGCGTCACCGGCGTCACGCCGCTGCGCATCATGCGCAAGCACGTGCTGCCCAACGTCATGGGCCCGGTCTTCGTGCTGGCGACCATTCAGGTCGCGACGGCCATCATCACCGAGGCCACGCTGTCGTTCCTCGGCGTCGGCGTGCCGCCGACTTCGCCATCCCTGGGTACGCTCATCAGCATCGGCAACCAGTTTCTGTTCTCGGGCGAATGGTGGCTGTCGGTGTTCCCCGGTGCCGCACTGGTGATGATCGTGCTCAGCGTCAATCTGCTGGGCGACTGGCTGCGCGACGCGCTGAATCCGAGGCTGCAATGACAAGGAGCGATTCGCCAAAGCTGCTCGACGTCCAGCATCTGGTCGTCGAATTTCCCGGACGGCGCGGCACGCTGCGCGCCCTGGACGATATTTCGTTCGACATCGCGCCGGGAGAAATTCTTGGTGTGGTCGGTGAATCGGGCGCGGGCAAGTCGCTCACCGGCGCATCGATCATCGGCCTGCTCGAACCGCCGGGCCGTGTGGCCGGCGGCCAGATCATGCTCGAAGGCCAGCGCATCGATCAGCTGAATCACCAGCAGATGCGGCACATCCGCGGCAAGCGCATCGGTGCGATCTTTCAAGACCCGCTGACCTCGCTCAACCCGCTGTACACCGTCGGCCGCCAGCTCACCGAAACCATTCGGGCGCATCTGCCGGTGAACGAAAGCGAAGCGCGACGGCGCGCCATCTCGCTGCTCGAAGACACCGGCATTCCGGCGGCGGCGCAGCGCATCGACCACTTCCCGCACCAGTTCTCCGGCGGCATGCGGCAACGCGTCGTCATCGCGCTGGCGCTGGCGGCCGAACCGACGTTGATCGTCGCCGACGAACCGACCACCGCGCTCGACGTGTCCATCCAGGCGCAGATCATCCAGCTGTTGAAGCGCCTGTGCCGCGAACGTGGCGCGGCGGTGATGCTCATCACGCACGACATGGGCGTGATCGCCGAAACATGCGATCGCGTGGCCGTGATGTACGCGGGCCGCATCGTCGAGATCGGGCCGGTGCACGAAGTGATTCATACGCCGGCGCATCCGTACACCGCGGGGCTGATGGCGTCGATCCCGGACATGGCGATCGAGCGCGAACGCCTGAACCAGATCGACGGCGCGATGCCGCGGCTCAACGCGATTCCCAAGGGCTGTGCCTATCACCCGCGCTGCCCGCGCGCCTTCGACCGTTGCACGCAGGAGCGGCCCGAACTGCTTCCGGCCGGTGCCACCAGCGCGGCTTGCTGGCTGCACGATGCACACCATGGCAAGGAGGCACTGGCATGAGCGCCGTTCTTCCTTTCACCACCACCCCCGCCGTCGTGCCTGCGCCCCTTGTCGTGGTCGAAGACCTCGCACGCACCTTCGACGTGTCCGCTCCCTGGCTCAACCGCGTCATCGAGCGGCAACCACGCCTGCTGTTGCACGCCGTCGACGGCGTCAGCTTCACGATCCCCCGTGGCCAGACGATGGCGCTGGTCGGCGAATCGGGCTGCGGCAAGAGCACCGTCGCGCGCTTGATGGTCGGGCTCTACGGCCCGAGCCGCGGCAGCGTGCGCTTCGATGGTCAAGACGTGCACTCGACCTTCGCCTCGCCGAAGGGCCGCGCGCTGCGCCAACGCATCCAGATGATTTTTCAGGACCCGTACGCGAGCCTGAACCCGCGCTGGACGGTGGAGGCGATCGTCGGCGAGCCCTTGCTCGAGCACGGTCTCGTCACCGAAAAGGCTGCGCTGAAAGAACGTGTCGGCGAGTTGCTGCGATCGGTGGGGCTGAATCCGCTCGATGGCGTCAAGTACCCGCACCAATTTTCGGGCGGCCAACGCCAGCGCATTTCCATCGCGCGTGCACTCGCCACCGCGCCCGATTTTCTGGTGTGCGACGAGCCGACATCGGCACTCGATGTGAGCGTGCAGGCGCAGGTGCTCAACATCATGAAAGACCTGCAGCGCGAGCGCGGTCTGACCTATCTCTTCATCTCGCACAACCTCGCAGTGGTGCAGCATGTGAGCGATCAGGTCGGCGTGATGTACCTCGGCCGTCTGGTCGAGGTGTCGGCCAAGCGCACGCTGTTCGCGACGCCGCGCCACCCGTACACGCGCATGCTGCTGGACGCGATTCCGCAGATGCACGCGACCGGGCGCGACCGCACGCCAGTGCAGGGCGAGGTGCCCAATCCGCTGGCGCCGCCCTCGGGTTGCGCCTTCAATCCGCGCTGCCCTTTCGCCAACGAACGGTGCCGTGTCGAGCGCCCGAAGCTCCTCACCATCGACAACGTTCAGGTCGCCTGCCACGCGGTCGAAGAAGGCCGCCTCTAGCGAAGTCCATTGCCTTTGTTCTATAAACCTTGGTGCCTGCGAACTGAAGAACAACGCAACAACATCAAGGAGAACAGAGCATGTGGCTACTGCTATTGCTGCCCTTCATCGGGCTCTTGTGGATTCCGTTCTACAACGCTGAACTGCCTGCGCTGTTCGGCTTTCCGTTCTTCTATTGGTATCAGTTGTTGTGGGTGCCCGTCACCGCCCTGCTGATCTGGATCGTCTACCGACATGGTCTGGCCAAGGGAGAAGAATGATGGAAGGCCAGATCAACTGGACGGCCCTCTGGGTCTTCGTTTTCTTCTTCGTGCTGGTCACGGTCATGGGCTTCGCGGCCTCGCGCTGGCAGGCACCCGACAAGAAAAAAGGCGCGCATCTGGACGAGTGGGGGCTGGGCGGTCGCAACTTCGGCACCTGGATCACCTGGTTCCTGGTCGGCGGAGATTTCTACACCGCCTACACCGTGATCGCGGTGCCGGCGCTGGTCTACGCCGTCGGTGCTTATGGCTTCTTCGCGTTGCCGTACACCATCCTCGTGTATCCGATCGTCTTCGTGGTCATGCCCAAGCTCTGGCATGCGGCGCATCGTGCAGGCCACGTCACCGCCGCCGACGTGGTGTACGGCCGCTACGGTTCGCGCTCGCTCGAACTGGCGGTGGCCATCACCGGCGTGGTCGCGACCATGCCGTACATCGCGCTGCAACTGGTCGGGATGGAAGTCGTCATCAAGGCGCTCGGCCTCACGGGTGAGTTGCCGCTGGCCGCGGCCTTCGTCATCCTGGCGCTCTATACCTACTCGGCGGGACTGCGGGCGCCGGCGCTCATCGCCTTCGTCAAGGACCTGATGATCTACATCGTGGTGCTGGTCGCAGTGGTGCTGGTGCCGATGAAGCTCGGCGGCTATGCCAGCGTGTTCCATGAAGCGGGCAATGCGTTCGCGGCCAAGGGTGGCGCCACCGGGCTCATCTTGAAGCCGGCGCAGATGCTGCCGTACGCGAGCCTGGCGCTGGGGTCCGCATTGGCGGCCTTCATGTACCCGCACACGCTCACCGGCATCTTCGCGGCCAAGAGCGCCGACACCATTCGAAAGAACGCGGTGTTCCTGCCGGCCTACACGGTGCTGCTGGGCCTGATCGCCTTGCTCGGCTACATGGCTTATGCGGCCAAGCTCACGGTCAAGAGCAACAACGACGTGGTGCCGGCGCTGTTCAACGCGCTCTTCCCGTCGTGGTTCGCGGGCTTCGCTTTCGCGGCCATCGCCATCGGTGCGCTGGTGCCGGCGGCGGTGATGTCGATCGGTGCGGCCAACCTGTTCACGCGCAATTTCTGGAAACCGTATGTCAACCCGAGCGTCTCGCCGGCCGGTGAAGCGAAGGTCGCGAAGATCGTCTCGCTGGTCGTCAAGCTGGGCGCGCTGGTGTTCATCCTGTTC
>CAXTCC010000054.1:0-20040 GCA_964242015.1 uncultured Variovorax sp.
CCGGCAAGTCCTTCTCGGGCACCGGCACCGCGCCGTGCTCGTCGCAATGGATGATAGGGATCGGCGTGCCCCAATAGCGCTGGCGGCTCACGCCCCAGTCGCGCAGCCGCCACGTCGTCTGCAGTTCGCCCAGGCCCTTGTGCTGCAGCGCGTGCGCCACCGCGGCGACCGCCTCCTTGAACGACATCCCACTGAAGTTGTCGGAGTTGATGGTCACGCCGCGTTGCTTGTCGGCGTACCAGTCCTGCCACTTGTGATAGTCGAAGTGCGGCTCGTCGTCGACCAGCACGACCTGGATGATCTCAATGCCGTACTTGTTCGCAAAAGCAAAGTCGCGCTCGTCGTGCGCCGGCACCCCCATCACGGCGCCGTCGCCATAGCCGATCAGCACGTAGTTGCCGACCCAGAGCGGGATCGGCTCGTCGGTGATCGGGTGCCTCACGACCAGGCCGGTGTCGACGCCTTTCTTCTCCTGCGTTGCGAGCTCGGCTTCGGTGGTTCCGCCGCCCTTCGCTTCCGCGATGAAGGCAGCGACCTTCGGATTCGTTTTGGCGGCGTGCATCGCGAGCGGATGCTCCGGCGCCACAGCGCAGAAGGTCACGCCCATGATGGTGTCGGCGCGTGTCGTGAAGACGTACATGCGGCCGTCCTGGATCAGCCGGCCGTCGGCATCCTTGATGTCGTGCGGAAAGGCGAAGCGCACGCCCTCGCTCTTGCCGATCCAGTTTTCCTGCATCGTCTTGACGCGCTCGGGCCAGCCCGGCAACTTGTGCTGCGTGTGCTCGAGCAGCTCGGGTGCGTAGGCGCTGATCTTCAGGTAGTAGCCGGGGATCTCACGCTTTTCGACCGTCGCACCGGTGCGCCAGCCCTTGCCGTCGATCACCTGCTCGTTGGCCAGCACGGTCTGGTCGACCGGATCCCAGTTCACGACCTGGGTCTTGCGGTACGCGATGCCCTTTTCCAGCATCTTCAGGAACAACCACTGGTTCCACTTGTAGTAGCTCGGGTCGCAGGTCGCGATCTCTCGGCTCCAGTCGATCGCCAACCCCATCGCCTGCAGCTGGCTGCGCATGTAGTCGATGTTCTCGTGGGTCCACTTGGCGGGCGGCACGCCGTTCTTGATGGCGGCGTTCTCGGCCGGCAGGCCGAAGGCGTCCCAGCCCATCGGCATCAATACGTTGTAGCCGCACATGCGCAGGTAGCGCACCAGCATGTCGTTGATCGTGTAGTTGCGCACATGGCCCATGTGCAGCTTGCCGCTGGGGTAGGGCAGCATCGAGCAGGCGTAGTACTTTTTGCGCTTCGCGTCTTCGGTCACGCGGTAGGCATCGGCAGCGGTCCATTGGGCCTGGGCGGCCGACTCGACGTCGCTGGGTTTGTAGCTGGGGTTCATGGCAATTCGGCAGGAGCCCGGCACCGGGCGGCCGGGGGAAGGCGGATTATCGCGGCTGGCAGCACGTTGGCGCCTCCACATCGAGGTCAGCCCCGTTTTCGCGTGCCACAATCATTTCGACTCTGCGCAGAACGCGACCCGCGCGCTGCCCGGCGTCTTTTGGGAAGCCCGCTGACCGATGGCCCTGCTGCCCGATTCCGAAATCAATGCGCTGATGCGTGCCGAACATGGCGACCCGTTCGCGGTGCTCGGACCGCACGAGACCAGCGCCGGCCTCACCATCCGGGCGCTGCTGCCCGGCGCGCGTTCGGTGACCGCGGTGCATGCCCGCTCCGGCGACCCGCTGGCGGTGCTGGCCCGCCAAGGCGAGACCGATCTTTTTTCAGCGCTGGTGCCCGCTGCACCGGCGCGGCTCGGCTACCTCTTCCAGGTCGATTGGGGCAGTCACACCTCGGAACTCGACGACCCTTATCGCTTCGGCCCCGTGCTGGGCGAGACCGACGTCTGGCTGCTGGCCGAAGGCACGCATCTGCGGCCTTACGAAAAGCTCGGCGCCCATCTGCGCGAGGTCGACGGCGTGCGTGGCGTCGCCTTTGCCGTGTGGGCACCGCATGCACGCCGCGTCTCGGTGGTGGGCGATTTCAATCAATGGGATGCGCGGCGCCACATGATGCGTTTGCGGCGCGAATGCGGTGTGTGGGAGATGTTCGCCCCGCATCTCGTCGCAGGCGACAGCTACCAGTTCGAGCTGCTCTTCGCCGACGGCACGGTGCAACGCAAAGCCGACCCCTTCGCGTTCTCGGCGCAGTTGCGACCGCATACGGCCTGCGTGGTGCGGCCTTTGCCCGCCGTCGTCACGATACCCGCGGGCCGCGCCGAAGCCAACCAACGCGACGCGCCGATCAGCATCTACGAGGTGCATCTGGGCTCATGGCGTCGCAACAACGGCGAGTGGCTGACCTACCGCGAACTGGCGGAAACGCTCGTACCGTACGCACGCGACCTGGGCTTCACGCACCTCGAGCTGATGCCTGTCAGCGAGCACCCGTTCGACGGTTCCTGGGGCTATCAGCCGGTCGGGCTGTACGCGCCGACCTCGCGCTTCGGCTCACCCGAAGACTTTCGATTTCTGGTGGCAGTGGCGCACGACGCAGGTCTCGGCGTCATCCTCGACTGGGTGCCTGCGCACTTCCCGACCGATGCGCACGGACTCGGCAATTTCGACGGCACGCCGCTGTACGAATACGCCGATCCGCGCGAGGGCTTCCACAACGACTGGCAAACACTGATCTTCAACTACGCACGGCCCGAGGTGCGCAACTACCTGGTCGGCAACGCGCTCTACTGGCTGGAGCGCTACGGCGTCGATGGGCTGCGCGTCGATGCGGTGGCGTCCATGCTCTACCGTGACTACAGCCGCGAGCCGGGCCAGTGGGTGCCGAACGCGCAGGGCGGCCGCGAGAACTTCGAAGCGATCGATTTCCTGCGTCGCATGAACCGCGTCGTCGGCACCGAGCGGCCGGGCGCGATAACGATCGCCGAGGAGTCGACCAGCTTTCCCGGCGTGACGCGGCCGCCCTCCGAAGACGGCCCCGCCGGCGGGCTCGGGTTCCATTACAAATGGAACATGGGCTGGATGAACGACACGCTGGCCTACGCCGGCACCGATCCTTTGCATCGCAAGCACCATCACCAGAAGATCACCTTCGGCCTGATGTACGCCCACACCGAGAACTTCGTGCTGCCGCTGTCGCACGACGAAGTGGTGCACGGCAAGGGCTCGATGATCGGCCGCATGCCCGGCGACGAATGGCAGAAGTTCGCCGGTCTGCGCAATCTGTACGGCTACCTGTGGGCTTACCCCGGCAAGAAGCTGCTTTTCATGGGCAGCGAGTTCGCGCAGATCGCCGAGTGGAATGCCGAGCAGAGTCTCGACTGGCACCTGCTCGAGCGCCCGCTGCATCGAGGCATGCAGCGGCTGGTGCGCGACCTCAACAACGTATACCGGCACTTCCCCGCCCTGCACGAACTCGACAACGACGGGCCGGGCTTCGAATGGATCGTGCACGACGATGCCGAGCAGTCGGTCTTTGCATTCATTCGGCGCGCCCGCGATGGCGCCTTTGTCATCGCGGTGTGCAACTTCACCCCGGTGGTACGCCGCGGCTACCGCCTCGGCGTGCCAGTGGCCGGCGCGTACCGCGAGATCCTGAACACCGACAGCACTGTGTACGGCGGCAGCGGTGTCGGCAACGGCACGGTCTGGAGCGACTCGGTGCGGTGGCACGGCAAGGAACAGTCGGTCGCCGTGGATGTACCGCCGATGGGGACGGTCATGTGGGTGGTGGTTTGAACTTGCTTAAGGTCTTTCCCATAAATCGCATGCATCCTTAGCGACACCAATGCGTTCAACGCCATCGACGGTCACGAAAGGCAATGCGCTTGAGGCGCAGATTCACGACCTATTCCAAATAGAAATAGAAGCAGATCGCTTTTATGTGAAAAAGCAGAACTGTAAGATTTTTCTGAAAAAGGGCTATCACTCAAAAGATAGACAGCGCAACATAGTCTTTGACGTGTCAATCGAAGTCTATCTTCCCGGCGCGAAAGACTATTCAATGCTTGTGCTCATCGAGTGCAAAAACTATAGACATAGCGTCCCTGTAGATGACGCTGAAGAGTTCTTTGCGAAGGTTCAGCAGGTTGCAGCTGCAAACGCCAAGGCCGTAATTGCCTCGACAGCATCTTTTCAGTCTGGCACTCGCACCTTCGCCAAATCGAAAGGGATGGGTCTGCTGCGCTACTTTGCGCCGGACGATTTTAAGTGGGAGTTGAAACGATCTCCATCAGCGACAGCTCGCTCTTCCTCTGGAGACGAGTCTTATTTCGTCGAAGCAGGCCTAACACAAGAAAACTTCTTGAGCGACCTTTTTGACCTCTATTTTCAGTCGCCAGTGCGCCAGACCACTTCAGTCTGGGACTTCTTTGAAGACTTGTTTCTCGATTCGAGATTGCAGCCTGCTCAGACTCGAAAAATTACAAATCTCAGGAGCAAGCTGAAGAATCAGGTGCCCTTCTACGAAAAAGACGATCTTGAGAGTCGGACTATTGAAACTCTCTTTGAGCTCGGATACAAGGGCGGAGAAGTAGACTTGGCTGCCATTTGCGACCGAGAGTTCACGCTCAGCGGTCTGCGAATCGAGAATGTGAATTTTTCTCTGCTGCAGAACTCGCCCTATCCGATTTTAGGTCGCATCACATTCGATCCGCTTCTCATTCAGCTATATGCACAAGATAACTCGAGTCGAGGCCGAGATCGTTTCACTTTGGCGCACGAACTCGCGCACCATCTGCTGGATCACGGACGCTACCTAATACATGAATCCTGCGATGAGCACGATTTCACCCTTACCAGGCCTCCCGCCGTCGGCGGTAGTGACGTTGCACGAATGGAGTTCCAGGCGAACTACTTTGCTGGGTGCCTGCTCATGCCACGCGTCTTCCTTACGGAGGACTTTCGTAGTTTAGTAAGGGAGTTGGAAATCGCCGATAGAGGCTTCGGTCCCCTTTACGTTGATGATCAACCCTGCAACCTGAACAACTTTGCTCAAGTAACAGGCCGTCTGATGACGATCTACGGCGTGTCGCGCACCGCGGTCAAGATACGCTTGGAATCAATAGGACTGCTTCGCGATGCAAGAGACCACGCGGGACTGCGACCGATACAAACCGTCTTCGGCAGAGCGGGCTGGTAATCAGACCCGCCGAAGTTGACGGAACAAGCGAGTTAAATCAATGAAATCCATATATTCGCTTTCGCGTGGACTTGACAAGATTTTTGAGTGATGGCCGTACCTCGAATCGTCATCATCGCCGGGCCGAACGGCGCAGGAAAGACCACTTTTGCTCGAGCATTCCTGCCGCAAGAGGCGCAGCTGCCGCGCTTTATCAACGCGGATTTGATTGCTGCAGGGCTGTCGCCATTTGCACCGGACACCGCTGCGATCAAAGCAGCCCGCTTGATGCTGGAAGAGATTGCAGGCTGCGCGTCTCGTCAGGAGAGTTTCGCCTTCGAGACAACGCTTGCCGGGCTTGGCTATCTTCGCCATATCCGCGAATGGAAGGAGGCGGGCTATCACGTCAGCATCTTCTTCTTGGCATTGCCAAACGCAGAACTCGCTATCGCGCGCGTTGCCGAGCGCGTTTTGCACGGCGGCCACAACATTCCGGAAGACGTGATTCGCAGACGTTTTGAGGCAGGACTCAACAATTTCAACCGACGCTACCGCGCAGTCGTAGACGCTTGGGCGCTATACGACAACGCCGGTGAAGAGCCGGTTCTGATCGAATGGGGAGAAGCATCGTGACTCGTGAGCAAATTTCGCAGGCTAAGGACAAGAATCTGCCGGCGTCGCTGATTGCCTTGCAGCGCGCCGCACTCGCGGCGCGGCAGATCGCGGTCAGTACGGGGACTGCCATCGTCGTCGTGCGCAACGAAAAGGTCGTGAGGATCACTGCCGAAGAATTGCGCAGGGCAGGCATCAAGTGAACCCCGGCCACCCCTACCCGCTCGGCGCCACGCCGACCCCGCAAGGCGTGAACTTCGCCCTCGCAGCGCCCAACGCGACCAAGGTCGAGCTGTGCCTGTTCGACAGCGCCGGCAAGCACGAGCAGCAGCGGCTGGCCTTGCCCGCCTGCACCGATGGTGTCTGGCACGGGCAACTCCCTAGCGGTCGCGCCGGCTTGATCTATGGCTACCGGGTGCACGGCCCATGGGCGCCCAAGGAAGGGCATCGCTTCAATCCAGCCAAGGTACTGCTCGACCCGTATGCGCGCGCCATCGTCGGTCGATATGGCGGCGAAGAGATCTTTGCCGGCCACGACGCCAAGGACGCGACGTTGGCCGATCGCCGTGACAACGCATTCGTCGCTTTGAAAGGTTGCGTGGCTGCGCCGTTGCCGGCGGCACCGGCTGGCCGCGCCCGCATCGCGGCGAGCGAACGTGTGCTGTACGAAGCACATGTGCGCGGTCACACACGATTGCACCCTGCCGTGCCGGAGACGCTGCGCGGAAGCTATGCCGGGCTGGCGCATCCCGCTGTGCTCGACCATCTGCAGCAGCTCGGCGTCACCACGCTGAGCCTGATGCCGGTGCAGCACCGCGCCGACGAGCAACGCCTCCTCGGCATGGGGCTCAGCAACTACTGGGGCTACAACACCATCGGCTGGTTCGCGCCGGAGCTGCGTTACTGGAGCGGTCAGGTCGGCACCACGCCGGCCAGCGAGTTCCGCGCGATGGCCGACGCGGTGCATGCGCGCGGCATGGAACTGGTCATCGACGTGGTCTACAACCACAGCGCAGAGACCGACGAACTCGGACCGACGTTGTCGATGCGCGGCATCGACAACGCGCTGTACTACCACCTGCGCCCTGACGACCGCGCCCTGTATGAAAACTGGACCGGTTGCGGCAACTGCCTGAAGCTCGACGAGCCGCGCGTGATCCAGCTCGTGATGGACAGTTTGCGTTATTGGGTCACCGAGTTCGGCGTCGATGGTTTCCGGTTCGATCTGGCGCCCGAGCTCGGCCGCAATGCCACCGGCTTCGACCGCCGCGCACCGTTCTTCGCCGCTGTGGCGCAAGACCCGGTCCTGTCGCGCGTACTGCTGATTGCCGAACCGTGGGACATCGGACCCGGCGGCTACCAGCTTGGCGCTTTTCCCGCTGGCTGGCTGGAGTGGAACGACCGCTACCGCGACACGCAACGTGCCTTCTGGGTACGACAGGGCCACGAAGGCAGCACGGGCCTCGGCGACTTCGCGCATCGCTTCACCGCATCGAGCGAGCAGTTTCGGCACGACGCCCGAGCGCCGACGGCCAGCGTCAACTTCGTGACGGCGCACGACGGCTTCACGCTGCGCGACGTGGTCAGCTACAACGAGCGCCACAACCTGGCCAACGGTGAAGGCAACCGCGACGGCACCGGCCACAACATGAGTCGAAACTGCGGTGTCGAAGGGCCGAGCGACGACCCGGCCGTGAATGCCGAACGTACGCGCCTGCAGCGTGTGCTGCTTGCAGCGATGCTGCTCTCGCAAGGCACGCCCATGCTGCTGGCCG
Source organism: uncultured Variovorax sp. (assembly GCA_964242015.1). Taxonomy (GTDB): domain Bacteria; phylum Pseudomonadota; class Gammaproteobacteria; order Burkholderiales; family Burkholderiaceae_C; genus Variovorax. The sequence continues at coordinate 7,515 of CAXTCC010000054.1, forward strand.
GCGACGAACTGGGTCATTCCCAGCAGGGCAACAACAATGCCTATTGCCAGGACAGCGAACTGACCTGGCTCGACTGGGCGACGGGAGATGCGTCGCTCGCCCCTTTCATCGCGCGGCTCACCGCCTTGCGCCGCGAATCACCGGCGCTTCGCAACGCGCAGTGGTGGCCCGCAGGCGATGCTTCCACCGGTGTGTATTGGCTGCGTCCGGACGCCGCCCCGATGGCGGCTGCGGACTGGCAAGGCACGGCTCTTGCGATTCGCTTCGATCCACTGCCGGGCGCCTCCGCTGGCAAGGAAGGGATGCGGCTCGTGCTGGTGAACGCTGGCGCGGCGCCCGTCGCTTTCCGGTTGCCTGAAGGCACGTGGCGTGGCTGCCTCGCCACTGACCCGGCGCAAGACGAATCCGCTACTTTGCAACCGTTGCCGGACAGCGTCCTCGTGGCGCCGTCGAGTCTGTGGATTGCAAGAACGTAGGAGCCCTGCGCGCGCGCCGGTGCTAGGCTGGAATCGAGACAGGAATCTGGACAAGAACTGCAGACGAACGAACCCACAAAGACAGATGGAGACAAAAACCATGGACCAATCGAAACCAGTCACTCTGGAGGCGCATCAGCTCGTGCGCCGCACCATCGCTCTCGTGCTTGCCGGCGGCCGCGGCTCGCGGCTGAAGCAGCTCACCGACCGTCGCGCCAAGCCAGCCGTGTACTTCGGCGGCAAGTTCCGCATCATCGATTTCGCGCTGTCGAATTGCCTCAACTCCGGCATCCGTCGCATGGCGGTGGTCACGCAGTACAAGTCGCACTCGCTCATGCGGCATCTGCAGCGCGGCTGGAGCTTTTTGCGCGCCGAGCTCAACGAGATGGTCGACGTGCTCCCCGCGCAGCAGCGCGTCGGGGACGAGCACTGGTATCGCGGCACGGCGGATGCGGTGTTCCAGAACCTGGACATCATCCAGACCCGTTCGACGCCGCACGACTACGTCGTGGTGCTGGCCGGCGATCACATCTACAAGATGGATTACTCGATCATGGTCAAGGACCACGCCGAGCGCGGCCTCGGCTGCACCGTCGGCTGCATCGAAGTGCCTCGCATGGAAGCCACGGCTTTCGGCGTCATGGCGATCAATGAAGACCGCACCATCACCGCCTTTCTCGAAAAGCCGGCAGACCCGCCCGCCATGCCCGGCAGCCCCGATGTCGCGCTGGCCAGCATGGGCATCTACGTGTTCGACTCGCAGTACCTCTACCAACTGCTGGAAGAAGACAGCCTGAACCCGGACTCGGACCACGACTTCGGCAAGGACATCATTCCGCGCGCAGTGGCCGAAGGGCGTGCGCTGGCGCACCCTTTCGGCATGTCGTGCGTGACGCGCGGACCGCGCGGCCCCGGCGCCAAGGCGTACTGGCGCGACGTGGGCACGATTGATGCATTCTGGGCCGCCAACCTGGACCTGGCCTCCATCACCCCCGAGCTCGACATCTATGACACCGACTGGCCCATCTGGACCTACCAGAGACAACTGCCGCCAGCCAAGTTCGTGCTCGACCGCGACGGCAAGAACGGCATGACCTTCAACACCATCGTCTCGGGCGGTTGCATCGTTTCGGGCTCCTCCGTCAGCAATTCGGTGCTGTTCTCGGGCGTTCGCATCCACTCGTTTTGCAACATCACCGAAGCCGTGCTGTTGCCCGATGTCGAAATCGGCCGCGGCGCGCGCCTCAGAAAAGTCGTGATCGACCGCGGCTGCACGATTCCCGATGACATGGTCATCGGCGAAGACCCGGCCGCCGACGCGGCACGCTTCGAGCGCACCGAGACCGGCGTGACGCTGGTCACCCGCGAGATGCTCAAGCGTCTCGAAACCTGACCACCGATGCGAATTCTCCAGGTCAGCGCCGAACTATTCCCCCTCCTCAAGACCGGTGGCCTGGCCGACGTGGCCGGTGCCCTGCCGATCGCCCTCGCAGCCGCCGGGCAAGACGTGCGCGTGTTGCTGCCTGGTTTTCCGGCCATCCTCTCCGGTGTCGTCGGCCTGACGCCCGTGGCCGAACTGCGGGCGCCATGGGGCGACACCAGTCGCCTGCTGCTCGGCCGCATCGAAACGGCTGGCGCGCCGGATCTGCCGGCCTACGTGATCGACGCGCCCGCGCTGTACGACCGGCCGGGCAACCCTTACGAAGACGGGAACCGTCAGCCCTACGACGACAACCACCGTCGCTTCGCGCTGCTCGGCTGGGCCGGGGCGCAATTGGCGCAAGGGCTCGACGCTGCATGGCAGCCGCAGGTGGTGCACGCGCACGACTGGCACGCCGGACTGGTGCCGGCCTATCTGGCGTTCGCCCAGCGACCGGCCGGGCCGCGGGTCGGCAGCGTCTTCACCGTGCACAACCTGGCTTACCAGGGCGTGTTCGCGCCGTGGCATTTTCCCGACCTCGGCCTGCCCGGCCCGGCGTTCCAGATGAACGGACTGGAGTATCACGGCCAGCTGTCCTTCATGAAGGGTGGCCTGTATTACGCCGACCGGCTCACCACCGTGAGCCCGACCTATGCCCGCGAAATCCAGACTTCCGAGCAGGGCTTCGGCCTCGATGGCTTGCTGCGCACGCGCAGCGGCGTACTCACCGGCATCCTCAACGCGGTCGACGACCAGGTCTGGAACCCGGCCAGCGACGCACTGCTGGCCGATCGCTACGAAGCGCGACGCATGGCCGGCAAGGCGCAGAGCAAGGCGGCGCTGCAACGACAGCTGGGCCTCGCCGAACTGCCCGATGCGCCGCTCTTCATCGTGGTCAGCCGGCTGACCGAGCAAAAGGGCCTGCACCTCGTGCTGAGCGGCCTCGATGCACTGCTCGACGAGGGCGGCCAACTGGCATTGCTCGGCGGCGGCGACGGCTGGCTCGAGGAGGCATTTCGCGATCGCGCGGCCGCCATGCCGCAATCGGTGAGCGTGACCATCGGCTACAACGAGGCGCTGGCGCACCAGCTTTTCGGCGCCGGCGACGTGACGCTGGTGCCGTCGCTTTTCGAACCCTGCGGGCTCACGCAGATGTACGGACTCAAGTACGGCTGCTTGCCGCTGGTGCGACGCGTCGGCGGACTGGCCGATACTGTGGTCGATACCACGCTCGAAGACATGGCCGATGGCAAGGCCACCGGCTTCGTCTTCGACCGCTTCGAACCGGGCGACTATGCACGCGCCATGCGACGCGCCTTCGCCCTGTACCGGCGTCCGACCGACTGGAAACGCGTGCGCGCCACTGCCATGCGCCGCCCGGTCGACTGGGCCACCGCCGCCGCGCAATACATCGCGGTCTATCAGCAGGCCATCGCCTGACGGCTTCCAAGCCGCGCCACCTCACAACCTCTGCGAGCACCCTATGACCACAACGACGCCGACCACCGCAGCGACACCCATCAAGGCTTTCGAATACGACCATCCCGATCGTGACGTGGCCGCCTTCAAGCGCGCCGTCGCAAACAAACTGATCTACGCGGTCGGCAAGGACCCGGTCGCGGCCAGCCAGGACGACTGGCTCAACGCGACAGCCCTGGCGGTGCGCGATCAATTGGTCGAACGCTGGATGGCGACCACCCGTGCGCAGTACCAGCAAGACGTGAAGCGCGTGTACTACCTCTCGATGGAGTTCTTGATCGGACGTACTTTCACCAACGCCCTGCTCGCAGTCGACCTCTACGACACCGTGCGCGAGGCGCTGGCCGACTTCGGCGTCGACATGTCGGCACTGGCCGAACGCGAGCCGGATGCGGCCCTCGGCAATGGCGGTCTCGGCCGCTTGGCCGCCTGCTTTCTCGACTCGATGGCGACACTGGGCGTGCCCGGCATGGGCTACGGCATCCGCTACGAGTACGGCATGTTTCGTCAGCGCATCGTCGACGGCCAGCAAGTGGAAACGCCCGACTACTGGCTTACGCGCGGCAACCCGTGGGAGTTCCAGCGGCCCGAGGTCAACTACCGCGTGCGCTTCGGCGGCCACGTGCAAAAGCGCGAAGGCACCAATGCACCCTACGGCGCGGCCGACTGGGTCGACACGCACGACGTACTGGCCGTGGCCTACGACACCATCATTCCCGGTTACGGCACGCAGGCGACCAACACGCTGCGGTTGTGGTCGGCGCGCGCCACCGAAGAGATCGACCTGTCTGCCTTCAACAAGGGCAACTACATGGTCGCGGTCGAGAGCAAGAACCAGTCGGAAAACGTCTCGCGCGTGCTGTACCCCGACGACTCGACGCCGTCGGGCCGCGAGCTGCGGTTGCATCAGGAATACTTTTTCTGCAGCGCCAGCGTGCAGGACTTGCTGCGCCGGTACCTGCGCAACCACACCACCTTCGAAAAGCTGGGCGACAAGGTCAGCATCCACCTGAACGACACGCACCCGGTGCTCGCGGTGCCCGAGATGATGCGGTTGCTGCTGGACCAGCACAACCTCGACTGGGACACCGCCTGGGCTGCCACGCAGAAGGTTTTCAGCTACACCAACCACACGTTGATGCATGAGGCACTGGAGACCTGGCCGGTCGAGATGATGGGCCGCATCCTGCCGCGGCATCTGCAGATCATCTACGACATGAACGCGAAGTTTCTCGCGACCGTGACGCAGAAGGTCGGCAACGATGTCGAGCTGCTGCGCCGCCTGTCGCTGGTCGACGAGTCGGGCGAGCGGCGCGTGCGGATGGCGTATGTCGCGGTGCTGGCGAGCCATTCGATCAACGGCGTGTCGGGTCTGCATTCGGAACTGATGAAGCAATCGATCTTTGCCGACTTCAACCGCATCTTTCCGGAACGCTTCAACAACAAGACCAACGGCGTGACACCACGTCGCTGGCTGGCGCAGGCCAATCCCCCGCTCGCCGCGCTGCTCGATCAGCGCATCGGCAAGGGCTGGCGGCGCGACCTGATGCAGCTCGAGGCGTTGAAGCCGATGGCCGCACAACCCGCCTTCGCGCGCGCGTTCCGGCACGCCAAGCGCGAAAACAAACTGCGGCTGGCCAACTGGGTCGAGCAGCACATGGGCGTGATCATCGACACCGACGCGATGTTCGACGTGCAGGTCAAGCGCATCCACGAATACAAGCGCCAGCTGCTCAACGTGCTGCACGTCATCACGCGTTACCAGCGCATCCTCGACGCGCATGCGGCGGGCGGGCAGATCGACATCGTTCCGCGCGTGGTCGTGTTCGCGGGCAAGGCGGCTTCGGCCTACGTCGTCGCCAAGATGGTCATCCGCCTCATCAACGATGTGGCGACGACCATCAACAACGACCCGCGCGTCGGCAAGTTGTTGAAGGTCGTTTTCCTGCCGAACTACAGCGTGAGCCTGGCCGAGATCATCATGCCGGCGGCCGATCTGTCGGAGCAGATTTCAACCGCGGGCACCGAGGCTTCGGGCACGGGCAACATGAAGTTCGCGCTCAATGGCGCGCTGACCATCGGCACGCTCGACGGCGCCAATGTCGAGATGCGCGACAACGTCGGCGAAGAGAACATCTTCATCTTCGGCAACACCACGCCCGAGGTCGCCGACATCCGCCTGCACGGCTACCAGCCGCGCGACATCTACGGCGCCAATCCTGAACTGCAGCGCGTGCTCGATGCCATTCGTGATGGTGCGTTTTCGCCCGGCGAGCCGGCGCGCTACCAGGGCATCTACGACTCGCTGGTGAACTGGGGCGACCACTACCTGCTGCTGGCCGACTACGTGAGCTACATCGACGCGCAAGGCAAGGTCGATGCGCTCTACCGCGATGCGGACGCATGGACGCGCATGGCGATTCTCAACGTCGCGGGCATGGGAGCGTTCTCGTCGGACCGGACCATCGCCGAATATGCGCACGACATCTGGCATACGAAGCCGGTGGTGCTCTGAGCGCTCGGAGGAGCGTCAGCGCGCTTGCTGCGCCGGCGCTTCGGTCACGAAGCCGATGCGGCTCAACCCCGCCTTGTTCGCGATGCCCATGAGTTCCACGATCTTGCCGTACGGCACGGTGTGGTCGGCGCGCAGTTGCACTTCGGTGTCGCGGCTGTCGGCGGCGGCTTTCTGCAGCCTGCTTGCAAGTTCTTCGTCGGTCACGGCCTGATCGTTCAGGAACACCTTGCCGGCCGCGTCGACCGACAGGCTCACGAACTTGGGCGTGTCGTTGGGCTGCCCGGCATCGGTCTGCGGCAAGTCGAGCTTGATCGAGCTGGCCATCAGCGGCGCCGTGATGATGAAGATCACCAGCAGCACGAGCATGACGTCGACCAGCGGCGTCACGTTGATGTCGGAGAGCGGCCGTTGACCACCGGCGCCGCTCGCCCGGCCGCCGCCCGCGCTGGCGCTGTTGCTGCCGAGCGAAGTGCGACCGAAGGCCATTTGCGTGTGGGGGCAGATCAGGCGACAGGCATCGCCCGCGCAGGTGGCAACGCATCGTCATGTCGCGCCGGCGGTTCGCCGAAGGTGCCGAGCAAGTCGTGCGCGAAGCCTTCGAGCTCGGCCTCGATGCGGCCGATCACGCGGCCGAACACGTTGTAAGCCAGCACGGCCGGAATCGCGACCGCAAGACCGAAAGCCGTCATCACCAGCGCCTCGCCGACCGGACCCGCCACCTTGTCGATGGTGAAGCCGCCGGTCTGGCCGGCGATACCCGACAGGGCGCGATAGATGCCCCAGACAGTGCCGAGCAATCCCACGAAAGGCGCAGTGGCGCCGACCGTCGCCAGCAGGATCTGGCCGGATTGCAGACGACGCAGCGAGCCGTGCAGTGCATCGCGCAGCACGCGGGTGAGTCGCTGCGACCGGTCACCCGCAGCGCCGAGCGTGGTACTGCTCGTGGCGGCCGCCAGGCTCTTTACCGCCGTGACGGCCGGCAACACGAGCATGGTTCGATCGAAAGACTTGAGGTTCTGCTCTGCGTCGGCCAACGTGGTGGCCTGCCAGAAGGCGGCGATGCTGCGCAACACGCTGCGCGTGCCGCTGCGCAGCAACCAGGCCTTGAGCAGGATCACGACCCAGCTCGACACCGACATCGCGAGCAGCAACGCTGCAACCGTACGGCTGACACCATCGCCTTGGGTCAGCAGTTCGAGGACGCTCACGCAGGCCTTCTAGCGAAGACTCAGGACATCGAACATGTCGAACAGCCCGGTCTTTTGCCCGGCCAGAAACTGCACGGCGCGCAAGCTGCCTTGCACATAGGTCGCGCGGCTGGCCGACTTGTGCGTGATCTCGATGCGCTCGCCGGTGCCGGCAAAAAGTACCGTGTGGTCGCCGACGATGTCGCCGCCGCGGATGCTGGCAAAGCCGATGGTCGACGGATCGCGTTCGCCGGTCACGCCTTCGCGGCTGTACACGGCGCATTCCTTCAAGTCGCGACCCAGCGCATCGGCGATCACTTCGCCCATCTTCAGCGCGGTACCGGACGGCGCATCGACCTTGTGGCGATGATGCGCCTCGATGATCTCGATGTCGTAGCCGGTCGATAGCGCCTTGGCGGCCATTTCGAGCAGTTTCAAGGTGACGTTCACGCCGACGCTCATGTTGGGCGCCATGACGATCGCGATGTCCTTGGCGGCTTCGGCGATCTCGGCTTTTTGCGCATCGCTGAAACCGGTCGTGCCGATGACTGCCTGCACACCGAGTTCGCGACAAACGGCCAAGTGCGCCAGCGTGCCTTCGGGCCGGGTGAAGTCGATCAGCACCTGCGCATCCTTCAGCCCGGCACGCAGGTCGGATGCGATCGTCACGCCGCTGGCGAAGCCCAGAAATACGCCCGCATCGGTGCCGATGGATTCGGAGCCGGCCACATCGAGTGCACCCGCCAGCGTGAGGTCGGGCGCATTGCGCACGCCTTCTATGAGCATGCGGCCCATGCGGCCGGAGGCGCCGGCGATCGCGATGCGGCGCATGTCAGCGCGTAGTGGATTCGAGCGGCGGATAGCTCGGCGGCAACGGGGCCAGCGAAGCGGCGGGCGCCTCCGGCTTGGTGCTCTTGTCCGGCGAGAACTTGTTGAGTTGATCTTCGCTGGCTTCGAGCGTTGGCACCTTGCCGCTGCGCTTGCGAGCATCGACCGCGGCGACGAATTCTTCCTCGCTCGGCATCGTGTCGCCCTCGAAGCGATCGAGGATCTCGCCCTTGAAATAGAGCGTCAGGTGACGCTGCTGCGACTCGACGCCCTGGCGACGAATCGTGAAGACGTAGTCCCAACGGTCGGAATGGAATACATCGGTCAGCAGCGACGTGCCGAGCACCTCGCGAACCTGCTGGCGCGACATGCCGGGCTTGAGTTGCTCGACCTGCTCCTTGGAGACGAAGTTGCCCTGCACCACTTCGACTTTGTACGGCGTCACGGCACCCAACGCCGCACGCGTGCGGGTGCCGAGGTTGCTGCAAGCGCCCAGACAGAGGCTCGCGGCGACGCCGGCGATGAGCCAGACGCGGCTTTTTGAAATGGCAAGCATGGGGAAAAGGGGTAGCGATATGATCGGCGCATTGTAGCGGCTGGCCCCCGGCGGACCCGTTCCGCGCGGCCGAAGCAGGAACGACCATGGCCAACATCGACGAACTCAAGAACACCGGCCTGAAGGCCACCCTGCCGCGCTTGAAGATTCTCGAGATCTTCCAGACCGGCGGCTTGCGGCATATGACCGCCGAAGACGTGTTCCGCATCCTGCTCAACGAGCGTTCCGACATCGGCCTGGCCACGGTCTACCGCGTGCTCACGCAGTTCGAACAGGCCGGCATCCTGGAGCGCAGCCATTTCGAAAGCGGCAAGGCGGTCTACGAACTCAACGAAGGCAAGCACCACGACCACCTGATCTGCACGTCGTGCGGCAAGGTCGAGGAGTTCTACGACGCCGAAATCGAACGGCGCCAGCAAATGATCGCGCTCGACAAGGGCTGGATACTGCAGGACCACGCGATGTCGCTGTACGGCCTGTGCGCTGATTGCGTCAGCCGCAAATAGCTGAGCCGGGCTTGGCGCTGCCGAGCTTTCAGTCCTGCCGCCCCGACTCCATCGCCTTGTGGTGGCGCTCGACGAACTCGGCGTAGGTGTCGATCCCGCGCAGCTGCAAAATTGAATTGCGCACCGCCGCTTCGACCAGCACAGCGATGTTGCGGCCAGCCACCACCTGGATGATGACCTTGCGCACCGCGATGCCCAGCACGTCCTGCGTCAGCGGCGCCGACGGCATGCGCTCGTAGTCGCGCTCGAAGCTGTCGCGCCGCACCAGGTGCACGATGAGCTTGAGCCGCATCTTCCGACGCACCGCCGTCTCGCCGAAGATGGCCCGAATGTCCAGCAGGCCGATGCCGCGCACTTCCAGCAAGTTCTGTAGCAGGTCGGGGCAACGGCCTTCCAGCGTGTTCTGGTTGATCCGGTACAGATCGACTGCGTCGTCGGCCACCAGGCCGTTGCCGCGGGAGATCAGCTCCAACCCCAATTCGCTCTTGCCGAGGCCTGACTCGCCGGTAATCATCACCCCGAGGCCCAGGATGTCCATGAAGACGCCATGCATCGACGTGCGCTCGGCGAAATGCTTGGACAAGTAAGCGCGCAGCAGATCGATGACGAACGCGGAAGATTCGCGCGTGGCAAAAAGCGGCAACTGGGCACGCTCGCAGATCGACAACAGTTCGTCCGGCGCGCTTTGCCCGTCGGCGAGCACCAGCATCGGCGGCTCCAGCGTCACGATGCGCCCGATGCGGCGCGCGCAATCCTCCGGCGTGCCGCGAGTCAGGTAGGCCACCTCTCGCGCGCCGAGTATTTGCACGCGATAGGGATGGATGTAGTTGAGGTAGCCCACCAGGTCCGCCGCCGACTGGGCGCGGCTGATGACCTCGATGTCGAACTGGCGCTCCGAGGCGCCGAGCCCCGCCAGCCACTCCCAGCGAAGCGAGCCGCGAAACTCCTCGAACATCGCATCGGCGCTGATGACGGTCGGCTTCATGCGCGCGACCGTCCTGCTGCCGAAGCGTTCAAGCCACTTGCGCCGATTGCCATCCTGCGATGAGCGCGTGCAATGCCGCTGCGTCGGTGCTCGACTTGATCTGCTCGCGCAGAGCGGCATCGCTCAACAGCTCGGCAATTTCGGAAAGAATCTCGAGGTGTTTCTGGGTTGCTGCTTCAGGCACCAGCAGAAAGATCAGGAGCACGACCGGTTGCTCGTCCGGTGCATCGAAGCCGATCGCATTGGCCAGCTGGAACACTGCTGCCATCGGCGACTTGAGTCCCTTGATGCGGCCATGAGGAATGGCAACGCCGTGGCCCAAACCAGTCGAACCCAGGCGTTCGCGGGCAAAGAGGCTGTCGGTGATCAGCGCGCGACCCAGACCATGGAGGTTTTCGAACAGCAAACCGGCTTCTTCGAAAGCACGCTTTTTGCTGGTGGCGTCAACGCTCACGAGCACTTGAGCGGGCGGCAGGATGGACGCGAGGCGATTCATGGTGGGGCGGGGCGGGGGCGATTATGCACCTGCCCCGCAAAAAGCAAAGGGCCGCCTAAATCGGCGGCCCTCGATCCTGCAAGAGGACTTACCCAAAGACAGCACTACATCACACGTTTGGGCGCTTCGTGATGATGGTCTTGCAGACGGTCTTTATGGCGCACCACCTGGCGGTCGAGCTTGTCGACGAGTTCATCGACCGCAGCGTACAGATCAGCGTGACTGCACTCGGCAAACATGTCACTGCCCTTGACGTGAATGTTGCACTCTGCCTTTTGCCGGCGTTCCTTTTCCTTTTGCTTTTCCACCGTGAGGATCACCTTCACGTCGACCACCTGATCGAAGTGCCGGGTGATTCGGTCCAGCTTGCTCGTGACATAGCTTCGCAATGCGGGAGTGACGTCGAGGTGATGGCCGCTGATCGTCAGATTCATGAATAACCTCCTGGGAACGTTGCAAAAATGACCAGCATTCCAGAATGAAAAGTGGCCGGCGGAAACGGAATGAAACCGGAATAGAAACGGAAGGATTACTGCGAAATGGGAGAGTCGCGCGAGGCGGTTGGGAGTGGAAAGGAGCGAGTTCGATTCACTATGCCCACGTTGCGGAGGCATTGCAATCCCTCTGTTTCCCCTGCGTCTGGGGTGACTTTGGGGACACATTTGTGCGCTACCTAATTCATAGCAATGCGTGCGCGCCCGCATTGATCGGCGATTCGATTGGGCCGGGAATCAAAGCCCGCTCGTCGTTACATCGCCATGCCACCGGCAGGGAATCACGCGGGCTCAGCACCAGTGATCAACGCCAACTCGCACGCATCCGACTCAGCAAATCGATGGTCGCGGCCGGCGGCGGCACCGCAGGCGCTCTTGCGGGAGGTTCAGGCCACGTCACCTGCTCGAAGCGGGCGGCGTCGGTCTCGGAAATGAAGCGTGTGCGCCCGGCGTAGAGATGCCGGTCACCGCGCACGGCCTGCTGGGTGACATAGAAGCGCTGCGGCACGAGCAGGTGCAGATGGTCGCGCGCTCGCGTCATCGCGACATACAACAACCGCCGCTCTTCCTCGAGCTCCTGCGCCCCCTGCGCGACATCGGCCGGCATGCAGCCGTCGACCACATTGAGCACATGAACCGAGTTCCACTCCTGCCCCTTGGCCGAGTGGATGGTCGACAGGATCAGGTAATCCTCGTCGAGCAGCGGCGGACCCGGACGATCGCTCGTGGCCTCGGGTGGATCGAGGGTGAGCTCGGTCAAGAAGCGCTCGCGCGAGGCGTAGCCTGAGGCCAGCCGCGCCAGCTGTTCGACGTCGCCGCGCCGCACGCCCGACGTGTCGTCGTGCAGTCGCTCGAGATGCGGGATGTACCAGCGCAGCGCCAATTCCATGTCGGCGGGCCAATCGAGCGCCGGCGCACGCAGTGCGGCGTAGACCTCGGCGAAGCGTTGCCATTCGATCTGCGCCACGGCGGGCGGGACGAAGGCCTTCACTGCTTCGCCCGGGTCGGCGGCGACGTCCATGGCGTCCAGCAGCCGCGTCGCCGTCACCGGTCCGATGCCCGGAATCATCTGCGTCACCCGAAAGCCCGCCATGCGGCCGCGCGGGTTCTCCGCAAATCGCAGCACCGCGAGCAGGTCCTTGACGTGTGCGGCTTCCAGGAACTTGAGGCCGCCGTACTTGACGAATGGGATGTTGCGCCGCGCCAGTTCGAGTTCCAACGCGGCGCTGTGAGTGGATGTCCGAAACAGAACCGCCTGCGACTTGAGTGCGAGTCCGCCCTCGCGGTGCGCCAACACCCGATCAGCCACCCAGCGCGCCTGCTGCGCCTCGTCGGGCACCAGGACAAGCTGCGGTCGACCGGCCGAGGCCTTGTCGGTCCACAGCGTCTTGGCATGCCGCTCGGCAGCTTGCGCGATGACCGCGTTAGAGACGTCGAGGATCGGCTGGGTCGAGCGGTAGTTGCGCTCCAGCGTGACGATACGTGCTTCGCGCGTGAACTGCGACGGAAAGTCGAGGATGTTGCGCACCGTGGCGCCGCGAAACGAATAGATCGATTGCGCGTCGTCGCCCACCACGGTGACAC
>CAXTCC010000055.1:0-19932 GCA_964242015.1 uncultured Variovorax sp.
CACCGAGACCTTCGCGGCCGTGCCGTGGATCATCCGCAACGGCGGACCGGCGTACCTCGAATGCGGCAAGCCGAACAACGGCGGCACCAAGATCTACTCGGTCAGCGGCGACGTCGAGTTGCCCGGCAACTACGAAGTGCCGATGGGCACGCCGTTCAGCAAGCTGCTCGAACTGGCCGGCGGCGTTCGCAAGGGACGCACCCTCAAGGCGGTGATTCCCGGTGGTTCGTCGTCGCCGGTGCTGCCGGCGGCCATCATGATGGACTGCACGATGGACTACGACTCCATCGCCAAGGCCGGGTCCATGCTGGGTTCGGGTGCAGTGATCGTGATGGACGACAGCCGCTCGATGGTCGAGTCGCTGCGCCGCTTGTCGTACTTCTACATGCACGAGTCGTGCGGTCAATGCACGCCCTGCCGCGAAGGCACGGGCTGGCTCTGGCGCGTGGTCGATCGCATCCACAACGGACTCGGCAAGCCGACCGACATGGACTTGCTCAACTCGGTCGCCGACAACATTCAGGGCCGCACGATCTGCGCACTGGGCGACGCCGCGGCGATGCCGGTGCGCGCCATGATCAAGCATTTCCGCCACGAGTTCGAGGCGCTGATTCCGGGCTATGTGCCCAAAGCGGCTGCCAAAGCCTGAGGCCCCGATGAAACTGCCCCTTAGCTCACATTCGCTCGCTGCCCCCCAAGGGGGCTCTGGCCTCCCTTGGGGCGGCCCGGCGGGAGTTCCCACATATGGTTGAAATCGAACTCGACGGCAAGAAGGTCGACATCATCGAGGGCAGCATGATCATGCATGCGGCCGACAAGGCGGGGACGTACATCCCGCACTTCTGCTATCACAAGAAGCTCAGCATCGCGGCCAACTGCCGCATGTGCCTGGTCGATGTCGAGAAGGCGCCCAAGCCGATGCCGGCCTGCGCCACGCCGGTGACGCAGGGCATGATCGTTCGCACCAAGAGCGACAAGGCCATCAAGGCACAGCAGTCGGTGATGGAGTTCCTGCTCATCAACCATCCACTGGATTGCCCGATTTGCGACCAGGGCGGCGAATGCCAGTTGCAAGACCTGGCCGTCGGCTACGGTGGCTCGAGCTCACGCTACGAAGAAGAGAAGCGCGTCGTCTTCCACAAGGACGTCGGCCCGCTGATCAGCATGGAAGAGATGAGCCGTTGCATCCACTGCACGCGCTGCGTCCGCTTCGGCCAGGAAGTCGCCGGCGTGATGGAGCTCGGCATGTCGCACCGCGGCGAGCATGCTGAAATCGAAACGTTCGTGGGTGACTCGGTCGACTCCGAACTGTCCGGCAACATGATCGACATTTGCCCGGTGGGTGCGCTCACCAGCAAGCCGTTTCGCTACAGCGCCCGCACGTGGGAGCTGTCGCGCCGCAAGTCGGTGAGCCCGCACGATTCGACCGGTGCCAACCTGATCGTTCAGGTCAAGAACAACAAGGTGATGCGCGTCGTTCCGCTGGAGAACGAAGACGTCAACGAATGCTGGATCGCCGACCGTGACCGCTTCTCCTACGAGGCGCTCAACGGCCCCGAGCGCCTGACGCAGCCCATGCTGAAGCAGGGCGGCCAGTGGCAGCAAGTCGACTGGCAGACGGCGCTCGAGTACGTCGCCAATGGCTTGAAGCAGATCAAGGCCGACCACGGCCCGCAAAGCATCGGCACGCTGGTGAGTCCGCACAGCACGCTCGAAGAGTTGCAACTCGCAACCCTGCTGACGCGCGAACTCGGTAGCGACAACATCGACTACCGCCTGCGCAATGCCCAGTTCGGCGCGTTCGAGGGCATTCGCTGGCTCGGTACCTCGATCGCATCGCTGTCGCAATTGCAACGCGTGCTGGTCATTGGTTCGAACCTGCGCAAGGAGCATCCGCTGTTTGCGCAGCGCATTCGCCAATCGGTTCGCAAGGGTGGGGCGCTGAGCGTGATCACTTCGGCCGATTTGATGGCCGACGACGACGCCTGGGCGATGACGCCGCGCAGCGTTGTTCGCGTCGGTGCCGACCAGTGGTTCGCCGAGCTGGCAGGCATCGCCTCTGCCATCGGCCAGAGCGCCGGCACGACGTCGCCCGTCGAAAGCAAAGAAGCGCCGAGCGAGCTGGCGCAAGCCACCGCGAAGTCGCTGCTCAGCGGCGAGCGCAAGGCCATCCTGCTCGGCAATGCCGCCGCTCACCACGCCGACGCGGGCGCTCTGCTCGCGCTGGCCCAATGGATCGGCGCTCAGACCGGCGCGAGCGTCGGCTACCTCACCGAAGCAGCAAACACTGTCGGCGCCCAACTCGTCGGCGCGATGCCGAAGGGCAATGGCCTGAACGCTGCGCAGATGATGTCGGGTGGCCTCAAGGCTGCATTGATCCTGAACAACGAGCCGGTGTTCGATTCCGCCATCGGCGCTGCCGCAGCCGATGCGTTGTTCAAGGCGCAGATGGTCGTCACGTTGAGCCCGTTCAAGGCCAATCTCGAATTCAGCGACGTGTTGTTGCCCATCGCGCCGTTCACCGAAACGCCGGGTACGTTCGTCAACGCCGAAGGCAGGCTGCAAAGCTTTCATGCGGTGGTCAAACCGCTCGGCGAAGCGCGTCCGGCATGGAAGGTGTTGCGCGTGCTCGCCAATTTGCTGGGTCTTCAGGGCTTTGCATTCGAGTCGACGGCCGACGTGCTGCGCAGCATCGGCGAGGGCACGCAGGTTCCGGCCGACAAGCTGAGCAACAAGACGCAGGCCGCTGCGACCGTTGGAGACGCGGGCGCGCCGGCGCCGGTCGTCGCAAGCATCTATCAGCTCGATTCGATCGTGCGTCGCGCGCCATCGCTGCAACTCACCGCAGACGCGCGCGGTACGTACGACGGCCACCGTTCTGCCCCGGCAGCAGAGGCGCTGGCATCATGATCGACGCGATTTTCGGTTTCGGCCACGGCCTGATCGGGGCCGGTTGGTGGACGGCCGTGGTCTGGCCCATCATCTGGACACTCATCAAGATCGTCGTGGTCGTGCTGCCGCTGATGGGCGCTGTGGCGTACCTCACCCTATGGGAACGCAAGGCGATCGGCTTCACGCAGATCCGCATCGGCCCGAACCGCATCGGGCCGCTCGGCCTGCTGCAGCCCATCGCGGATGCGCTGAAGCTGATGACCAAGGAAATCATCATTCCGACGGTCGCCAACAAGGGCTTGTTCCTGCTCGGCCCGATCATGACGATCATGCCGGCGCTGGCCGCCTGGGCCGTGATTCCTTTCGGGCCTGAAGTCGCGTTGGCCAACATCAATGCCGGCCTGCTGTTCGTGATGGCCATCACCTCGCTCGAGGTCTATGGCGTGATCATCGCCGGCTGGGCATCGAACTCGAAGTACGCGTTCCTTGGTGCGCTGCGCGCGTCGGCGCAGATGGTCAGCTACGAGATCGCAATGGGTTTCTGCTTCGTCGTCGTGCTGATGGTCTCGGCCAGTCTCAACATGACCGACATCGTGATGGGGCAGGGCAAGGGCACCTTCGCATCGATGGGCATCGGCCTCCTGTCGTGGAACTGGCTGTCGCTGCTGCCGATCTTCGTCGTCTACTTCATCTCCGGCCTGGCCGAGACCAACCGCCATCCGTTCGACGTGGTCGAAGGTGAGTCCGAAATCGTCGCGGGCCACATGATCGAGTACTCGGGCATGAGCTTTGCCATGTTCTTCTTGGCCGAGTACGCCAACATGTGGCTGGTCTCGATCCTGACCGTCATCCTGTTCCTCGGCGGCTGGCTGCCACCGTTCGAGTTCCTCAGCTTCATTCCGGGCTGGATCTGGCTGGGCATCAAGACCTTTTGCGTGGTCACGATGTTCCTTTGGGTTCGCTCGACCTTCCCGCGCTTTCGCTATGACCAGATCATGCGGCTCGGCTGGAAGATCTTTATCCCGGTCACGCTCGTGTGGCTGGTCGTGGTCGGCGCGTGGATGCAGACCCCTCTCAACATCTGGAAATAAACGGAACTGCCATGACTGCGCCCACCGCCAGCGCGCTTGCGCGCCCATCCCGCTCGTCGACGATCCCGTCCGCGCCTTTTTCCTTGAAAGACTTTCTCGGCAGCTTCATGCTGTTCGAGTTGTTCAAGGGCCTGGCGATCACCGGCAAGTACGCTTTTGCCCGCAAGATCACCATCCAGTTCCCAGAAGAGAAGACGCCGCTTTCGCCACGTTTTCGCGGGCTGCATGCGTTGCGCCGCTATGAAAACGGTGAAGAGCGCTGCATCGCCTGCAAGCTGTGCGAAGCCGTGTGTCCGGCTTTGGCGATCACCATCGAATCCGATGTGCGCGACGACGGCTCGCGGCGCACCACGCGCTACGACATCGACCTGACCAAGTGCATCTTCTGCGGCTTCTGCGAAGAAAGCTGCCCGGTCGATTCGATCGTTGAAACCCATATCTTCGAATACCACGGCGAAAAACGCGGCGACCTGTACTTCACCAAGGACATGCTGCTGGCCGTGGGCGATCGCTACGAAAAAGAGATTGCGGCCAACAAGGCTGCCGACGCCAAGTACCGCTGAAGCGGACGCGCCCGAACCTCGCAACGAACTCGCTCCATGGACGTCAAGACCGGTCTCTTCTATCTCTTTGCCGCGGTGCTTCTGTTCGCATCGTTCCGCGTCATCACCTCGCGCAACCCTGTGTATGCGGCGCTGTATCTCGTGTTGGCATTTTTTCAGGCCTCGGCGATCTGGTTGTTGCTGCGCGCCGAGTTTCTCGCCATCGCGTTGGTGCTGGTCTACGTCGGCGCCGTGATGGTGCTGTTCCTGTTCGTCGTGATGATGCTGGACATCAACGTCGACAGCTTGCGCGAAGGCTTCTGGAAGCACTTTCCGCTGGCCGCGGCGATCGGCGCGATCATCGCCCTGGAGATGGCTGGCGTGCTGATGGGCGGCTTTCGCCTGAACGAGTCGCCGCATGCGATGGCTTCGGCCGCCAACAGCTCGAACACCCTGGAGCTCGGCAAGCTGCTCTACAGCCAATACCTCTACCCGCTGGAGATTGCAGCTGTCATCCTGCTGGTGGCCATCATCGCCGCCATTGCATTGACGTTGCGCACCCGCAAGGACAGCAAGCACATGAATCCGTCGGACCAGGTTCGCGTCAAGGCACGCGATCGCGTGCGTGTCGTGCAGATGGGCGTGACGCGGCCGGCGCAGCCTGTCGTGGAAGTCACACCCACGACAGGGGAGACCAAGCCATGACCCTTTCGCTCGGACATTTTCTTTCGCTCGGCGCGATGCTCTTCGCGCTGTCGGTCATCGGCATCTTCCTGAACCGCAAGAACCTCATCGTGCTGTTGATGTGCATCGAGTTGATGCTGCTTGCGGTCAATACGAATTTCGTCGCCTTCTCGTACTACCTCGGCGACATGCACGGTCAGATCTTCGTGTTCTTCATCCTGACGGTGGCGGCCGCCGAGTCGGCCATCGGCCTGGCGCTGCTGGTGCTCCTGTTTCGCAACAAGTCGAACATCAACGTCGACGAGCTCAACTCGCTCAAGGGCTAAGAGTTTCAACCATGAGCGCAACGCTTTCTGCATCCACCCTGCTTGCCGTGCCCCTGGCGCCGCTGGTCGGCTCCGTCATCGCCGGCCTGTTCGGCACGAAGTTCGGCGGCAACCACATCGGCCGCAAAGTCACGCATTCGCTGACCATTCTCGGCGTGCTGGTGGCCTTCATCATTTCGGCCATGACGCTCAAGAGCGTGGTCGTCGACGGCGCCCGTTTCAACGCCACTCTCTATGAATGGATGGTGGTCGGTGGCCTGAAGATGGAGGTCGGCTTTCTGGTCGACGGGTTGACCGCGATGATGATGTGCGTCGTCACCTTCGTCTCGCTCATGGTGCACATCTACACCATCGGCTACATGGAAGAAGACGAGGGCTACAACCGCTTCTTCTCGTACATCTCGCTCTTCACTTTCTCGATGCTGATGCTCGTCATGAGCAACAACATGCTGCAGCTGTTCTTCGGCTGGGAAGCAGTGGGCCTGGTGTCGTACCTGCTGATCGGTTTCTGGTTCAACAAGCCGACCGCCATCTTCGCGAACATGAAGGCGTTCCTGGTCAACCGCATCGGTGACTTCGGCTTCATCCTCGGCATCGGCTTGATCGCGGCGTATGCCGGCACGCTGAATTACGGCGAGGCTTTCGCCAAGACCGACGCGCTGGCGAAGCTGACCTTTCCCGGCACGGAGTGGATGCTGATCACGGTGATCTGTATTTGCCTTTTCATCGGCGCGATGGGCAAGAGCGCGCAGTTTCCGCTCCACGTGTGGCTGCCCGACTCGATGGAAGGCCCGACCCCCATCTCGGCGCTGATCCACGCGGCGACCATGGTGACGGCCGGCATCTTCATGGTGGCGCGCATGTCGCCGCTGTTCGAGCAGAGCGACACGGCGTTGTCGTTCATCTTGGTGATCGGCGCCATCACGGCGCTGTTCATGGGCTTTCTCGGCATCATCCAGAACGACATCAAACGGGTCGTCGCGTACTCGACGCTGTCGCAGCTCGGCTACATGACGGTGGCGCTGGGTGCCTCGGCGTATTCGGTGGCGGTGTTCCACCTGATGACGCATGCGTTCTTCAAGGCGCTGCTGTTCCTCGGTGCCGGCTCGGTGATCATCGGCATGCATCACAACCAGGACATCCGCTGGATGGGCGGTGTGCGCAAATACATGCCGATCACCTGGATCACTTCGCTGATCGGCTCGCTTGCACTCATCGGCACGCCGTTCTTCGCGGGGTTCTATTCGAAGGACAGCATCATCGAAGCGGTGGGCGAGAGCCATCTGTGGGGCGCTCAATTCGCCTACTACGCGGTTCTGGCCGGCGTGTTCGTCACTGCGTTCTACTCGTTCCGCATGTACTTTCTGGTCTTCCACGGCAAGGAGCGGTACGACCAGAACCCGGACGCGCATGGTGCCCATCATTCGGACGAAGAGCCCGACGTGCAAGGCCATCACGGCGATGCGCACGATGCACACGGTGCACACGGTGCACATGCTTCCCATGGCGCACACGGCGCAGACGCCGGTCATGACGACCACGCCAACCCGCACGAGTCGCCCTGGGTGGTCTGGGTGCCGCTGGTCATGCTGGCCATCCCTTCGGCATTCATCGGTTTTCTGACGATCGAGCCGATGCTCTACGGCGAGTTCTTCAAGGGCGCGATCTTCATCGACGGCAACAAGCACCACGCGATGAAGGAGCTCGAGGAAGCGTTCCACGGTCCGTTGGCCATGGCCATCCACGGCTTCACCACGCCGACCTTCTGGCTGGCGCTGGCGGGCGTTGTCTCGTCGTACTACATGTACATGATCAACCCGGCGTTGCCGGCCGCGATCAAGCGGATGTTCAGCGGCGTCGATCGCGTGCTCGAGAACAAGTACTACCTCGACTGGTTCAACGAAAACGTCATCGCGCGCGGCGCGCGCGCGCTCGGCACCGGCCTGTGGAAGGGCGGCGACCAGGCCATCATCGATGGCGCTCTCGTGAACGGCTCCTGGAAGCTGGTCGGTCGCATTTCCGGTGCGGTGCGCTGGCTGCAGTCCGGCTACATCTACCACTACGCTTTCGCGATGCTGTTGGGCATCTTCGTTTTGATGACGTATTTCGTCTGGTTCAACCGCTAAGCCGCCGCGCGCTGGAGAAAAATAAAAATGGGTTTGTTGAGCCTTGCCATCTGGGTGCCGATTGCATTCGGTGCCGTGTTGCTGGCGTTCGGCCGTGACGAGCATGCGACGGGCGTGCGCTGGATTGCGTTGATCGGGTCGATCCTGAGCTTCATCGTCACGATTCCTCTTTTCACGCGCTTCCAGAACAGCAGCGCTGCGATGCAGTTCGTCGAGAAGGAAGGCTGGATCGATCGCTTCCACGTCAACTACCATCTCGGCATCGATGGCATCTCGCTCTGGCTGGTGCTGCTGACTTCGTTCATCACCGTGGTCGTGGTGATCTCTGCGTGGGAAGTGATCACCGAGCGCGTCAATCAGTACATGGGCGCGTTCCTGATCTTGTCGGGTTTGATGATCGGCGTGTTCTCCGCGCTCGACGGCCTGCTGTTCTACGTGTTCTTCGAAGCCACGCTGATTCCGATGTACCTCATCATCGGTATCTGGGGCGGCCCGAACAAGATCTACGCTGCTTTCAAGTTCTTTCTGTACACCTTGCTCGGCTCCTTGCTGATGCTGGTTGCGCTGATTTTTCTGTACAACAAGTCGGGCGGCAGCTTCGACATCCTGACCTGGCACAAGCTGCCACTGGCAGGCAGTGCGCAGACCTTCCTGTTCTTCGCATTCTTCGCTGCTTTCGCCGTCAAGGTGCCGATGTGGCCGGTCCACACTTGGTTGCCCGACGTGCACGTGGAAGCACCGACCGGCGGCTCGGCCGTGCTGGCTGCGATCATGCTGAAGCTCGGTGCCTATGGCTTCCTGCGTTTTTCGATGCCGATCGCTCCCGATGCCTCGCACGAGTGGGCGTGGCTGATGATCACGCTGTCGTTGATCGCTGTGATCTACGTCGGGCTCGTGGCTCTCGTTCAGCAGGACATGAAGAAGCTGGTGGCGTATTCGTCGGTGGCGCACATGGGTTTCGTTACGCTCGGCTTCTTCATCTTCAGCGAACTCGGCGTGTCGGGCGGCATCGTCCAGATGATCGCGCACGGCTTCGTTTCGGGTGCCATGTTCCTCGGCATCGGCGTGCTGTACGACCGCGTGCATTCGCGCCAGATCGCCGATTACGGCGGCGTGGTCAACACCATGCCCAAGTTCGCGGCCTTCGCGCTGCTGTTCGCGATGGCCAATTGCGGCCTGCCGGGCACCGCCGGTTTCGTCGGCGAATGGATGGTCATTCTGGGCGCGGTCAAATACAACTTCTGGATAGGTTTCGGTGCCGCGACGGCATTGATCTTCGGCGCGGCCTACACGCTCTGGATGTACAAGCGGGTCTACCTCGGCCCGGTCGGCAACCACCACGTGAAGGAACTCAAGGACATCAATGCCCGCGAGTTCGTGATGCTGTCGCTGCTGGCCATCGCCGTGCTCTGGATGGGCCTGTATCCCAAGCCGTTCACCGATGCGATGAACGTATCGGTCGATGGCTTGCTCAAGCACGTCGCCGTGTCCAAGATCCCCCGCTGAAGAAGAGAACGAGATGATTGACAAACTCAGCTGGATCACGATCTACCCGGAGGCCGTCCTCCTGGTCATGGCCTGCATCATCGCGCTGGTCGACCTGTCGGGCGAGCCCGGCGCACGCCGCACACGCACCTACGTGCTCACCCTCGCCACGCTGGCGGTGGTCGCTGTTTTGACCGGCTTGAACGCGGCCGATGGCAAGACCATCTACGGCTTCGGCGGCATGGTCGTGAGCGACCCGATGGGCAACTGGCTCAAGTGCTTCGCGACCATCGCCTTGATGGTGACGCTGGTCTACGGCCGACCTTATGCGGCGGACCGCGACATGCTGCGCGGCGGCGAGATGTTCACGATCAGCATGTTCGCGCTGCTCGGCATCTTCGTCATGATGTCCGGCAGCAACTTCCTGCTGATCTACCTCGGGCTCGAACTGCTGACCCTGTCGAGTTATGCGCTGGTCGCACTGCGGCGAGACAATGCCGTGGCCAGCGAAGCCGCGATGAAGTACTTCGTGCTCGGCGCGATGGCCAGCGGCTTCTTGCTCTACGGCTTGTCGATGATGTACGGCGCGACCGGTTCACTCGATGTCAACGAAGTCTTCAAGGCGATATCGACCCACAAGGTGAATCACCAGGTGCTGGTGTTCGGCCTGGTCTTCATCGTGGCTGGACTCGGCTTCAAGGTCGGCGCCGCACCATTCCATATGTGGGTGCCCGACGTCTACCAGGGCGCGCCGACGGCGGTCACCTTGCTGATTGGCGCTGCGCCGGAGCTGGCGGCTTTCGCGATCATCATTCGTCTGCTGGTCGAAGGCCTGTTGCCGCTGGCGATCGACTGGCAGCAGATGCTGGCGCTGCTGGCCATCGCGTCGTTGCTGGTCGGCAATCTTGCAGCCATCGCGCAGACCAACTTGAAGCGGATGCTGGCCTATTCGACCATCTCGCAGATGGGCTTCATGCTGCTGGGTCTGGTCGCAGGCGTGGTCAACGGCAACACCTACAACGCACAGTTCGCCTACAGCGCATCGATGTTCTACATCGTGACCTACGTACTGACGACGCTGGCCAGCTTCGGCATCATCCTGCTGCTGGCACGCGAAGGCTTCGAGAGCGAAGAGATCGTCGATCTGGCCGGCCTCAACCAGCGCAGCCCGCTCTACGCCGGCGTCATGGCAGTCGCGATGTTCTCGCTGGCCGGTTTGCCACCGCTGGTCGGCTTCTATGCCAAGCTGGCCGTGCTGCAGGCGCTCATCGCGTCGGGCCAGGCCATCTACATCGGGCTCGCGGTGTTCGCAGTGATCATGTCGCTGGTCGGCGCGTTCTATTACCTGCGCATCGTCAAGGTGATGTACTTCGACAAGCCGGTGACCGCCAGCACCGTCTCTGCGACGCTCGACGTGCGCTTCGTGCTGACGCTGAACGGTGCGTTGATCCTGATTCTCGGCATCGTGCCCGGTGGCTTGATGACGCTGTGCGCCAAGGCGATCATCGCCACGCTGACAAGCTGAGCGGGCCGCGTGTCGCAGAGCGCTTCGGTCTGGCTGGTGCTTTTCGTGGCGTTGATTGCGGCCAATCTACCGTTCGCCAACGAGCGTCTGCTGGCACTGATTCCGCTCTGGACGCGTGCCAGCAAACCGCTCGCCGCGCGTTTCGGTGAACTCGTCTTGTTCTATTTCGTGGTCGGTGGCATTGGCTTGCTGTTCGAGCGCCGGCTCGGTCAGATCGCTCCGCAGGGCTGGGAGTTCTATGCGGTAACGGGGGCGCTCTTCGTCGTGCTGGCCTTTCCGGGGTTCACCTGGCGCTACCTGCTCAAACACCGCAAACACCGGATGGGCCAATGACCGACATGCACCTGAAAGAAGAAGCCATCGGCAGTGAAGTGCTGCTCGACGGCAACTTCCTGCATGCGCGTCGCGACACCGTGAAGCTGCCCGACGGCGCCAGCGCCACGCGCGAGTACGTCATCCATCCCGGCGCCGTGGTGGTGATCCCGATGCTCGACGATGGCCGTGTCGTGCTCGAGCGGCAATACCGCTACCCGATCGGTCAGGTGATGATCGAGTTTCCGGCCGGCAAGCTCGACGCCGGTGAAGCGCCGCTGGTGTGTGGACAGCGCGAGCTGCTGGAAGAAACCGGCTACACGGCCACCGAGTGGGCGCACGCCGGCGCGATGCATCTGGCCGTGGCGTACTCGACCGAGATCATCCACATCTACTTCGCCCGCGGCTTGTCGTTGGGCGAGCGCCAGCTGGACCATGGCGAGTTTCTCGATGTGTTCACTGCCACGCCGGCCGAGTTGCTCGGCTGGTGCCGCGACGGCACGCTGACCGATGCCAAGTCGCTCACCTGCTCGCTCTGGCTGCAAAATGTCCTCTCCGGCGCATGGACGCTCGATTGGCGAACGCCGACAGACGCAACTGCCACCTGATAATCGATCGCATGAAGGTCCTCAACCTCCAATGCGCACAGGGCCACGGCTTCGAGGGATGGTTCGCGTCGAACGAAGCCTTCGACACGCAACTCGCCGGTGGCCTGGTCGAATGCCCGATGTGCGGCGACACCGGTATCGTCAAACTGTTGACAGCGCCTCGCCTGAATCTCGGCAATTCCAAAGCACCTGAAGCCGAGTCGTCTTCATCACGCGAAGTCGCGGCGCCGACCACGCCTGAAGCACGATGGATGCGTGCGGTGCGCGAAGTCATGGCCAACACCGAGAACGTCGGCGAACGGTTCGCCGACGAGGCGCGCAAGATGCACTACGGAGAGGTCGAGGAGCGCAGCATCCGTGGCCAGGCGACGCGAGAGCAAACCGAAGCCTTGCTCGACGAAGGCATCGCGGTCATGCCTCTTCCCTTGCCGCCGGCGCTCAAAGAAACCTTGCAGTGACCCGGCGGCCGTTTCACCGGCCGAGGAGCCTCAAGCGGTGAACTGCAACGCCGCCAGTCGCGCGTAGACACCGCCCTGGGCCACCAGCGCCGCATGCGTTCCCTGTTCCACGATGCCGCCGTGGTCCAGCACGATGATGCGATCGGCCTTCTGCACGGTCGCGAGCCGGTGCGCGATCACGATCGTCGTGCGGCCGGCCATGGCGGTTTCCAGCGCGGCCTGCACCATGCGCTCGCTCTCCGCATCCAGCGCGCTGGTGGCTTCGTCGAGCAACAACAGCGGAGGATTTTTCAGCATGGCGCGCGCAATGGCGATGCGTTGCCGCTGACCGCCCGACAACCGTACGCCGCGTTCGCCGAGAAAGGTTTCGTAGCCTTCGGGCAGGGCGGTCAGGAAGTCGTGCGCGAAGGCGGCACGTGCGGCGGCATGCACCTCATCCGCGCTGGCATCGGGCCGGCCGTAGCGTATGTTTTCGAAAGCGCTGGTCGAGAAGATGACGGCGTCTTGCGGCACCAGGCCGATGCGATGACGCAAATGGTCTAGCGACAGCTCAGCCAGCGGTACACCGTCCAGCGAAAGCTTGCCCGACTGTGGATCGTAGTAGCGCAGAAGCAGCTGGAACACCGTGCTCTTGCCGGCGCCGCTGGAGCCGACCAGCGCCACGGTTTCGCCCGGCGCGACGGCAAGGCTGAAGTCGCGCAACGCGGCGATGGCCGGACGAGACGGGTAGTAGAAGGTCACCGCGTCGAAACTCACCGAGCTTCCTGCCGCAGGAACAGCCGCAGCGACGGGCCGCGCCGGCGACACGATGGCAGGCACTGCATGCAGCAATTCCATGAGTCGCTCGGTGGCGCCGGCTGCGCGCAGCAAGTCGCCGTAGACCTCGCCGAGCACTGCGGCCGCGCTGGCCAGGATGATCACGTACACCACGGTTTGCCCCAGGTGGCCGGCGGTGATCTCGCCATGCAGCACCGCCTGCGTGCCTTGATACAAGCCCCAGAGCAACGCTGCCGACGTGGCGATGATGATGAACGCCACCAACACTGAGCGTGCCTTGGTCCGCCGCACGGCCGTGTTGAAGGCTGCGTTGGTCGACGCGTCGAATCGCTCGGCCTCGCGCTGCTCTGCGGTATAGCTCTGCACGACGGGGATGGCATTGAGCACCTCGGCGGCGATCGCGCTCGAATCGGCAACCCGATCCTGGCTGGCCCGCGACAGCTTGCGCACGCGACGGCCGAACCACATGCTGGGCAACACCACCAGCACGAGAATCAGCAGCACCTGCGTCATGACATAGGGATTGGTCCACACCAGCATCGCCAGCGCGCCGATACCCATCACGGCATTGCGCAGGCCCATGCTGAGCGACGAGCCGACGACGGTCTGCACCAGCGTCGTGTCGGCTGTCAGGCGTGACAGCACTTCGCCGGTTTGAGTCGATTCGAAGAACACCGGACTTTGCCGCAGCACGTGGGCGTAGACCGCATTGCGCAAGTCGGCGGTGACGCGTTCGCCGAGCCAGCTCACCGTGTAGAAACGCAGCGCCGAGAACAACCCCAAGGCCACGGCGACGCCGAACAGCTCCAGAAAGTGGTCGCGCAGCGCCATGGTCTGTGCGCCCTTGTCGGTCGACACCAACCCGCCGTCTATGAGACTGCGCAACGCCAGCGGAAAGATCAGCGTCGTCACTGCGGCCAGCACCAAAAACAGCGCGGCCATGCCGATCTGAACGGCGTAGGGCCGCAAAAAGGGCCGCAGGCCGGACAGCGATCTGGGCGCGCCTTTGCCGGGTGACGACGCAGTGGAAGAGACGGCAGCAGACACAGGAGAGGGTACGGCAGGGACGGGCATCTCCAATTCTAGCGAATGCTGTAGTCACAAAGGCCGCCTTGACAGTAATTGCCGCGGCAGCTAATATTCGCCCATCATGAACGAGCAGAAAAGCCAGGAAACAGCGTCTTCGTCAGGGGAAACCCCAGCCGAAGCCGTGCCTGTTTTCTATAAAGCGGAGACTTACCGCGCTGAAGAGAGCGTGGGGTATTTGATGCGACGGATCATGACCGCGGTAGGTCAGTCGGTGGAATCGAAGATGTGTGGCCCTGGCAATCCGACCTATCCGCAGTGGATTCCGCTTCACAAATTGCAAATGGGCAAAGCGACAACAGTGGCAGAGCTGGCCCGCGAGTGCGAGCTCGACACCGGTGCCATGACCCGCCTGCTGGACCGTCTGGAAAGCAAAGGCCTCTGCAAACGCGTGCGTTCGCTGACCGACCGACGCGTGGTCAACATCGAGTTGACCGACGAAGGCCGCACGGCGGCAGAACAAGTCCCGCACGTGCTGAGTCGCGTGCAAAACGAACACCTGGCCGGCTTCAGCCATGAAGAGTGGGAACAGCTCAAGGGCTATCTGCGCCGCATCCTCGACAACGCACAAGCCCTGTCGGCTCGTGGAGAAAAAAATGAAAACACATCGTCGTCTTCCTGATTCGCTCGCTCGCGGCCCGTTCGTGGTCGGCGCGTTGGCGCTGGCTTCCGCCGTGCTGCTGGCGGGCTGCGCCGACATGGGTGGCATCGGTTCGCACGCCAGATTGCGCGATGCAGATTCTCTCGGCCTCGTGTCGAGCGGCGCTGCGACTCTCAATCCGTCGGAGGGTGTCGACCCGCGCTGGTGGGCCGCGTTCGGCGACGCGCAACTCAACACGCTGATCGATCAGGCGGTCGAGGGCAATCCAAATTTGCAGGTGGCCCGCGCCCGGCTGGCCCGCGCGCAAGCGTCGGTCGACGTCATCGGCGCGGCTGACAAGCCCCAGCTGAATGGCCAATTCGATGCCAATCGCACCAAGTTCAGCGAGAACTACATCTATCCATCGCCGCTGGGCGGATCGATACAGGAAGTCGGCACGCTTCAGCTCAACGGCAGCTGGGAGCTCGACTTCTTCGGCAAGAACCGCACGGCGCTCGACGCGTCGATCGGTTCGGCCAACGCCGCTGCCGCCGACGAGCAAGCATCGCGCGTCATGCTGGCTGCCAACGTAGCGCGCGGGTATTTTCAATGGGCACGCCTGACCGGCCAGCTCGCAGTCGCGCAACGCACGCTGGCGCAGCGCGATGAAACCTTGAAGCTGGTGCGCGACCGCGTGTCCGCCGGGCTCGATACGCGCCTCGAATTGCGTCAGAGCGAGGGCGGATTGCCCGAAGCGCGCCAGCAGATCGAATCGCTCAACGAGCAGATCGCTTTGGCACAACACGCGCTCGACGCGCTCGTCGCAAAACCTAATGTCACGCAAAACCTGGTGCCGCCGACGCTGAGCTCGGTCAAGGCGATCGCGTTGCGCCAGAACATCCCGGTGGACCTGCTCGGTCGGCGGGCCGACATCGCGGCCGCACGCTGGCGCGTCGAAGCAGCGACGAGCGATGTTGCCAATGCGCGAACGCAGTTCTATCCGAACATCAATCTCACGGCGTTCGCCGGCTTCCAGTCGATCGGGTTCAGCAATCTCGTGAAGAGCGGCAGCCAGCAGTGGGGCGTGGGCCCTGCGATTCGTTTGCCGATCTTCGAAGGCGGCCGGCTGCGCGCCAACCTGCGCGGCAAGGCATCGGACCTCGACGCGGCGATCGAAACCTACAACGCCACCGTGATCGATGCGGTGCGCGACGTGGCCGATCAGGTCGCCAGCGCACAGTCGATCACGCGGCAGCAAACCGAGCAGCGCAATGCCGAGGTCGCTGCTGAAGGCGCTTACGACATCGCCGTGCAGCGCTACCGCGCGGGGCTGGGCAACTACCTGCAGGTGCTGACAGCCGAGACAACCGTGCTGGCACAGCGCCGGCTCGCCGTGGATCTGGCAGCGCGCGCGCTCGACACGCAAGTGTCGCTGGCACGAGCACTGGGCGGTGGCTATCAGCCGCCGGTCAACACCGCTGCTGCCACGACGAACTGACGACTCGACGCTGAATCGTCCAACAGAACACTTCGCTGAATTTTTCGATCAAGAAGACCTCATCATCATGAACGACAACAACACTCCGGCAAATGCCGCTGCAGCCGCTACGGCCGCCACCGCTGCACCTGCAGCCCCCGTCCCCAATGAAGCGCCTGCAGCCAGCAACGGCAAGCGCCGTCGCGCATTGACCGCACTGGCGGCGGTCGTCATCGTCGTCGGCGGCGGTTGGGGCGTCTACGAATGGCTGGTTGCCAGCCATTACGAAGACACCGACAACGCCTATGTACAAGGCAATGTCATCCAGATCACGCCGCAGATCAGCGGCACCGTCATGTCGATCATGGCCGACGACACCGACTTCGTGAAAGCCGGCCAGCCGCTGGTGCAGCTCGATCCGGCCGATGCCAAGGTCGCACTCGACCAGTCCGAGGCCGCGCTGGCCCAAGCGGTGCGTCAGGTGCGCACGCTGTACGCCAACAACGGTTCGCTCGCCGCGCAAGTGACGCTGCGCCAGTCGGACATCGTCCGGGCGCAGAGCGACATCGCGCGTGCGCAAGACGACCTGCAACGCCGCCAGGCGCTGTCGGGCAACGGCGCTGTGTCGAAGGAAGAACTCAATCACTCGGAAACCGCACTCGCCAACGCGAAGAGCGCGCTGGCCGCGGCGCAGGCCGGCGTGGTCACTGCCCGAGAACAGTTGATCAGCAACCAGTCGTTGACCGACGGCACCAGCGTGGCCGAGCACCCGAGCGTGCTCGCTGCCGCCGCCAAGGTCCGCGAGGCCTACCTCGCTACGCAACGCGTCGCGATGCCGGCCCCGGTCGACGGCTACGTCGCCAAGCGCACGGTGCAGCTCGGCCAGCGCGTCGCTGCCGGCACGCCGATGATGTCGATCGTCCCGCTCAACCAGGTGTGGGTCGACGCCAACTTCAAGGAAGTGCAGCTGCGCAACATCCGCCTCGGCCAGCCGGTGAAGCTCACCGCCGACCTGTACGGCAAGAAGGTCGAATACAACGGCAAGGTCGCCGGCCTCGGCGTGGGTACCGGCGCGGCCTTCGCGTTGCTGCCCGCACAGAACGCGACCGGTAACTGGATCAAGGTCGTTCAGCGCGTGCCGGTGCGCATCACGCTCGACCCGGAACAGCTGAAGGCGAGCCCGTTGCGCGTCGGTTTGTCGATGGACGCCGAGATCGACGTCAGCGCCAAGGACGGCAAGATGCTGGCAGATGCGCCGCGCGCCGCAGCGCTGTCGCAGACCCAGGTCTACAGCTCGGAAGACAACGGCTCCGACGCGGTCGTGCAACGCATCATCGCGGCCAATTTGGGCGGCGCCGGCCCTGCAGTGGCGAGCGGTGCGAAGAGCTCGGCAACGCCTGCCGCCAAGACGACCGGACCGGGCGCTTCGTCGTCGGCCACGCCGCCGCAGGCCAGCGCCACGCGACCGGCGGCCGTTGCCATGTCGGGCAACCACAGCTAGTCGCCGCCTGCGCTCTCACGCTCGTCACGCACAGCCGCATCTCACGCGATGGCCACCGCTCCCGCACCCGCCCACATCGTCCACGCGCCGCTCGAAGGCGCCGCGCGCGTCTGGGGCACGATTGCGCTCTCCGCCGCGACCTTCATGAACGTGCTCGACTCGTCGATCGCGAACGTGTCGCTCCCCGCCATCTCAGGTGACCTCGGCGTCAGCTCGACGCAAGGCACCTGGGTCATCACCAGCTTCGCGGTGGCCAATGCCATCGCGGTGCCGCTCACCGGCTGGCTGTCGCAGCGCTTCGGGCAGGTCAAGCTCTTCATGGGCAGCGTGATCCTGTTCATGGTCGCGTCTTTCCTGTGCGGCATCGCGCCGAACATGACCACGCTGATCCTGTTCCGTGCACTGCAGGGCTTTTGTGCCGGACCGATGATTCCGTTGTCGCAGACCTTGCTGCTGGCGAGCTATCCGCGCGCGCTCGCCGGCCTGGCGATGGCGATGTGGGCGATGACGACGCTGGTGGCGCCGGTGATGGGGCCGCTGCTCGGCGGCTGGATCACCGACAACATTTCATGGCCGTGGATCTTCTACATCAACATCCCGGTGGGGGTTCTGGCCGCGTCGATCACCTGGGTGCTGTACCGCAAGCGTGACTCGGCCACGGTCAAGGCGCCGATCGATTCCATCGGCCTGACGTTGCTGGTGCTGTGGGTCGGTGCCATGCAGCTCATGCTCGACAAGGGCAAGGAACTCGACTGGTTCCATTCGCCGGAAATCGTGACGATGGCGGTCGTGGCCGTGGTTGGCTTCGCCTTCTTCATCGTCTGGGAGCTGACCGACAAGCATCCGGTGGTCGACCTGATGTTGTTCAAGCGGCGCAACTTCTGGTCCGGCGCACTGGCGACCGCCGTGGGTTACGGCCTGTTCTTCGGCAACGTGGTCTTGCTACCGCTTTGGCTTCAGCAATACATGGGCTACACCGCGACGCAGGCCGGCATGGTGCTGGCGCCGGTCGGTGCACTGGCCATCGTGCTGTCGCCGCTGGTCGGGCTGACGGTCGCCAAGGTCGACCCGCGACGCTACGTCACCTTCTCGTTCCTGGTGTTCGCCCTCGTGTTGTGGATGCGTTCGCGGTTCAACACCTCGGCCGATATCGCCACCATCATGGTGCCGACGATCATCCAGGGCGTGGCCATGGCGTTCTTCTTCATCCCGCTGGTCACGATCACGCTGTCGGGCTTGACGCCGGACCGGATTCCTGCGGCCTCGGGCCTGTCGAACTTCTTGCGGATCACCGCTGGTGCGATGGGCACGTCGATCGTCACGACGGTGTGGGACAACCGCGCGACCACGCACCACGCGCAGCTTGCCGAGGCGATCAACCAGGGCAACTCGACAGCGACCAGCACGATTTCAGGATTGCAGAGCAACGGTTTCAGCGCTGACCAGGTATTGGCGCAGATCAACCGGCTGATCGACCAGCAGTCCTTCATGCTGGCGGCCAACGACGTTTTCTATGCGTCGGCCGTGCTGTTCATCTTTCTGATTCCGCTGGTGTGGTTGGCCAAACCCGCCAAGGGTGGTGCGGGTGCCGACGCCGCGGCGGGCGCGCACTGACCCCGCGTGAGGCCGGACCGGACACGTCGAAGTGTCCGGCGTGTGCGGCCGCGTAGGAGAGTGCCGGGTTGCAGTGCAGCATAGGCATTTGCCCCAGTAGCAAGCGCAAAAGCGCGGGATAACATGCGTCCGCGCAGCCACGGTGGCGCGCTCGAATGGACCGCATGACCGAATTTTCCTGCCAGCAATTGGGCGACCGCGCGAGATGAGCGACGTCATTCTCGAAACACGTCAGCTCACCAAGGAATTCAAAGGTTTCACCGCGGTCAGCAAGGTCGATCTGGCAGTCAAACGAGGCTCGATCCACGCATTGATCGGCCCGAATGGCGCCGGCAAGACGACCTGCTTCAACCTGTTGACCAAGTTTCTCGAGCCGACTTCCGGCACGATCCTTTTCAACGGCCAGGACATCACCAGCGAGCGTCCGGCGCAGATCGCGCGACGCGGCATCATCCGCTCGTTCCAGATCTCCGCGGTGTTCCCGCATCTCACGCTGCTGGAAAATGTGCGCCTCGGCTTGCAGCGTGCACTCGGCACTTCGTACCACTTCTGGAAAAGCGAAAAATCGCTGAAGCCGCTCGACGACCGCGCGCGAGCCTTGCTGGCAGAAGTCGGCCTCGAAGACCTGGCCGAAGAACAAACCGTCAACCTGCCGTACGGCCGCAAGCGTGCACTGGAGATCGCCACCACGCTGGCGATGGAGCCGGAGCTCATGTTGCTCGATGAGCCGACGCAGGGCATGGGCCATGAAGACGTGCACCGCGTGGCTGAGCTCATCAAGCGCGTGGCGGCGGGCCGCACCATCCTGATGGTCGAGCACAACATGAGCGTGGTGTCGACCATTGCCG
>CAXTCC010000056.1:0-19407 GCA_964242015.1 uncultured Variovorax sp.
CGAAGCCGAGCGCGTCGAGGTCTTTCACCGCGGTGTCGGGGTCGAAGATCCGCATCACCATCTTCTCGCCGAAGGCCGTCGGCAAGGTCGACAGACGCATTTCGACTTCGTCGCCGCGCATGTTGCGGGTCTTGATGCGGCCGTCGAGCGGACGCCGTTTCTCGACCACGTCCATGCGGCCCAGCAATTTGATGCGCGCGACCATCGCGTTCATCACGCCCATCGGCATCTGGTAGGCCGGGTGCAGCACGCCGTCGATCCGGAAGCGGATCACGCCCTGTTCTCGCCTCGGCTCCAGATGGATGTCGCTGGCGCGCTGGTCGAAAGCGTATTGCCAAAGCCAGTCGACCACCTGCACCACGCTCTGGTCGTTGGCATCGAGCAGCTTGTTGCTCTTGCCGAGTTCGACCAGTTGTTCGAAGCTGGCGCCGCCGACGTTGCCGCCGGCCTTTTGGACGGCCTTGACCGATTTGGCGAGCGCGAAGAACTCCGCGGTGTAGCGCTGGATATCGATCGGGTTCGCCACCACGCGACGCACCGACCGGCGTGCCTGACGCTCCACTTCGGAAACCCAGTCGGTGATGAACGGCTCGGCGGTGGCGATCACGACTTCGCTGGTCGTCACCTGCACCGGCAGCACCTTGTGCCGCTCGGCATAGGCCGCGCTCATGGTGTCGGCGACCTTGCCAACGTCCACTCGAAGCGGGTCGATGCGCAAATAGGCCAGCCCTGCTCTTCCGGCCAGCCATTGCGTGAGCATCTCCATGTCCAACGGCTTGCCGTCTTTTTCACGGGTCATCGCGACGTTGGCAAGTCGCACCAGCGGCGGCTGTCGGCTTTCAGCCTGCGCACAGCGGGCGAACGTTCGCTTGGCCTCCTCAGGCGAAATAACGGCGTCGCGTGCCAGCCATTCGATCAGCTGCCGCAGATCGAGCGGCCCTTGATGGGCTGCAGTCGTCGCAATCGGTCGACTCGGCAGGGGGGTGGGACGGGGTGCGACACTCATGAATCAGCTCTGAGGTTTGAAGACCCGCAGCCACTTGGGCGCAGGCAGGTCCCATCGAGTCTGGATGGTTTGCGCCCGGTCGGCAAGCGCAGCGCGCTTGGGTTCACTGGCCGTGCGCTGGGCCAGCACCACGGTATTGCCTTCGCGTGTCGGCTTGAAAGCCCACACCGCACCGGCCCCGAAAGCGGCACTGATCTTCTCGAGGCTTTTCTCGTAGCTGGACGAGCGTCCGAACAGGTTTACCGTCATGCAGCCGTCCTCCGTGAGCAAGGCACGGCAGTCCGCATAGAACTCTTCGCTGTCGAGCACCGGTGCGGCTGCCTCGTGGTCGTACAGATCGACCTGCAGCGCGTCGACGGTGCCGTGCCATTTCGGCTTCTTGATCTCGGCCGCGGCATCGGCGATGACGATCTCCAGCTTGGCGTCGTCGGCCGGCAGCTTGAACCAGCCGCGACAGGCGGCCACCACTTGCGGGTTGAGTTCGATGGCCGTGGTGCGCATGCGCAAGGTCTTTCGACTGAACTTGGTCAGCGTCGCGGCGCCGAGTCCAAGTTGCATCGCATGCCGGCTCGCCACGCTCGTCGGTTCGACGAAAAGCAGCCAGGCCATCATGCGTTGGACGTATTCGAGCTCGATCTCGAAAGGCGCATCGATCTTCATCGACCCCTGGACCCATTCGGTGCCGAGGTGCAGGTAGCGTACGTCGCCCCAATCGGAAAAATTGACTTCGGGGAGAGACATCGTTTTCGTGGCCATTCGGGTGCGGATGATGCCACCCGGACGACAAAAAACCCGCCGCAGCGGGTTTTTCATCGACTCGAACCAGGCGACCGATCGGCAAGCGATCAACCGTGGATCAATTCAAGCTCACTGCTGAATTCACGGCTGAGTTCACTGCTGAACTCACTGCTTCTTGGCAGCTGCGTTCTCGGCAGTGCCGGGAATCTTTTCACCGATCTTGGCGCCTGCAGTGCGCATGCCGTTGGCGGTGCTGTGACCAGCGTTCTCGACCACGTTGGCGCCCTTCTTGGCCACGCCCTTGGTGGCGACGTAAGCCTTCTTGGTGCCGCGCTTGGTGGCGTTGTAGGCCTTCTTGGTGCCGGTCTTGGTCGCGTCGACGGCGTCCTTGGTGGTTTCCTTGGCGCGCTCGGTCACGGTGGGTGCCGGAGCGACGGCCGGTGCCGTCACAGGTGCGGGCGTGGTCGTGGTCGTCTGCGCTTGGGCCGACAGGCCGATCGATGCGAAGGCCAGGGCAAGCACGGCAGGGACGGTGCGGATGAAAGATGCGTTCATGAAGAATCTCCTTGAGAGTTTGGAGTGACGGACGTGCCACTGTGTGATGTAACGAACCACGACGCTTCAAGGATGACATCAAAAAACTTCGCGTTGACGGCGAGCGTCGAAGTCGGGGTGTTTGCCTACGTGGGCCCGTGGCGTTGCACCGACACGTCGATCAGCGATTCGAGCAAAGGCCCGAGCTTCGGCAATGCGGCGATCGCGTTCCGGGTGGTCGCCTCTGCCAATGCATCGATGGTGATGCCGCGCAGGCTCGCCACCACTTCGGCGATGCGCGGCAGTTCGCCAGGCTCGTTGCGCGCCTGGGGCACTCCGCCTTGTCGCTGTTCCGCCGTTCTATAAAGCCAGTGGGGCTGGATGTCGGGTGAATCCGTCTCCATCACCAGCGACTCCAGCGGCAAGGCGGCCGCGAGGCGTCGCAGCTGCAACGCGCGCTCGAAGGTCACTGCGCCGCCGAAGCCCAGCTTGAGTCCGAGCGCAATGCAGGCTTCGGCCTGTTGCTCGCTGCCATTGAAGGCGTGCGCGATGCCCTGCCACGGGCGCCCGGCACCGACTTGGCGCAGATGCTTGAGCACCTTGTCGACCGAACGCCTGACGTGGATGACCACCGGCAGGTCGTACTTTCGCGCGAGCATCAGTTGGGCATGAAAGAAGTGCTGTTGCCGCTCGTCGTCCAGTCCTTCGACGAAGTAGTCGAGCCCAATCTCGCCGACCGCGACCAGTCGCGGGTCGTCGCGGCGTGCGGCCAGTTCAGCGTCCAGCCGGTCGAGATCGCCGTCCTCGGCGTCGCCGGTACAGAGGGGGTGGATGCCCAAGCCATAGGCGTCACCCTGGGCATGCGCCAACTCGCGAACCGTCGCGAAATTGAAGGCTGCCACCGCCGGAATCACGCAGAGCCGTACATTTTCAGCCGCCGCGCGGGCACGCACTGAAGCCTCATCCGCACCGAATTCAGCGGCGTCCAGATGGCAATGGGTGTCGACGAAAAAGGCCATCGACCGATGATGCCCGAACGGATGCAAGGCGGCACAAAGCGTGCTACCGTGATTGTTCCAGCGTCTTCTTTTAACCGGAGGTGCCTCGATGCGCAGGCCAGGTTTGTACAGCCGATCGCCCCGAACCCCGTCGCCCTCCGCGGCCGGCTCGGCCCCGGAAAACGCTGAGGCCGCGGCATTGACCGCCGGCACCGACGGATCGCCGCCGGCTCCGGTCGCCAAGCCGGCGCGCAGCGGCCCAGGCCGCAAGAGCTTTGTCGTCTTGCTGGCGCTGTGCATCGCCATGGCGGCAGGCGGTGGCTACTACTGGCCGCGCCAGGGCAATCGCGCACTCACCCAGAAGGACATCGACGCCGCCGTGCTGCGTACGATGCAGACCGCCGTGCTGCCGTCTCCCGCAGCCAAGGCCGCGGACATCATCCGGCCGTCGGTGGTGCGCGTGGTGAGCTACGGCCCTGAAAAGAAGACGCCCGAGGCCACGACCGAAAAGCGCGGTCGCAACATGGCGAAGGGCAAGCCGCCCGAAGCCGACGCGGAGGGCGACAGCGAGCGCGGTGTCGGCACCGGTGTGGTCATCGTGGACAAGGGCGTGATCCTGACCAACCTGCACGTCGTGGCGGGCGCCGACCGCATCAAGGTCACTTTCTTCGACGGGCTCGAATCGATCGCCACCGTGACCGGCGTTCAACCCGAAAACGACCTGGCCGTCTTGCAGGCGCAGAAGATTCCGGACGATCTCGCTGCAGCGACGATGCGCTCGACAGCCGACCTGCAGCCGGGGGATCAGGTCGCGGCCGTCGGCTTTCCTTTCGGCATCGGCCCTTCGGTGTCGGCCGGCGTGGTGTCGGGCCTCAAGCGCTCGTTCCGATCGCCTGAAGGCAAGCAGGAGCTCGGCAACCTGATCCAGTTCGATGCGGCGGCCAAT
Organism: uncultured Variovorax sp.; assembly: GCA_964242015.1. Taxonomy (GTDB): domain Bacteria; phylum Pseudomonadota; class Gammaproteobacteria; order Burkholderiales; family Burkholderiaceae_C; genus Variovorax. Next base: position 4,223 of record CAXTCC010000056.1, read on the forward strand.
CCGGGCAACTCGGGCGGACCGTTGATCAACATGCAGGGCGAGGTGCTGGGCATCGTCACTGCCATCCTGAACCCGACGCAGGCGCGCACCTTCATCGGCATTGCGTTCGCGATTCCCATCGAAAACGCCGCGTCCGCAGCCGGCATGCCGCCGTTCTGACATTCCCACAAAGAACCGAAACCATGAGCACTGAAAACCCATCGTTCTCTCCTTCGCCCGCCACTGCAGAACTGATGGAGCAGATCCTCTATCAGGTGAAGCGCGTGGTCGTCGGGCAAGACCGTTTCCTGGAACGCGTGATGGTCGCGATCCTGGCGGGCGGGCATCTGCTGGTCGAAGGCGTACCGGGCCTTGCCAAGACGCTCACCATCAAGACGCTGGCCGACACCGTACAGGGTCAGTTCAAGCGCATCCAGTTCACGCCCGACCTGGTGCCGGCCGACCTGGTCGGCACCCGCATCTACAACCAGAAGACCGGCGACTTCAGCACCTCGCTCGGCCCGGTCTTCGCCAACCTGTTGCTGGCAGACGAAATCAACCGCGCACCGGCCAAGGTGCCGAGCGCGCTGCTCGAAGTGATGCAGGAGCGGCAGGTGACCATTGCCGGCGAACCGCACAAGGTGCCGCGTCCGTTCCTGGTCATGGCCACGCAGAACCCGATCGAGACCGAAGGCACCTATCCGCTGCCCGAGGCGCAGGTCGACCGCTTCATGATGAAGGTGCTGGTCGACTACCCGACCGATGAAGAAGAGTTCGTCATCGTGCAGCGTGTGATCGGCCCGCCGGTCGAGGTGAGCGCCGTCGCGACCACCGACCAGTTGGCGCAATTGCAGGCCGAAGCACGTCGTGTGTACGTCGACCCTTCCTTGATCCAGTACGCGGTCAAGCTGGTATCCGCCACCCGCACGCCGGAGAAGCATGGGCTCAAGGACATGCGCCGCTTCATCACCTTCGGCGCCAGCCCGCGCGCCAGCATCAACCTGACGGAAGGCGCACGTGCCCTTGCGCTGCTGCGCGGCCGCACCTATGCGCTGCCTGAAGACATGACCGCGCTGGTGCCCGACGTGCTGCGACATCGGGTCACGCTGTCCTACGAAGGCCTGTCGGAAGGGCTCACGCCCGACAGCCTGATCGACAAGATCATGAGAGCCGTGCCCGCACCTGCCAAACCACTCGAACATGAAAAGCTGGTGGCGTAAGACGCCCACGCCTGCTGCGACGCCTGCTGTCGCCGACCGGCCGCCGGAGGTTGCAGCCAACGATGCGGCGCCCGCGATGGGCGTGGAGCGTGCGTTGCGGCGGCTCGAATGGACGGTCATCCGCCGGCTCGACGGTCTGCTTCAAGGCGACTACCGCACGCTGATGCGCGGCACCGGGCTCGACCTGGCCGATCTGCGCGAGTACCAGTTGCACGACGATGTGCGGCACATCGACTGGAACGTGACGGCGCGGCTGCAATCGCCGCACGTTCGCGTCTTCACCGAAGACCGCGAGATGTCTGCCTGGTTCGTGCTCGACCTGAGCCGCTCGGTCGACTTCGGCTCGGGCCTGAAGGCCAAGCGCGAAATCTCGACGGGCTTCGTCGGCGTGCTCGCGCGTTTGCTCACGCGGCATGGCAACAGGGTCGGCGCTCTGGTCTACGGCAACGACCTCGAAGCGGTGATTCCACCGCGCAGCGGCCGCCGCCACGTGCTGCATCTGTTGCATGCGATGGAGCGCCGTGCCGAGGCCTTGCCGCTGCAAAAGGGCATGACGCGGCTGTCGGACATGCTGAAGTCCGCCGCCAACCTGATGCCGCGACGCTCGACGGTGTTCGTGGTGTCGGACTTCTTGAGCGAGCCCGGCTGGGAGAAGCCGCTGGGTCAGCTGGTGCAACGACACGAAGTGATCGCCGTGCGCTTGTACGACCCGCTCGAACTGGAACTGCCCGACCTCGGCCTGGTGCCGTTGCGCGACGCCGAGACCGGCGAGCAGTTGTGGGTCGACACACACGACAAGGGTTTCCGCAAACGCTTCGCGCGCATCGCCGCCGAGCGCGAGGCCACCTTGCGTGCTTCGCTCGCCAAGGCTGGCGTCGACGCCCTCGAACTCTCTACCGACGACGATCTGGTCGAAGCCATCGTGCGCTTCGCCGATCTGCGCAAGCGCAAGGTGCGCTCCGGCGCCGGCAGCATCAAGGCCTTCGCATGACCCCCATCAACTTCCTCTGGCCTCAATTCCTGTGGCTGCTGCTGGCGCTGCCGCTGCTCATCGTCATGTACTTGTGGCTGATGCGCCGCAAGAAGAAACTGGCGATGCGCTATGCCAGTCTTTCGATCGTGCGCGAGGCGATGGGCGCCGGCCAGAGCTTTCGGCGCCACATCCCGCCGTTGCTGTTCCTGCTCGCGATCGCAGCCATGTTGATCGCTGCAGCACGGCCCACCGCCGTGGTGCTGCTGCCGTCCAACAACCAGACGATCATCCTGGCGATGGACGTGTCGGGCAGCATGCGCGCTGCCGACGTGCTGCCGAGCCGCATCGTGGCTGCACAGGAAGCCGCAAAGGGCTTCTTGAAGGACCTGCCGCGGAGCGTGAAGGTGGGGATCGTCGCCTTCGCCGGCAGCGCGCAGGTCGCGCAACTGCCGACCACCAATCGCGAAGACCTCTACACCGCCATCGATGCATTTCAGTTGCAGCGCGGCACCGCCACCGGCAACGGCATCATGATGTCGCTCGCCACGCTGTTCCCCGATGCCGGCATCGACATCGACAAGGTCGGCGCACCCAGCAAGCAGCGCGGCGTGCCGATCGAACAGGCAGGCAAGCCGGAGCCCAAGCAATTCGTGCCGGTCGCGCCCGGCTCGTACACCTCGGCCGCGATCATCATGCTGACAGACGGCCAACGCACCACCGGCGTCGACCCGCTCGATGCCGCCAAGATCGCAGCCGACCGCGGCGTGCGTGTCTACACGGTGGGCGTCGGCACGGTCGATGGTGAAACGATCGGCTTCGAGGGCTGGTCGATGCGCGTGCGACTCGACGAAGACACACTGAAGCAGGTCGCGCAAAAGACCAATGCCGATTACTTCTATGCCGGTACGGCGGCCGACCTGAAAAAGGTCTACGACACGCTGAGCTCGCGCCTGACTGTCGAGAAAAAGGAAACCGAAATTTCGGCGCTCTTCGCCATGGCCGCCGCGTTGCTGGCTGTGGTTTCCGCTGGCCTCTCGATCTTCTGGTTCAACCGTATCCTCTAGGCTTTCAAAAGCACTGGAGGCATGCGGATGTTCGATTTAACAGGCAAGGTCGCGCTCGTCACCGGCGGCAACGGCGGCATTGGTCTCGGTATGGCCAAGGGGTTGGCACAAGCCGGCGCACGCGTGGTGATCGCGGCGCGCAATGCAGAAAAATCAGCAGCGGCGGTCGAGGCGCTCATCGCGCTCGGCAGCGACAGCTTTGCGCTGGCCGGCGACGTCACGGACGAAGCTGCCGTGCAAGCGCTCTTCGACCAGGTCGCGCAACGTTGCGGACGGCTCGATATCCTGATCAACAACGCCGGCATCACCGTGCGCAAGCCGGTCGACCAACTCACGCTCGGCGAATGGAACCAGGTGATGGACACCAACCTCACCAGCGCGTTCCTGTGCAGTCGCGCAGCGCATCCGCTCATGAAGGCAGCAGGTGGCGGCAAGATCATCAACATCGGTTCGATGATGTCGATCTTCGGTGCGCCTTATGCGCCGGCATACGGCGCGAGCAAGGGCGGAATCGTCCAATTGACCAAGGCGACCGCGATGTCGTGGGCCGCAGATGGCATTCAAGTGAACGCCATCCTTCCGGGCTGGATTCAGACCGCGTTGACCGATGGCGCGCGTGAGCAGGTCGCCGGCTTGAGCGAGCGCGTGGTGGCGCGGGCACCGGCTGCGCGTTGGGGACAGCCGGAAGATCTTGCGGGTACGGCTGTGTTCCTTGCAAGCGCGGCATCGGACTTCGTCACCGGCACGGCCATTCCGGTCGACGGCGGGTACTCGATCGCGGGCTGACGGCCTGAACGAGTCCGGGCCGAGCGTTACCGTGCTGCCCGCGTCAGCATGCGCCCGGCACGCGCCAGCACTTCCGGCTCACCGTCGCTGCTGTCATTTCCGCCATTTCGAAACGCCAGCACACCGTTGACGAAAACCCGCTCGATCCCCACGCTGAGGCTCTTCGGCTTGTCATAGGTCGCGGTGTCGGCAATGGTCGCCGGGTCGAACACGACCACATCGGCCATCGCGCCGACACGCAGCAGACCGCGGTCGGCGATGCGCATGTTGCGCGCCGTCATGCCGGTCATCTTGTGCACCGCCTGTTCGAGCGTGAAGAGCTTGCGCTCGCGCCAGTAACGCGCAAAGACACGAGGGAACGCGCCCCACAAACGCGGATGCGGATGGCGGTCGTGCGGCAAACCGTCGCTGCCGATCATGGTGCGGGGATGCGCGATCACGCGCTCGACGTCCGCCTCCTGCATCTGGAAGTAGCAGGCGCCGCCGGGTTGCAGCCGTCGGCAAGCTTCCTTCTGGTCGACGCCCCATTCGCGGGCAACGTCGGCCAGCAGTCGGCCCGTCACTTCAGGGTGCGTGTCGGACCAGGTGAGCAGCACGTCGATGACGCCGTCGACCAGGTCTTCGCGCAACACGGTGGAGCCGGCGATGTACGGGTAGACGTCGAGCGCGATGTCTTGTCGACCGGCCAGCGCGTCGATCAACGGCAACGTCTCCAGCGTTCGGTTCCAGTTGGCCGGACCGGCGCACTTGTGATGCGAGATGACGAGCGGCACGCCGGCCTCGAAAGCGGTGTCGCCGGCTTCGTGCATCGCTTCGATGATGGTTTGCATCTCGCTGCGCAGATGCGTGGCGTAGACGCCGCCATGTCGCGCGACGATGCGGGCCAGCGAGGTGACCTCTTCAGCCGGTGCGGCAAAGGCTTCTTCATAGAAAAGGCCGGACGACAGGCCGTGCGCTCCCGCCTGCATGCAGGCGTCGAGCAGCGCGCCCATGCACGCCAGTTCGTCCGGCGTCGCGGCCTTGTCGAGCGACTGCATGGCGGCGAAGCGCAAGGTCGTGTGGCCGACCAGCGCTGCCACGTTGAGCGCGGGTCGCGCCGCATCGACGGCGGCGCGGTAGTCGTCCATGGTCGCGTGCAGAAACGAGTCGACACCGAGCAAGGTAAGAGGCGGCTTCGCCTGAGCAACGCGATACGGCGCCAGCGAAATACCGCAGTTGCCGGTGACGACCGTGGTGATGCCTTGCGACACCTTAGGCAGGCACTCGGGGTCGCGCAGCACGATCGCATCGTCGTGCGTATGCACGTCGATGAAACCCGGCGCGATGACCTTGCCGCGGCAGTCGACGACATCGACATCGCGGATGTTCATGCCGGTCGGCAAACGATGGCGAAGGCCTTCGCCCATCGCCACGATGCGGTCGCCCTGCAGCAACACATCGCCCGGCCATCCCGGTCCGCCGGCGCCGTCGATGACCATGCCGTCTTCGAGCAGCGTGATGGTGCGTGGACCTGCTGTTTTTGCCTCAACCATGTTTGAGCCCTCCGCCGTCCCAGCTCTGCAGCGGATGCGTGGCCGCGTCGATGCCGTGCCGTTGAAAGGCTTCTCGCGCCCGTTGCAGACGTTGCACTGCCGGCTCGCCGCGGCGCTGCGCCACCAGCACCGTCAGTATCTCGATGACTGTCAGATGCGTCAGGTACGCATCGATGCCGACGTGCATCACCGCATCGTCCGGCACCGACATGCCGAGCAGGAAGTCGGCACGCTCCGCCAGCGCCGTGCCGGGCCGGGTCAACGCCACGACCTTGGCGCCCTGGCCGCGCGCGATATCGACCGCATCGAGCAGCGACGGCATGCCGCCGACGTGCGAGATTGCGATGACCACGCCGCCCGGCCGCTGTGCTGCGCCGGCGACCTGCTGCAAGTGATAGTCGGCCCATGCATTGGCCGAGATGCCGAGGCGAAACAGCCGTGCCTGCAGGTCGTTGACCATGAACCACGAGGTCGCACCCGCACCGTACAAGTCGACGTGCGGCGCCGCCGCGATGGCCGCCACCGCGCCTTCGAGCACTGCCATGTCGAGCTGGCTGCGCACGCCCGACACCGAAGCTGCCGCACTGCGAGAAATCTTGGCGACCACGTCGTCGGCCGCATCCTCGATGTTGACGCGGCGGTGCAGCGGCGAGCCGCCCAGCGCCAACTCCTGCGCGAGCGCCAGCTTGAATTCGCGCAGCCCGGCGAAGCCGAGATCGCGGCAGGTCCGCATGATGGTCGGCACCGAACTTCGCGAGCGCTCGGCCAGCAACTCGAAGCTTTCACCGAGCACGCGGTCCGGGTCTTCCAGGATCATGTCGAGGATCGCGCGGCGCGTCGTCGGTGCGCTCTCGCGGCTCTCGGCGATGCGTTGCAGCAGGGACAAGGACGAGGACAAAGTCATTCCGGTCGCCATGCTAGAAATTGATCGTTACTGCATCGGTCACGCGGTAGTCGTCTTCGACGATCGGCATCCAGTGCCATTTGTCGAAGGTCGTGCAGGGATGCGAAATGCCGAAGCCGACGCGCTCGCCGACGACCGGTGCCGTGGCATCGTCGGCCTCGGTCCAGCGCAGATAGCCGTGCTGGTCGTTCAACGCGCTGACGTGCCAGCTGGCCGGCACCTCCGAGGTCGCGAGCGCGCCGCGCGCCGCACGCGCGATCGGCTTGGGCATCGACAGGTCGAACGACACGTCGCGCTTGCCCATCGCGACGATGGCGAGGCGCGGCTCGGGGCACGACTGCACCGTGGCCCAGACCTCCATCGCCGGCCGCAGGCTGTCGCCGCACTCGCAACCCAGGCGCTGATCGATGGCGACCTGAAAGCGCTGGTAGGTGCCGTGGTCGTGCGTGACGTAGCAGCCCGAGCGCAGCAGGCCGCGCACCGCCTTGCCGAGCGCAGGCTTGAGGCGCGCAGCAACGAGATCGTAGATGGCCGAGCCGCCGGCCGACACCAGCACCTCGTCGGTCTCGAACAGCGCGTGCGTTTCGCAGTAGCGTGCGACCGCTTCGACGCGACCCATGATGGTGTCGGTGTACGCGGTGTCCGGGCCGGTCTCGCCGGTGGCGCCCTGCCCTTCGTAGCATTCGATGCCGACCAGCTTCACACAAGGGCTCGCCTTGCAACGCTCGGCCAACGCGGTCGCCTGTTCATGCGTGCGGCAGCCGGTGCGGCCATCGTCGACACCGATCTCGATCATCAGTTCGAAGGGCACGATGCCCCCGCCTGTCTGTTCATGCCTGCGCGACCATCCTTCGATGAGATCGAGCTGCGCGACGGAGTCGAGCAGGAACACGATGCGCAATCCTTCGTGCGCGCGCAGCAGTTGCTGAATGCCGCCGAGGTCTTCGTCGCTCACGACCTGATTCGCGATGAGCGTGCGCCGCGCACCTGCGGCGACGCCGATGGCCAGCTGCGTCACCGTCGCGAAGGTCATGCCCCAGGCGCCCGCAGCGAGTTGCCGCTGGAACAGCTGCGGCGACATCGACGTCTTGCCGTGCGGCGCGAGATCGACGCCCCATTCCTCGACGCGCGCCTGCATCCAGGCCAGGTTGTGTTCCAGCGCCTCACGCTTCAGCACAGCCAGCGGCAGCGGCAGGTCGCCGGCCAGCATGTTCCAGTTCGCAGCGCCGATGTCGCTGCGCAGCCGCGCCGCTTGCGTGCGCGGATAGCCCTTGAAGCCGCTGTGCAGCAGCGGGTCCAGCAGGTCGTTTGTCGATGAATTCATGTCGTCAGTCTCTGATCGATTGCGCCAGCAAGTCCTTGCGGATGCAGGCAGAAAAATGACCGGGCGCGAGCTCTTCGAGCGGCGGCACGGTTTGCGCACAGGCCTCGATGGCGTGCGGGCAGCGGGTACGAAACACACAACCCGAAGGCGGCGCGATCGGGCTCGGAATGTCGCCCTTCAACGCCACATGTTCGCTCGGCTGCAGCGGATCGGGCTTCGGGCTCGCGGCCAGCAGTGCTTGCGTGTACGGATGCTTCGGACGCTCGAACAACTCCGCCGTCGTCGCCACTTCCATCACCTTGCCGAGGTAGAGCACCACCACGCGGTCGCACAGGTATTCGACCACGTCGAGATCGTGCGAGATGAACAGCATGGTGAGTGAAAGGCGCTCGCGCAGGTCGGCCAGCAGGTTGATGACTTGCGCCTGGATCGACACGTCCAGCGCCGACAGCGGTTCGTCCGCGACGATGAACTCCGGCTCGACAGCGAGTGCGCGCGCCACGCCGATACGCTGCCGCTGACCGCCGGAAAACTCGTGCGGAAAACGGCTCGCGTGTTCGGCACGCAGACCCACGGTTTCGAGCAGCTCGGCGATGCGCTTGTCACGCGCCGCGGCACCCTTGTGCAACCCATGAGTCGCCAGCGCTTCGCCGAGGATGGCGCTGATGCGCATCTTCGGGTTCAGGCTGGCATACGGGTCTTGAAAGATGATCTGCAGCTTGCTGCGCAGCTTGCGCATGTCGCCGCCCGAGAGCTTGCCGACATCGTTGCCGCGGTACAGCACCTCGCCATCGGTACGCTCGACCAGTCGCAGCAAGGTGCGGCCGATGGTGCTCTTGCCCGAACCGGATTCGCCGACCAGCCCCAGCGTTTCGCCTTGCCTGATGGCGAACGACACGTCGTCGACCGCCCGCACCGGACGCCCACCGGTGCCGAAGTATTTCTTGAGGTGGCGCACCTCGATGAGCGGCTCTTCGAAGATCGCGCTCATGCCGTCCCCGCCTCTGAAATTTCAACCGAAGCTTCGGTTGCGACCTCGGTCAGATCGACGTGCTCCGGCACGCGGATGCAGCGCGCCTCGCGATCCGGCTGGGTGCTGATCAACGGCGGCATGGCGGCACGGCAAGCGTCGATCGCCAGGTCGCAACGCGGCTCGAAGGCGCAGCCGGGCGGCGGTGCCAACGGGCTCGACACCTGGCCTCGAATCGCGAACAGCCGCTTGGGCCGCGGTTGCCCGGCGCGCGCCGCCTTGCCCGGGAGGCACGCCAGCAAGCCCTGCGTGTACGGATGCTCCGGCGCAGCGAACAGCGGCCGCACGGGTGCATGTTCGACCACGCGGCCGGCGTACATCACGACGACGTCATCGGCATGGTGCGCGACGACACCGAGGTTGTGCGTGATGAAAAGAATGCTCATGCCGGTCTCGGCCTGCAGCCGGCGCATCAGGTTGAGGATCTGCGCCTGGATGGTCACGTCGAGCGCGGTGGTCGGCTCATCGGCGATGAGCAACGTCGGGTCGCAGGCCATCGCCAGCGCGATCATCACGCGTTGGCGCATGCCGCCGGAGAGTTGATGCGGATACTCATACAAACGTTGCGACGCCGCCGGAATCTCGACGAGTTCGAGCATGCGCAGTGCATGGGCCAGCGCGGCCTTGCGGTCGAGGCCCTTGTGCAGCCGAACGCTTTCGGCGATCTGCTCGCCGATGGTGAACACCGGGTTCAAGCTAGTCATCGGCTCCTGAAAAATCATCGACAACTCATTGCCGCGGAGGCGTCGCATGTCGGTCTCGGGCAGCTTCAGCAAGTCGACGCTGCGACCGTCGCGTGTGGCGAATGCTGTTTCTCCGGCTACTTGTGCATTCGCGGTTTTGGGGAGCAGGCGCATGAGCGTCAGGCTGGTGACCGACTTGCCCGAGCCCGACTCGCCGACCAGGGCCGTTGTCTTGCCGGGCTGGATCGAGAAGCTGACGTCTGCCACCGAGCGGACCAGGCCGTCTTCGGTGGGGAAGCTGGTGCTGAGGTTCTTGACTGTGAGGCGGGGAGGTGTCGTCATGTCATGTGCTCCGGGTACTGGACTCGGATGCATTCGTTGGCTCGTGCCGAGGCCACCGGGTACTTCCCTCCGCGAATGTCCCCCGCCTTCGGCTCCTCCTTTATTTCGCTGCGTGAAGCACCCGATGCCCTCGGCACGGGTGAAGGCCGGGGGACGTGAGCGGAGGGGAGTACGCCGTCGGCGCGGTCCCCGTCGAACCTCAACAACATGATTTGCGAGTGGTGTTCCATTTCACGCCGCCTTCTTCAACTTCGGATCGAGCAAGTCACGCACCCCATCACCCAGCAGTTGCAGGGACAACGCAGTGAAGATGATCGCCAGCCCCGGAAACAACACGACCCAGAACGCCCGATCGGCGTATTGCTGACTGCCCGCCACCATCGTTCCCCAGGTCGGGATTTCAGGCGGGACGCCCACGCCGAGAAACGACAAGCCGGCTTCCGCGAGGATGGCGTACGCGAAGATGAACGAGACCTGCACCAGGATGGGCGACATCAGGTTGGGGAGAATGTGGCGCCACAGGATGCGCGAGGTCCGGACACCCAGGGCGCGTACGGCTTCGACGAACAAAAGCTCCCGCACCACCAGCGTGGATGCGCGCACGACGCGCGCGACACGCGGCGTGTAGACCAGCACCAAAGCCAGCACGACATTGCCCAACGACGCGCCGAGGATGGCGACCAGGGCGATGGCGAGCAGGATGTCGGGGAACGACATCATCGCGTCGACCACCCGCATGATCGGTGCATCGAGCCGGCGGAAGAAGCCGGCAACGAGGCCGAGCGCCGTGCCGAGGATGACCGAGCCGAGGGCCGTCAGCGCGGCGATGGTGAGCGAATAGCGCGCGCCATGCACGATGCGCGCGTACATGTCGCGGCCCAGTTCGTCCGTGCCCATCAGGTGCTCTGCGCTCGGCGGCTTCAAGCGGTCCAGCACGGCAGTGTCGTTGGGGTCGAAGGACGCGAACCATGGCGCGCCGATCGCCATGACGGCGATGACCAGCAGCACCAGCGCGGAGACCATCACCGTGCGGCGGTGCATCAACTGGCGGAGTGTTCTCGGGAGTTGCATGACGGTGCCGCTCTCAAAGCTTGACGCGCGGATCGACCGCGACGTACAGCAGGTCGATCGAGAAGTTGATGAGCACGTAGATCGCGGCGATCACCAGCAGCGCGCCCTGGATCACCGGGTAGTCGCGACGCAGCACCGCGTTGACGACCAGGTTGCCGACACCGGGCAAGCCGAACACCGTCTCGGTGACGACGGCGCCGCCGATCATCAGCGCGGCGGTCAGGCCGAGCACGGTGACGATCGGCACCAGCGCGTTGCGCAGCGCGTGCTTCAACACGACGGTGCTTTCAGACAAGCCCTTGGAACGCGCCGTGCGAACGTAGTCTTCCCCCAGGACGTCGAGCATCGACGCCCGTGTGAAGCGGATGATCAGCGCCGAATTGAGCAAGCCCAGCACGGCGGCAGGAAGGATCAGCGAGTGCAGGCGTTCGAGCAGCGGCGCACCGGGCGCGCCGTAGCCCGACACCGGAAACCAGCCGAACGACACCGCGAAGATCTGGATCAGCACGATGCCCAGCCAGAAGCTCGGGATGCTGGCACCGAGCATCGCGATGCCGGTGAAGAACTGATCGATCCAGCGGCCCCGAAACACCGCCGAGACGATGCCGCACGGCAAGCCGATGAGAGCGGCGATGGCGACCGCCATCAACGACAGCAGCGTGGTCGGCTCGGCCCGCTCCCACAGCGCCTGCGTCACCGGCCGTTGCAAGAAGATCGATTGGCCGAGGTTGCCTTGCAGCACCTCCCGCAGCCAGTAGCCGAACTGCACGGGCAGCGGCTTGTCGAGGCCGTATTCTTTTTGCACGCGCGCGATGTCGGCAGCGGTGGCCTGGTCGCCGAGCAGCACCGACACCGGGTCACCGGAGGCGGCACGCGTCAGGATGAAGACCAGAACCGCCACGAGGGCGAGCACGATCAACATCCCCGCGATGCGGGAAGCGAGATAGCGATACATCGCAGGACGCTTACTTGATCTTCGCGTTCCAGAAGAACGGCCAGGTCGCGGGCTGGTAGTTGTCGAGCGCGGGGCTCTTGGCCGACAGGCCATTGAACTTGCCGACGTTCACGTACGGCACTTCGTCGTAGACGACCTGCTGCACCTTGCCCCACAATGCGCCGCGCTTGACCGGATCGCTCTCGACGTTGAACGCCTGCAGCGCAGCCTTCTTGGCAGGCGTGTCCCACCAGCCCGGCGCACCGTCACCCAGTTGCGGCGGCGACAGCATCGGCTCGGGGAACTGGCCCGAATGCGTCACGTAGATGTCCCACAGCTTGGCGTCGTTGCGGCGCTGCACCAGGGTCGCCCAGTCGACGATGTTGAGCTCGACCTTGAAGCCGGCCTTCTTCAACTGCTCGGCCATCAGCAGGGCCATGTTGTAGTGGAAGTCGTACTGACGGCTCGCCATCAGGCGAATTGGCTCGCCCTTGTAGCCGGCCTTGATCGCAGCCTCTTTCGCCTTGGCCCCATTGCGCTGGTTGTACAGCTCGGTGCCACTGGTCGAATAGAACGGCGAGCCCTTCGGGAAGTGATTGCCTTCGGCGATGAAGAAGCGCGTGTCGCCGAAGCCGGCGGCCAACATCTCGCCTTCGCCCATGCCGGTCTGCACCGCCTGGCGCATCGCCTGGTTGGCGAGCACGCCTTCCTTGGTGTTGAAGACCAGGTACGGGAAGCCGAACGACGGCGTGAGGATCGGCACCGTCTTGCCGCCCGATTTCTCGAGCCGCGTCAGCGCCTCGACCGGCAGCAGATCGGCGAAGTCGTACTGGGCGGCCAGCGCACCTTCGACACGCGTGCTGGCATTGGGCACGGGCACGAAGCGCAGCTCTTCGATGAGCGCCTCGCGCTTGCCGCCGTAGCCGTTGGCGGGCTCCTTGCGCGCACTGTATTTGTCGAATCGCGTGAGGATGACGAAGCGGTCGGGTTGGCGCTCCTTGAACTTGTACGGGCCGGTGCCGACGAAGTCTTTCAGCGGCTGCGCGATCGAGTCTTTCGCCATGATGGCGGCCATGCCGCTCGGCAGTGCAAGCTGCGACACCAGCGGCGCATACGGCGCCTTCAGCACGATGTCGACACCCAGGGCGCCCTTGGCCTTGAGACTCTCGATCTGCGAGCCCACCGCCTTGCCGCGCGGCGACTGCTCGATCCAGCGCTGCAGGCTCGCGACCACGTCGTCGGCGTTGAGTTCGCGACCGTTGTGCAGCATCACGCCCTTGCGCAACGTGATCGAATAGCTCTTGCCGTCGGCGGAAATCTTGGGCATCGATTCGGCCAGCATCGGCACCACGTTCCACTTGGCATCGAAGGTATAGAGGGGCTCGAAGACGTGCTGCATGATGGTCGCGACCAGGTCGGCGGTCGAGGCCATCGGGTCGAGCGTTTGCGGCTCGGCCACCATCGCCAGCGTGGCGTAGTTGCGGGGCGTTTGCGCCACGGCGGTGGGCGCAGCCACCGTCGCTGCGATGACGAGCATCGACAGCAGGGCAGCGCCGCGGAAGGTACTTTTCAGCACGGATTTGGCTAGGTCGGTGGCTCGCATCGAAACTCCTTGGCTTCAGGATTTGTGAAATTTACTTTCGCACTGCCCCGACTCTGAAGCACCAAACGTGCCAAATCATCCGTATAAACCCTGTATCAAGATACTTTCACTGAAATAGAATTTCAGAAACGCCCATCAACTCAGTGAAGCGGCCCGTCCGCAGGAGTCTTTCATGCCCCTCGAATACCTCGGTGGTTCGCCCACCGCTTCCGACCGCCAAGTGCGCCCCTTCTCCCCGGCGGTGCGCGCGGGCGACTTCATCTATGTGTCGGGCCAGGTGCCTGCCGACGGCAACGGCGAGATCGTGGTCGGCGGCATCGAAGCACAGACGCGGCAGGTCATGGAAAACCTGAAGACCGTGCTGGCGCTGGCCGGCGCCACGCTCGACGACGTCTGCAAAAGCACTGTGTGGCTGCAGGACGCGCGCGATTTCGGTGCCTTCAACCGCATCTACATGAGCTACTTCAGTGCTGATGGCCGACCGGCCCGCTCGACCACCGAGGCGCGCCTGATGGTCGACGCCAAGGTCGAGATCGACGTGGTCGCTTACAAGCCGAAGTAGAGCGCGACCGCTGACCGACGTCAGTCGGCCAGGCGGCCCGCGACCAGCCGCAACACGCGGTCGCAGCGCTTGGCCAGCGTCTCGTCGTGCGTGACCATGACAAAGGCCGTGCCGTGCAGCCGCGCCAGCTCGAGCATCAGCGCGAAGACGCCATCGGCCGTCGCGCGATCGAGGTTGCCGGTCGGTTCGTCGGCCAGCACGCAGGCCGGCTGCGTGACCAGGGCACGTGCGATCGCGACGCGTTGGCGCTCGCCGCCCGACAACTCGGCCGGCCGATGCTGCAACCGCTCGGCCAGTCCGACGCTGGTGAGCATCGCGGTCGCAGAGCGCACCGCTTCGGCCGGATCGGCGCGCCGGATCTTGAGCGGCATCGCCACGTTGTCCAGCGCGCTGAACTCCGGCAACAGGTGATGGAACTGGTAGACGAAGCCGAGGTGCAGGTTGCGCAAACGCCCCTGCTCTGCCGCATCGACGGCAGCGATGTTCTTGCCCAGCAGTTCGACGCTGCCGCTGCTTGGCGCATCGAGCCCGCCCATGAGGTGCAGCAAGGTGCTCTTGCCGGAGCCCGAGGCGCCGACGATCGCCAGCGTTTCGCCAGCGCGCACGTCGAGGTCGACGCCGTGCAGCACCGTCAGGTCGAGTCGGCCTTCGTGGAAGCGCTTGGTCAGGCCGCGCGCCTTGAGCACCGGCGCAAGGTAGGGCTGCGTGGTGCCCGAGAGCACGACCTTCTGATCACTCATAACGCAGCGCCTCGGCAGGGTTCACCCGGCTGGCGCGCCAGCTCGGATACAGCGTCGCCGCGAAAGAGAGCACCAGCGAAATGATGGCGATCGGCATGATGTCGCTCTGCTGCGGATCGCTCGGCATCTTGCTGATCAGGTAGATGTCTTGCGGCAAGAAGCTGGTGTGCAGTGCGTGTTCGATGGCCGGCACGATCACGTCGATGTTGTAGGCGATGCCGAGTCCCAGCGCGAGCCCGAGCACGGTGCCGATGACACCCACCATCGCGCCCTGCACCACGAAGATTCCCATGATGCTTTTCGGGCTGGCGCCCAGCGTGCGCAGGATGGCGATGTCGGCGCGCTTGTCGGTGACCGTCATCACCAGCGTCGACACCAGGTTGAAGGCCGCGACCGCGACGATCAGCGTCAGGATGATGAACATCATGCGTTTCTCGA
>CAXTCC010000057.1:0-17375 GCA_964242015.1 uncultured Variovorax sp.
CGCCGGTCGCGTGGCACGCCGCGCATCGCCAATCGCTTGCTGCGCCGCGTGCGCGACTACGCGCAGGTCAAGGGCAACGGAAAGATCACCGAAGACATCGCGCACAAGGCGCTGGCGATGCTCGACGTCGACCCGCAAGGCTTCGACCTGATGGACCGCAAGCTGCTCGAAGCCGTGATCCACCGTTTCGACGGCGGCCCGGTCGGCCTGGACAACGTAGCGGCCAGCATCGGCGAAGAGCGCGACACCATCGAAGACGTGATCGAGCCGTACCTGATCCAGCAGGGCTACCTGCAGCGCACACCGCGCGGCCGCATCGCGACGCTGGCGGCGTATCGGCATCTGGGCGTCGTGCCGCCGTCGCATCGATCCAGCGACAGCGACCTGCTTCTCTAGCTTTGTCTGGCGCGAGAGTTGCGGTTGTCACGCAACCGTCTTCCCGCTGCCATGCTGGCGTCACGCCGCACCGCGACGCTCCGCATCCATGCAACGCGACGATGCTTTTCTGCGCGCATGGCGCGACAACGCAACCGGCACTTCGGCGCCGGACGACGATGACGCAACACGGCCGCCGCAGCGCTTTCGAACGCTGTGGATTTCCGACCTGCACCTGGGCACGCCCGGTTGCCAGGCGCGTGCGCTGCTGGACTTCCTGAAGCACACCGAGTGCGAGACGCTGTTCCTCGTCGGCGACATCATCGACGGCTGGCAACTCAAGCGGCATTGGTACTGGCCGCAGGCGCACAACGACGTGATCCAGAAGTTGCTGCGCAAGGCGCGCAAGGGCACGCGCGTGATCTTCATTCCGGGCAACCACGACGAGTTCGCCCGCAAGTATCTGAACCACAACTTCGGCGGCATCGACGTCGCGGACGAGTGGATTCACGAGACGGCCGATGGCCGAAAGCTCTGGGTGATGCACGGCGACCTGTTCGACGGCGTGATCCAGTGCGCCAAATGGCTGGCGCATGTCGGAGACTCGCTCTATGAGTTCACCCTCAAGCTGAATCGGCATCTCAACTCGCTGCGCGCCCGCATGGGGCTGCCGTACTGGTCTCTCTCCAAGTATCTGAAACAGAAGGTGAAGCGGGCCGTGAGCTATGTCGGCGACTTCGAGGTCGCCGTCGCACGCGAAGCGCGAAAGCGGGGCGTGCAGGGCGTTGTCTGCGGGCACATCCACCATGCCGAGATGCGCGACATCGACGGCATCCTCTACTGCAACGACGGCGACTGGGTGGAGAGCCTGACCGCGCTGGCCGAGCACGCCGACGGCCGGCTCGAAATCATCGAATGGGCGCAGCACATGCCGTCCGGCACGCAGACGATTCTCGGCACCCAGCGCCCGCCGGAACCGGCAATCGCGGCCTGATCAGCGGCTGCCGTCGATCGACGGCTGGCCGGGTTCGTTGCAGCACACCACCAGGATCTGCGCCCCCTCTTTGCCGCCGTTGACGTACAGATGGCCGAGGCCGCTGTCGAAATAGATGCTGTCGTTCTTCTCGAGCCTTTCGACGCGGCCGTCGACGAAGTGCATCTCGAGCACACCGTCGAGCACGAAGATGAATTCCTCACCCGAATGCTTGCTGAACTGGCCGGGTCTCAGGATCGAATCGGCTTCGATGCGGCCCATCATCGGCGTCATCTTCTTCGACGTGACCTGCGTCGCCAGCATGCCGTAGAGGTAGCGCTCGGAGTGGTACTCGACCACGTCCTTGCTGCGCGTGACGACGACACTGCCCGATAAGAAGCCTGAAGGCTGCGTGCCGAACAACGTCGACAGATCGAGCTGCAACGCCGCCGCCAAGGCAGCGAATTTCTCATAGCTGAGCGCCAGCAAGCCGCGCTCGGCTTTCGAGATCGAAGCCACCGAGACCTGCGATTTCGCGGCGAGATCGGACAGCGTCAAACGCTGCGCCAGCCGAGCGCTGCGCAGCCGACCGCCGAGCTCCGATTTGTCCAGAACAACAGAATCGGATGCTTGCATTTTCTTTTTCTTATCTGAAAATTTTCGCATATGATAATTCTGTGACCACCTTGAACGCCCCCACCCCATCGCCGATTTCTCTTCCCTGGATCGAGAAGTTGATTCGCATCGACACCACCAGCTTTGAGTCTAATCTGGGCCTCATCGAGACCGTTCGCGATGACCTCGAGCGGCACGGGGCAAGGTCGACGCTGACGTACGAAGCGACCGGCAAGAAGGCGAATGTCTTTGCAACCTTGCCCGCGGCCGATGGCTCGACGCAGGGCGGCATCGTCCTTTCGGGTCACACCGACACCGTACCGGTCAAAGGCCAGACATGGGACAGCGGCCCCTTCGAGCCGACCGTGCGCGAAGGCAAGCTCTTCGGCCGCGGCACCTGCGACATGAAAGGCTTCATCGGCATCGCCATGACGCTGCTGCCGGAGATGAAAGCGGCGCGTCTCAAGGAGCCGATTCATTTCGCCTTCTCGTGCGACGAAGAACTGGGCTGCGTCGGTGCGCCGTACATGCTGGCCGACCTGAAGGCGCGCGGCATCCACGCCAATGGCTGCATCGTCGGCGAACCGACCGACATGCGTGTCATCGTGGCGCACAAGGGCATCAATGCGTACCGCTGCCGCGTGCATGGCCATGCGGCGCATTCGTCGTTGACGCCGCACGGCCTCAACGCCATCGAATACGCGGCGCGGCTGATCTGCTTCATCCGCGACCAGGCCGACCAGTACCGGCGCGACGGCCCATTCGACAACGCCTTCGACGTGCCCTTCACCACGCTGCAGACCGGCACCATCAACGGCGGCATCGCGATCAACACGATTCCTTCGCAGTGCGAGTTCGGTTTCGAATACCGCAACCTGCCGGGCGTCGACAGCACGCCGATCATCGAGCGCATCAAGGACTACGCCGCCAACACGCTGTTGCCACGCATGAAGAGCGAGCATGCCGGCGCCGCCATCGACTTCGAACTGCTGGCCACGGCGCCCACGCTCGATGCATCGGAGCAGGCGGCCATCACGCAACTCGTGCGCGCACTCACCGGCGACCGTGATGTGCGCAAGGTCGCCTACGGCACGGAGGCCGGCTTGTTCCAGCAGCTGGGCATCCCCTCGGTGGTGTGCGGGCCCGGCAGCATCGAAGACGCGCACAAGGCGAACGAATTCGTCACGCTGGAGCAGATCGAACAGTGCGAATCCTTCATGCGCAAGCTGATCCGCAGCATGTCGCTGCCCGCCTGAACTTTTACGAGAGAAGAACAACATGAGCCAAGCCACCGCCGGCGTGCTGCGCCACCCCGCCCCGACCACCGACGCACCGCCATGGCGGGCCGTCGTTTC
This sequence comes from uncultured Variovorax sp., assembly GCA_964242015.1. GTDB lineage: Bacteria > Pseudomonadota > Gammaproteobacteria > Burkholderiales > Burkholderiaceae_C > Variovorax. Next base: position 3,319 of record CAXTCC010000057.1, read on the forward strand.
CGCATCCATCGGCAATGCGCTCGAATGGTTCGACCTGGTGGTCTACGGCTTCTTCGCCGCGACCATCTCCAAGCTGTTCTTTCCGACCGGCGACGACACGGTGTCGCTGCTGCTCACGCTCGGCACCTTCGGCGTGTCGTTCTTCATGCGGCCACTGGGCGCCATCGTCATCGGCGCCTACGCCGACCGGGCCGGTCGCAAGGCGGCGCTCACCTTGTCGATCGTGCTGATGTTCACCGGCACGCTGATGATTTCGATCGTGCCGACCTACGGCAGCATCGGCCTGTTCGCGCCGGCCGTGCTGGTGCTGGCGCGGATGATCCAGGGCCTGTCGGCCGGCGGCGAATTCGGCAGCGCGACGGCGTTCCTGGCCGAGCACGCACCGAACCGCCGCGGCTTCTTCTCCAGCTGGCAGGTCGCGAGCCAGGGCCTCACCACCTTGCTGGCGGCGGGCTTCGGTGCCGTGCTCACCAGCACGCTCACGGGCGACCAGATGGCGGCGTGGGGCTGGCGCATTCCGTTCATCTTCGGCCTCCTGATCGGCCCGGTGGCGTACTACATCCGCCGCAATGTCGACGAGAGCCCGGAGTTCGCGAAGATCGAAGCGACGACGACACCGATCCGCGACACCTTCGCGCATCAGAAGGAGCGCCTGCTGCTCGCCATCGGCATCGTGATCCTTGGCACCGTCGCGACCTACCTCGTGCTCTTCATGCCGACCTACGGCGTCAAGCAGCTCGGCCTGCCGGCGTCGGTCGTGTTCACCGCCACCATGATGGTCGGCATCATCCAGATGTTCTTCGCGCCCGTCATCGGTCATCTGTCGGACACCGTGGGCCGCGTGCGCATCATGCTGACGGCCGCGGTGCTGCTGCTGGTGCTGATCTATCCGATGTTCGCGTTGCTGGTCGCGAGCCCGAGCTTCGGCACGCTGCTGCTGGTCGAAATCGTCTTCGGCTGCCTGATGACGGCGTACTTCGCGCCGGTGCCGGCGCTGCTGTCGGAACTGTTCCCGACCCAGACCCGCACCACCGGTCTTTCGCTGAGCTACAACACGGCGGTGACCATCTTCGGCGGCTTCGCGCCCTTCATCCTGACCTGGCTCATCAGCGTGACACACGACAAACTGTCGCCGAGCTACTACCTGATCTTCGCCGCGATCGTCAGCATCGTCGCCTTGCTCTTCACGCGCAGCCGGCTGGGCTTTAAATGACCGTCGATCAAATGACGATCGATGGCCAACCCGTACCCACGCTCGCCGCCATCCGCGAGCTGAGCACCGCGCTCGAGCCCTACGTCTTCAAGACCCCGGTGTTCGACAAGGACGCGCTGGCAGACCTCGTCGGCACGCGCCTGAACTTCAAGTTCGAACTGCTGCAGGCCAGCGGCACCTTCAAGGCCCGTGGCGCGTTCTCCAACATGCTCGCGCTCGACGACAAACAGCGGCGGGCCGGCGTGACCTGCGTGAGCGCCGGCAACCATGCGGTGGCGGTGGCCTACGCCGCGATGAAGCTCGGCATCGGTGCCAAGGTGGTGATGATCAAGACCGCCAGCCCGTTTCGCGTGGCGCTGTGCCACCAGTACGGCGCTGAAGTCGTGATGGCGGACAACGGCGCCGCCGCCTTCGAACGCGTACGCCAGATCGAACAGGAAGAAGGGCGCTTTTTCGTACATCCGTTCAACGGCTATCGCACGGTGCTCGGCACCGCGACGCTCGGCTACGAGTGGGCGACGCAGGCCCCCGCGCTCGATGCGGTCATCCTGCCGATCGGCGGCGGTGGCCTGGCGGCCGGGGTGGCCACGGCTTTCAAGCTGGTGCAGCCCGACTGCAAGGTCTATGGCGTGGAGCCCGAGGGCGCGGACGGCATGTCGCAGAGCTTCAAGGCCGGTCACCCGATCAAGATGGGCCCGATGCAGGGCATCGCCGACAGCCTGATGGCACCGCACACCGAGGCCTACAGCTACGAGCTGTGCCGCCGCAGCATCGACCAGCTGGTGACGGTGTCCGACGACCAGATTCGCAGCGCCATGCTGCGGCTGTTCGAAGAACTCAAGCTCTCGCCCGAGCCTGCCTGCGCGGCCGCCACCGCCGGGCTGCTCGGCCCGCTGCGCGAGGAGCTCGAGGGCCAGCGCGTGGGCGTGCTGCTGTGCGGCACCAACACCGATCTGCCGACCTTGACCCAGCACCTGGACGCTGCGCGCGCGCAGGGGTGAGTCGGCCATGAATCAAGCGATGGATCACGGATGACCGCCAGCGCGCCCACCGGCGTCGAGCCCGTCCTGTTCCTCAGCCGGCAAGAGGTCGCCCGACTCCTGAGCGTGGCCGACTGCATCGACCTGATGTCCGACGCCATGGCAGCGCTCGCGCGCGGCGAGGTGCACCAGCCGCTGCGCCAGATCGTCAGTCCGCCCGGCGCCAAAGGTCTGCTCGGCCTGATGCCGGCCTACATTGGCGGCACCGAGCCGGTCTACGGTGCCAAGACCGGCGGCTTCTTCCCCGGCAACAGCGCGCTGGGGCTGGACCCGCACCAGGGCTGCGTGCTGCTGTTCAGCGGCGACACCGGCGCGTTGATGGCCGTGATGTCCGCCTCCGAAATCACCGGCATCCGCACCGCGGCGATGACCGGATTGGCGACCCGCCTGCTGGCGCGGCCCGACGCCTCGAAGCTGGCGTTGATCGGCAGCGGCCATCAGGCGCATTGGCAGTTGCAGGCCGTGGCGGCGGCGCGGTCGCTCGCATCGGTCAAGGTCACGGCCCGCAGTCTCGCCAGTGCACAGGCCTTTGTCGCCGCCGAACAACCCGCCTATGAATTCAGGATGGAAGCGGTCGAGTCAGCCGAAGCCGCGGTACACGAGGCTGACATCGTGGTCACGGTCACGAATGCCCGCGAACCCATCCTGCGCGATGCGTGGATCGCGCCCGGCACGCACATCAACGCGGTCGGCTCCAGCACGCCGTCGTACTGCGAGATCGAGCCTGCGCTGATGGGTCGCGCGTCGCTGTTCGTCGATCGCCGCGAGTCGACGCTCGCCGAGTCGGGCGACTACCTGAGCGCGCTGCGAGCCGGGCTCGTCACGCCCGCCAGCTTGCGTGCCGAGATCGGCGAACTGGTCGTCGGCGCGCATCCGGGGCGCGTCGGCACGAATGAAGTGACGCTCTTCAAGTCGCTCGGCATGGCGCTGGAAGATGTTGCGACGGCGCGCTTCTTGTACCAGCGGGCAAAGGCAACACAAGCCGGAACCTGGTTGCCGCTCTAACGCCCGTTTTTGCCAGGCGCGGTGCGCACGCCGGGAATGAAGCCCACGAGCGAATGCCAAGAGCGAATATCGTTATCCAAGCTGATTTATGCTTGGCGCTCGTTTTTTCCCCCGAAAGACTCCCAATGAGACAACTTCCATTCAAGGCCACGGTGTTGGCTTTTGCAGCTTTTTGCGCCTCCGCGCAGGCCGCCGATCTCAAAATCGGCGTCGCCGAAGCCCTCTCCGGCGGTGCGGCGCAGTACGGCGTCGCCATCCGCAACGGCTTCGAGTTGGCCACCGATGAAATCAATGCGGCCGGCGGCATCAACGGCAACAAGATTCAGCTGGTCATCGCCGACGAGCAAGGCAAGAAAGAAGAAGCGATCAACGTCTTCAAGAAACTGATTTTTCAGGATCAGGTGCTGATGGTGTTCGGCCCGACGCTGTCGAACTCGGCGCAGGCCGGCGACCCGATCGCGCAGGCCGGCAAGACGGTGGCCTTCGGCACCTCGAACACGGCAGACGGCATCACTTCGATCGGCGACTACGTCTTTCGCAACTCGGTGACCGAAGCCGACGTGCTGCCGGAAACCATCAAGATCGCGGTCAAGAAGGCCGGCATCAAGAAGGTCGCCGTGCTCTACGGCAACGACGACGTGTTCACCAAGAGCGGCTACGACAACTTCAAGAAGGCGCTCGACGACCTGAAGATTCCGGTGACGACCACCGAGACTTTCGCCAAGGGCGACGTCGACTTCAAGGCGCAACTCACCAAGATCAAGGCCAGCGGCGCCGATGCGATCGTGCTGTCGGCCTTGCTGGCAGAAGGCGCACCGATCATGGTGCAGGCACGACAGCTCGGGCTCGCCGTGCCCTTCATCGGCGGCAACGGCATGAACTCGGCCAAGGTGTTCGATCTGGCCAAGGGTCAGTCCGACAACCTGTACGTGGGCAGCCCGTGGTCGTTGAGCAATGCGACGCCGGAGAACAGCAAGTTCATCAAGGCCTACAACGACAAGTACAAGGTTGCACCCGACCAGTTCGCGGCGCAGTCGTACGACGCGATGTACATCGCAGCGCAAGCCATCAAAGCCGTGAAGTTGTCGGGCAACCTGCCGGCCGATCGCACGGCTTTGCGTGATGCGCTGCCGGCCGTGAAGTGGACCGGTGCCACGGGCGCGTTCCAGTTCCGTCGCGCGATGGACAAGGCCGGCAAGCCGGCTGGCTACGACGCGCAACAGGTTCCTATCGTCAGCGTGACGAAGGGGACCGAGTTCGTGATCGAGAAATAGCTCGCCCCCAGGTCGCTGCGCACTGCGTGTCGCGACTCCCACCCCCTGACCGGGGGCGACACCAGCGGACTGGCAGAGCCAGATCGGCGGTGTCTCACCTGAAGAGTGCGCCGCTGACTGCGTTTTACGGCGCCTACTTCAGAGTTTGTTTTGCCTGCGCTGGCGCGGGCTCGGAGGTTTCACTTTGCTTGAACAGCAACTCGTCAACGCACTCTCGCTGGGGTGCGTGTACGCGCTTTTCGCGTTGGGTTTCACGTTGATCTTCGGCGTGCTCGGCGTCATCAATCTGTCGCATGGCGCGGTGTTCATGGTCGGCGCTTATGCGGCGGTCGAGGTCATGGCGCGGTTCGCGTTTCCGCTGTGGGCGGGCATGCTGTTCGCCTTCGTTTTCTGCGGCGCGCTGGGGCTGCTCATCGACTTTCTGGTGCTGAAGCCGCTGCGCGCACGCAATGCACCGCACCTGATTCCGATGATCGCCACCATCGGCGTGGCCATCATCATCAACAACGGCATTCAAGGCATCTTCGGCGCGCAGAACATCCGCTTTCCGCAAGGCGTGATATCGGACCAGTCGATGAGCCTCGGCGGCATCCATCTGACGGCGCTCGAACTCGGCATCATCCTGCTGTCGTTCGCCTTGATGGCGGTGCTGTTGCTGGCGCTCAAGCGCACCCAACTCGGTCGCGCGCTGCGTGCCATCGCCGAATCGCCCAAGGCCGCGTACCTGGTCGGGGTGAACGTCGAAGGCCTGTTCTTCATGACCTCGTTCGCCGCAGCCGCCCTGGGCGGACTCGCCGGCGTGCTCATCGGCCTGTATTCGAACGCGGTGTTCCCGCTGATGGGCCAGCCGATGTTGCACAAGGGCATCGCGGTCATCATCCTCGGCGGCATGGGTGACATTCGCGGTGCGCTCCTGGGTGGACTCTTTCTTGGTTTTGCCGAAGTGCTGTCGGTTGCCTACATCGGTTCGACGATGCGGGACGCGGTCGCGTTCGGCTTGTTGTTCCTGGTGCTGCTGGTGCGCCCCAAGGGCTTGTTCGGCACCTTGCAGGAACGCAAAGTCTGATGGACTCGCTCGCCAATTTCTGGTCGGTCTACAGCAACCTGGTGCTGTCGCTCGGCACCAATGCGCTGCTCGCGCTGTCGATCTGGCTCACGCTCTCATGCGGCATGCTGGCGATGGCCAACGCCGCGTTCATGGGCATCGGCGCCTACACCTCGGCCATCCTCACGATGAACTACGGCGCGCCGTTCCCGGTCGCGATCGCGGCGGGCATGGCGGCGCCGGCGCTGATGGCTTTCGTCATCGGCAAGCCGACGCTGCGGCTGTCGGGCGTGTACCTCGCGATGGCGACGCTGGCGTTCGGCGAAGTGGTGCGCATCGTGATCCTCAACGCCGAATCGCTGACGGGCGGGGCGCTCGGTCTGAACGGCATCCCGCCTTCGACGCAGTGGTGGCACGTGTTGCTCGCGGTGGTGCTGGTGCTGCTCGCGCTGTGGCGCCTGCGCCGTTCGAAGATCGGCCGCGCCTTCGAGGCCATCAAGGAAGACGAGACGGCGGCGGGTCTGATGGGCATCGATGTCGGCGCGCACAAGATGCTGGCCTTCGTGCTCGGTGCCGCCATCGCGGGCCTGGCAGGCACGCTCAATGCGCACCTGACTTTCTTCATCGGGCCGAACGAGTTCGGCTTCGATCGCGGCGTCGACATCCTGACGATGGCGGTGCTCGGCGGCATCAACGGACTGACAGGCCCGGTGCTCGGCGGCGTGATCCTGACGATCCTTCCGGAGTCGCTGCGCGCCTTCGGCGATTTCCGCCTGGTGTTGAACGGCATCATCCTGGTGCTCATCGTGTTGTTCCTGCCCAAGGGCATCTGGGACCCCGTGCGCATCCGGCACTGGTTCGGTCGCAAGGCGGTGACGGCATGAGCGCCGGACTTCTCACGCTCGATGGCGTTTCGCGCTACTTCGGCGGCCTCAAGGTGCTGCAGGAAGTGCACCTCGATGTGCCGAAGGGCGGTGTCTTCGGTCTCATCGGTCCGAACGGCGCCGGCAAGACGACGGTGTTCAACCTCACGACCGGCCTGCTGCCGGTGACAGGCGGCACGATCCGTTTCGAAGGCAACGACCTCGCCGGCATGAAGCCGCACCAGATCACGCGTGCCGGCATCGCGCGCACGTTCCAGAACATCCGCGTCTTCAAGGAGATGTCGCTGCTGGAGAACGTGATGGTCGGCATGCACGCCAAGCTGGGCTACGGCGCGTTCGGCCTGTTGAGCTCGTCGGGCCTCTTTCGAAGCGAAGAGCGCCGCGCGCGGGATCGTGCGCGCGAGTTGCTGTCTTGGGTCAAGCTGGACCACAAGGCCGGCGACATCGCGGACAACCTTTCCTACGGCGAGCAGCGCAAGCTCGAACTGGCGCGCGCGCTCGCGACCGACCCCAAGCTGCTGTTGCTCGACGAACCGGTCGCCGGCATGAACAGCACCGAGAAGACCGACCTGATGATCGAGATTCGCAACATCAGCGCACGCGGCTACACCATCTTCATGATCGAGCACGACATGCGTTTCGTCATGGGCCTGTGCGAACACATCGCGGTGCTGAACTTCGGCCGCATCATCGCGCGCGGCGGCCCGGACCAGATCCGCAACGACCCGCAAGTGATCGAGGCGTACCTCGGCCGCGAAGAAGACGAAGCCGGCACGGAGTCGATTCGATGAGCGCCGTCCTCCTCAAGGTCGACGGACTCAAGGTCGCCTACGGCCATATCGAAGCGGTCAAGGGCATCGATCTGGAACTGCACGAAGGGCAGATCACCACGCTGGTCGGCGCCAACGGTGCCGGCAAGTCAACCACGTTGCTGGCGCTGTCGGGCCTGGTCAAGAAAGCCGCCGGCAAGGTCGAGTTGCAAGGGCAAGACCTGACATCGCTGCCGCCGCACAAGATCGTCGCGGCCGGCATGGTGCAGGTGGCGGAAGGGCGCGCCACGCTCACCACGCTGAGCGTGCGCGAGAACCTCGAACTCGGCGCCTACACGCGACGCGACGGGCGCGCTCAGCGTGCCGACGACCTCGACCGCATCTTTACGCTGTTTCCGGTGCTGAAAGATCGCGCCGACGGCCTGGCGGGCAACCTGTCGGGCGGGGAGCAGCAGATGCTGGCCATCGGCCGCGCCTTGATGGCCAAGCCCCGCGTGCTGCTGCTCGACGAGCCTTCGATGGGCCTGGCGCCGATCATCGTGCAGGACATCTTTCGAACGCTGCGCGAGATCAACCAGAACGGGCTCACGATTTTCCTGGTGGAGCAGAACGTGCGCCAGGCCTTGAAGATCGCCGACCGCGCCTACGTGATCGAAACCGGACGCATCGTGCTGGCCGGCAGTGGACGCGAATTGCTCGGCAACCCGAAGGTGCAGGACGCGTACCTCGGCGGTTGAAGCGGACGTCGGGCACGGGCTAATAATTCACCGTCACTGTGATGGTGTCGGTGTAGTTGGTGCCGGCGGAAACGTATTGATGGATGGGGATGCGACCGTAGACAGTGTGCGTCGCAGTCAGGTCGACGCCCCCCAGGATGGCGATGGCACTCATGCTGTTGGACACGCCGTTCGTTGCCCAATTGCTGCTGTGGCTGGCGTCCGTGAACAGGTTGTACTTGAGCGATTGCCCCACGCTGCCGCCTGTCATTCTGCGGTCGGCCATGCTGCCGGTGACGCCGGCTCCCAAACTGATGGTGTATGCAACTCTTGTCAAAACCAGCAGGCCTGTGACGGTGGCGTTGACGGTGATCGTGCTGGTCATGTCGCGGGTGGTGCCGAGCGCCGGGTTGTAGTCGCCGAAGGCCAGCGCCGTGGCGCTGACCGACACCGTGCAAGTTCCCACTTGAACCAAAGCGCCACAGTTCGCCCGGGCCTGCGTCGATGCCAGCAGTGCAAGGGCGGGGAGCCCAATAAGTGCGCAGGACTTCAAGAGCGTGCACGGCATCACGGCTTGGCCCCCTCTATGGGTGCACAGACGTAATTCGCCGCGCTTTGGGATTCGGCCGTCGCAGGCGACGCGCTCAGTGAAAACGTGCATCGCCCGGTGCGCCACCGGGCTTCGAAGCGTTCATTGGCGCGCGGTGCGTCGATCGACATGGCACCACCGTACCCTGTGAGCAGCGGTTGTGCGCGAGCTTCGGCTCGCACCTCGATGCCCGGCGGCAGCGGCTGGCCATCGGGCAGGCGGACGACGACATTGGCGACCACGTGCCAGGTGATGTCGAAGGTCGCTGCCGCGACACCCTTGAAGCGCGGCACGACTTCGAGCGCGTCCTTGCCAATGAGTGCTTCGATCGGCAGGTCTGCGTTGTGGATGCTGATGTGGTTCGGCTCGTAGGCCCGGAGCCCTGAAACGATCGCGCGCCCCTGGCTGTCCGTCGTTCCCATGCGGTGGTTCTCACGGTAGACGTCGAGACCCGCTGCGCCCGGCACCGTCACGAGTGCGAAGGCATCGTCCGACTGGCGCGCCGCGAACAGCAGGCCGCCTGCCGATCCAATGGCCCCGCTGGCACGTACTCGCAACGCGGTGTCGCCCATGAAGCTCGCGGCCTCGGCCGTTGCGATGCCGTAGCGGCCGACCCAGTCGAGGCTCGCCTCGGAACGCGCATCGCCACCTCGCGCGGCCATCACGCGGTAGCCGTAACCACCGTCGATGTCGGCAGGCGGGGCACGGTCGATCGCGGCGGTCGTGGTAGTGCGTCCATCGACGCGTTGCACCGACATCGATGCGGTTTGCCGGTCGCCCAACGGCAGCGTGAAGGTGACGCCGATGGAGGTGAGCGTGGGTTGCGCCGGCACGCTCTGCTGACGCGTGCGCGCGACGTAGGTGCTGAGCGATCCGCCGCCCGCCACCGCGATCGACCAGTTGACCGACACCACGGCAATGCGGTCGCCGGTGTTGTAGCGCAGGAGCGTGTAGCTGCTGCCGAGGGAGCCGTAGCGACCGAACGAGCGGCCCGCGAACACCTGCGTCTGGCCGCTCACGTGGCTGCTGCTGTCTTGCCAGCCGACCTGCGTGAAGTCGCGGCTGGCGGTCTGCCGGCTCGCGGCGAAATTCCAGTCGTCGCTGCTGCGCGAGAACGAGGTGCGGACCAGCCGCCCGCTGCCGGCATCGCTGCTGCGACTGGCAGCCGCATGAACCGCGAACTCGCCGACGGACGCCATGACCCAGGTGATGCCAGCCCCGCCTGTCTGACTGGCCGCCCCGGTTTCGCCGTGCACCTCGAGCGTGGCGTTGTCGTCGAGCCCCTTGCGCCACGTGCCCGAAGCGAAAGGCCGGCCGTAGTCGAAGCTGCGCTCACCGTAGAACAGGCGGTTCCAGCCGAACTCCACCGAGTAGTCGGACAAGCCGGCGCGCAACAGGTTCGAGCTGACGTAGTAGGGCGTCGTGACCGTGCGCTGCACGCCCAGCGCGTCGGTCACCGCAAAACGCATTTCGCCGGCGCCGGTCAGCACCGGCACATTGGTGACCGCGAACGGCCCGGCATCGGCGCGACCCTGGTAGCGCAGCGTGTCGTTGACGTACACCTCGACAGCCGATGGCAAGCCGGAACTGCCGCGCAAAGTCGGCGTCGGGTAGCTGATGTAGCCGGGCTGCAGCCCGAACTGGGTGCCGAACTGGACGCCGCCGAAGCGGAACGGCGTCGACCAGGTGGCGCTGCGCGCGATGGCGTCGCCGACCGTGAGCCGTGTGAGCGTGTCGGGGTTGTCGAAGCGGTAGTAGGTGTCGAGGCGGGTCACTGCGCGGCCCCCGTCGAATGCCGATTGCCCGGCGAGCGCGCTCGTCGCGACCAGTCCCCACGAAGCGGAGACAGCCGCATCCAGGTAACCTGAGGCCTGCATGCCGCTGCGGTCGCGTTGCAGTGCCACGTCGTAGTTGAGGAAGGCACCGAACACCGAGTCCGATGCGGGCGGTCGCGCGGGCGTGCGAGTGCGCGCAACGCTGTCCTTGAACGCTTCGGGTGGAACTTCCAGGTTCACGGTCTGGGTCGCTTCGTCGAAGCGCAGTTTCATGCCCGGTACGGTGAGCAGGTCGTAGTAGTCGGTGCCGTTCATCGTCGCCGCCGGCGAGGGCGGCACGACGAGTTGCCAAGCTTCGATCTCCGCCTTTTCGAAGCACAACCGGTCGCCGCGACGCAGCAAAGGACGCGTCGCCTCGACGGGCTGGCCGTTGATGCGGACGTCGAGGATGACGGGCGTGAGCGGCATAAGCGGCGTGAGCGGCGTGACGGTCGCAAGGGCACCGACGGGAGCGCCCGGCTCGGCGGCGTTCGCGCGACGGACGGTCCCGGTGACCAGTGCGACCGCGACTGCGATCGTGAAAGCGAAGGCAGTTCGACTCCCGCAGCGCGCAATGCTTGCGGGCCTGCGGGACCCGCCGAGCCGATGCGCATTCAGCGCCGGATGCAACGGCGCAAGGTCAGCGCGGCGTCGCTTCGACACGAGGCACCCTGACCAGGGCGTCCGGCAGCGCGATGGCGGCGTCGCTTCGCGCTTCGACGCGCAAAGCCGTGTCAGGCGCCAACGGTGGCAAGTCGATCGGCAACACCGCGGACTGTCCGGCCAGCACGTAGTGAGACAGCGACTTTTGTGCGATTTCGACACCGGCCTCGCTGCGAACGACGACATGGGTGAGCTGAACGTGTTCGGAGCCGCGGTTGTCGAAGACGAGCACCTGGCGCTTGCCTTGCATCGGCGCCTTGGTCGGCCCGGCATCCGCCTCGACCGTCTGCAGATGCCATTGCACCTGCTGTGTCGTCGCGACAACGGGAGCAACGAAGATCGGCACGCCGACGCGCAACAGCGTCTGCAACCGGACCCCGGCCGAGGTGTCGGTCGGCAGCGCCTGGTCGCGCGGCAGTTGCTGCAGAAAGATCCGGTAGCTCCGCTCCTTGGCATCGCCGACGACGCGCAAACCGATGCGCACGATTTGCTGGCTGTCGGCCGGCAGGCGAAAGATGGAAGGATTGACCAGCACGTCCTGCGTCGCGCGATAGACGTCCTTGCCGTTTTCTTGCGACCAAGCGAACACTTCGGCCTGCACCGCGATCTCGACATCTTCCCCGTTGCCGACCGTCATGGACGCGACCGGACGCACCGTCGACAACACCATGCGCACCGGCGCCACCTGCATGCTGGTGGCGGCGGCCACGCACGGGAGGCTGGCCGCCGCGAGTGCGACCCATCGCAGCCACACGGGCCACGGACAAACAGTCTGCTGGATCACGGCGCCGCAGTCGAACTGGCTCAATAGGTGAGCGTCAGCGTGATGGTGTCTGCGTAATTGCCCGGTGCGGCGCCGTACTGGCCGGCCGGGATCGATCCGTAGACCGTATAGGGCTGCGTCAGGCCGTTGGCGGTGTAGCCGGCGCCGGTGGCGCTGTCGTCCCAGTTCGTGGACAGTCCGACTTCCTTGAACAGGCCGTAGGAGAGAAGGTTGCTGCCCGTGACGCCGCCGGCGTTGGTCATCTTGCGGGTGGTCACGCTGGCGCTGGTGCTGGTGCCGGCGCTCAGGCCCAGCGAATAGGGCGTGCCAAAGGTGCAAATGACGCTGAACGCCGTGGTCCCTGCCAGCGGCGCGACATTGGAAGGCGTGTAGTCGCCGAACGCCAGCGTGGCCGGTGTCGTCATCGCGCAGGCCTTCAGGACGGTGGCGGTCACCTGAAACGTCGTCGTGGCCGTGGCCGCCTGCGCGGGCATCATCGCCACCAGCAAGCAGGAGATCGCTGCGCCAAGCAGCGTGCGGGAAGGGTGCGGGAAAGAGTGACGCATGGCGCCTCCAGGTCGGTGTACGACACCGCGCCGGGATGGCGGGGTCTGCGCTGGATTGTTGTTTTGGCGACCTCGTCGCTCTTTTGAATGCGCGCCCAAAGCATTGATCGCCGCGGCGAATACAGCGCAAAACATCGCCAACCGGGATTAGTTTGCAGTTTTCAACGACTCGCCTGCAATCGTGTCCGGGCCGCTTATGGAGGCAGGCCTCTGAGACGAGGCTTTTGGAAACTGGTTGCAAGCGCCATGAAAAAATGCCTCGCAAGTCATTGACCTGCAAGGCATTTTCGAACTGGTGGCTCTTCACGGATTCGAACCGCGGACCTGTGGATTATGATTCCATCGCTCTAACCGACTGAGCTAAAGAGCCGAGCCCAAGATTATAGCCGGCCCGTGAACTCTTCGACAATCGACCCCGAACGGCACCGCTGTCCGTACAAGCTCAGGTGAAAATCGCCCGATGCTCGCGCCCACCCTTGAAGCGGACCCCGCTACGCCGACCGCCCCCGATGCCATGGGGGACGATCAACTGATGCTTGCCTATGCCGCCGGTGATGCGGCCGCGTTCGACGTGCTCTATGCACGCCACGAAAACGCCTTGTATCGCTTCGTCAAGCGCCTATTGGGATTGCGACTGTCCGCCGAGGTCGACGAGGTGTTTCAAGACACCTGGTTGCGGATCGTTTCGGCCCGCGCCAGTTTTTCGCCGCAAGGGGCCGCTTGGCGCACCTGGGCCTTCACCATCGCCCACAACCTCGCCATGGACCGACTGCGCGTCAGCGGTCGCGAGGTGCAGTTCTATGCACACGACGAAGATGGCGATGGTCTGGAAGCCGGCCGACTGTTCAGCCGCGGCTTGCTGAATGAAGGCGCAGCGCCCTCCGACGCGGCCCATCCATCGGCCGAGGAAATTGCCTTCTGGCGTGCGGCCGGCCGACGGCTGCTGGCCTGCCTGGACGAACTCCCCGACGACCAGCGCGCCGCCTTTCTGCTGCACCACGAAGACGGCTTCACCGTCGAGGCGCTGGCTGATGCGCTCGACACCCATTTCGAAACGGTGAAAAGCCGGTTGCGCTACGGCATCAAGAAGTTGCGTGAGTGCATGGAGCGTTATCTGTCGGTGCTGAGGGTGCGCAAATGAGCGACGAATCGATGGGCAGCGCGGCCTTCCCCGACGAGTTCGATGACCCGGTGCTTCGGCGTGCACTGGATAACGCGCCCGATGCCGCCGTCGCGCCCGACTGGCGCATTCGGCGGTCAATTCAGCAGCGCGCGCGCGAGGCGGTCGAGCCGCGCGACGAAGACATCCTGCTGGCACCGATGGTCCCGTTGTGGAAACGCCTGCTGGGCGTCGGTGGCGAAAACGGCCGGAGCCGCATGCCGTGGAATGCAGCGTTCGCGACGGTGCTGGTCGGCGTCATCGTGACGGCGCTTTGGCAGCACGAGCCGGTGCCCGAAGCGCGGCTCGATGGAGAAGCGAAGTCCAGCGGGGCGTCGACGGCCCGTGAGGCGGCGAACACGCTTCCACCGGAGCCGGCCGACACCACGCCGATGCCGGGGCTGGAACCGCGCAACGCATCACCTGCAGTACCCGGATCGCCCCCGGCGGAGGCGCCTCAGGAAACGGTGGCGCCGTCGGTTCCGGCGCCGCCGCCCAACACCTCGACCGAGACGACTGCTGCAATAACAACGCCGACGCCGACGCCGACGCCGAC
>CAXTCC010000057.1:17475-19023 GCA_964242015.1 uncultured Variovorax sp.
ACGCCGACGCCGACGCCGACGCCGACCCCTGCGCCTCCAGCCATGACCGAGCCTGCGCCTGCAGTCGTTGCGCCACCCAAGGTCGAAGCGTCACCACCGCCGGCACCGACTGCGCCAGCAGTTCCTGCTGCACAACCAGCCCCGGTGACTGCGCCCGCACCGGCGCCGGCTGCGGAGGATGCCGCGACCAAGAAGGTCGTACCGGCACCAGCCGCGCCCGCACCGGCACCAGCACCAGCACCGGCACCGGCACCGGCACCAGCCGCCGCGCCTGCACCCGAGCGGGCCCGCGAGCAGAAAGCGGCTGCGGCCGACCTCGAGCGTTCGTCGAAGCGCGCGGAAGCTGAGCCAGCGCCACCGCGCTCGGTGCTCAAGCTGGAGCCGATACCGACGGCGCCCGTGCCGCCGGTCCCGGCAGCGACGCCGACCCCGGCGAAGCCAACTCCGCCAGCGCCGGCATCGACTGCAGCGGCGCAGTCCAGTGCGCCTTCTGCAGCACCTTCGGCTGCAGCGAAGTCGCGGGAATCCAGCACTGCCGATCAGCAAGCAAGCGGTTCGCCTTCCGCTGGCATGGCCCCTCCCGCACGCGCCGCCAAGGCCGCACCGGCATCGACCGTGCGCACCGAGGCCACCGATCCACCGACATTTGCCGCGCTGTCTCAGTGGACGCGGCTCACCATCGCGCAAAGCGGTGGTGAAACACGCAGCGTGTCGCGTTCCGAAGGGCGCGAATTGCTGCCTTTGATCGGGTCAGCAGCGATCTCTGCGGTGGGCGCGCAACGTTTTCGTGGCGGTGCGGAGTGGCGTCTGACCTTCGAGCGCGATGGCAAAGTGCTGGCGATGCTCGAAGTGGCACAGGATCAGGTGCGTTGGCGCGAAAACGGGGCGCCCCCTGCAACCGGGGTTCCCTCGGCAGGGGCCCTTGCGGCGCTTGTGCGGTCGCTGGGCGAGACGATCGCGCCAGCTGCGGTGCCGGCGCCGGTGGTGCCCGAGCAGCCCGCGGCGGTATCGCCTCCCGCTGCAGCCGCGTCGGACCCTGCGCGCTAGTCGACGCGCAAACTTCCTGCGGCCCGAACCGACTTCAGGCGTTCTTGAAATCGGCCTTGCGCTTGCCGACGAAGGCGTCCATGCCTTCCTTCTGGTCGTTCGTCGCGAACAGCGCGTGGAACAGCCGGCGCTCGAACATCACCCCATCGGACAAGCCGCTCTCGAACGCGCGGTTCACCGATTCCTTGGCTGCCATCACCGCGATCTGCGAGAAATCGGCGATGACCAGCGCGGCGCCGAGCGCTTCGTCGGCCAGCTTGTCGAACGGCACGATGCGGCTCACGAGGCCGGCTCGCTCGGCTTCGGTCGCGTCCATCATGCGGCCCGTCAGCGCCATGTCCATCGCCTTGCTCTTGCCGACCGCGCGCGGCAGCCGCTGCGTGCCGCCCGCGCCGGGAATGACGCCCAGCTTGATTTCAGGTTGGCCGAACTTGGCGTTGTCGGCAGCGATGATGAAGTCGCACATCATCGCCAGCTCGCAGCCGCCGCCGAGCGCGAAGC
>CAXTCC010000058.1:0-15833 GCA_964242015.1 uncultured Variovorax sp.
GGCATGTGCAGCAGCACCTGCGCGATCGCTTGCTGGAACACCGTGCCTACGTCACAGAGCACGGCATCGACATGCCGGACATCCTCGGTTGGAAGTGGCCCGCAGCCGGCACCGTCCCGACCTCGCGCTGACGGCGACGAAGAGCCGGTGAACTCCTGTGGCAGTTCAGGCCGTCGTGTGCTTCGGCGTGCCCGCGCTCGCCACCACGTCCTGCAGCGTGCGCGCCAGCACTTCACCGGCCACCGGCTTGTGCAGCACACGCGTGGCAGTCGCGGAGAGCTCGACGAAGCGCGCCGGCGCGGTCTCGCCGGTCACGATCACTGCAGGCAATGCCGGATGCAGCAGGCGCAATCGATCGATCACCTCGACACCCGTTTCGTTCAGCAGCCGGAAGTCGACCACCATCACGTCGGGCACGAAGCCGCTCCGGAGCACGCGCTCGGCAGCGGCACCGCTTTCCACCGCCTGAACCGACCAGCCGAACTGGTCGAGGTAGGTGCCGAGCGCGGAGCGCACTTCGGCCTCGTCGTCGATCAACAGCACCGCGAGCGCCCGCCCGTCGGCCACGCGGATCGGTGCGGCGCCGTCGTGCGCGGCGTCACCCGACGGTGCTTCGGCCGCTTCCAGACGCAACTGGAATGTGGTGCCACGCCCGGTCTCGCTGTCGAGCGTGACCTCCAGCTGCAGCAGTGCCGCGGTGCGCCGCACGATCGCCAGGCCCAGCCCGAGCCCCTGGGCACGGTCGCGCGACGGGTTGCCCAGTTGGTAGAACTCTTCGAACACCCGCTCGCGCTGGTCCGCCGGAATACCGGCACCGGTGTCGGCGACCTCGATGAGCACACGGCCATCGGGCTCGTGCCGCGCTGCCAGCGTGATGCCGCCACGCTCTGTGAACTTGACCGCGTTGCTCACCAGATTGCCGAGGATGCGCATCAGCTGGTCATCGTCGGTGCGGGCCCACAGCGGCTCGTCGGGCAGGCGGAGTTCGAGGCCCAGACCCCGTTGCGTGGTCAGCGCCACGTACTCGTCGCGCACGGCACGCAGCAATGCGCCGATGTCGTGCGGCGCCAAGGTGGCGTCGATCGAATGCGCGTCGAGCCGCGAGATATCGAGCAGCCCGTCGAGCAGGCCGCTGCTCTGGCGCAGTGCGCTGCCGATGCCGCGGCTCACCTCCTTGAGCAAGGGGTCGGTGCCGCGCTGGGCCAGGATGTCGAGCGTGGTCGCGTTGATCGACAGTGCGTGCAGCGGCTGCCGCAAGTCATGGCTCGCCGCGGCAAAGAAGCGCGTCTTGGCTTCGCTCGCTGCTTCGGCGCGGTCGCGCTCCGCCTCGACCGCATCCGACAGCCGCGCGTTGTCTTCGACCAGCCCCATCAGCTCCTTCATGTTGCGGCCGTGGTCTCGCACGCTGCCCAGCAGCACGAGGTACATGGTGACGATGCCGATGCTGAGCGCGATGCCGAGCGTGTCGCCGCGCCAGGCCCAGCCGACCGCCATCAGGAAGAAAGTAAGACTGCAAAAGCCCATGAAGGCGCGCTGCGAGCCGGCCACCGATGCCGCGCCGACCGCGCAACCCGCCACCAGCATGATGCCGACCAGCAGCGGCGTGAAGTTGTCCGCCGCGGTGAACGCCAGCGGCACGATGGGTGCCGTCGTCAGGCCGTTCAGGGTAAAGCCGTTGACCAGCTTCGGCAGCGCGGCGATGCGTTCTTCGATCGATTGCATTTGCTCGACCCTGCGACCGAGCATCCATCGATACACCATGACGGCGCCGGTGCAGGCGAGCCAGACCCAGGGCCAGAGGTGCAGGCCTTGCCGCACTGCGATCACCGCGATCACGATGTAGCCGATGTAGACCGCCGGCAGGCGGCGCGAGTAGAGCGTCATCAACGCCACGCGGCGCTCGGAAATGCGCCGCTCGACGCGGGCCTCGCGCGACGCCGGATCGATGGCGTCGGCGCCGGTCACCGCCACTTCAGTCAATCCGCATGCCCTCGCGCGACGCCTGATAAGCCGCTTCGGTCCGGTTGCGCACGCCCAATGCGTTGTACACGGCGGTCAGGTGCGCCTTGACGGTGGATTCGGCGATATCGAGCTGGCGGGCGATGAGCTTGTTCGGCAAGCCGCGTGTCGCGGCGCGGTAGACGTCCATTTGCCGCGCCGTGAGGCCGGCGAGGCGCGGGTCGCCAGCCGGCGCAGCGGTTTCATCGCCCCGACCAGCACCGGCTTCGACCGCCTCGGATGGCAAGAAAATCCGGCCTTCCAGCACGTTGCGTAGCGCTGCGACCATCATCTCCGAGGTGTATTTCTTCGGGATGAAGCCAGCTGCACCGAGCTCGACCGATTGCCGGATCAACGCCGCATTGGTTTCACCCGACAACACCACGACACGTGCCATGCAGCCGGCGTCACGCAAGCGGCGAATGGATTCGGCGCCGTCGCCGTCGTTCAGATGCCAGTCGAGCAGCACCAGATCGAAAGTCGTGCGCTGCACCAGCGCGGTGGCGTGCGCCATGTCGCCGGTGGTTTCAACGCGCAGTTCGGGCACCAGCACACTGAGCAGGTTTTTCATGCCCTGCAAAAACATCGCGTGGTCGTCGACCATCAATACGTTCATCCTCTACCTCCGGGCGCGAGTATCGGTGAGATTGTGCGCACTGCAGCGCTCGCAGGCCTGGCCGGTTCTGTCAACACGACTCTCGGAGGGGGCGATTCGTATGCTTGGCCCGTCAACTTCCTCAGCTGCGTCGGCGACCCGCGATGACGACCGCGACCAGGGCGATCGCACCGAGCACCATGGCGGCGCTCGCCATCGCGTTGGCGGGTGTCGCACCTTCAGCAGGTTGCGACGAGTCCATCGTGCCTGGCGGCTTGCGGCCTCCGGCTGCGGATTCGCCGGCCGAAGAATGCAGCGCGAAGGAAAACGGGCTGGAGCCATTGGCGAGCGTCGTGTTGCCTTGACGGACGGGAGTTTCCGAGGTTTGCTTGGTCATGCCGTAGCTTAAGACGATGCGGCCCTGCATCGGTCGCAAGCTAGGATCGGCGCGATGGATGACCTGGCCGCACTTCAATCGCTCGGACTCGAGTTGCCGAGTCTTCGGGCCGGGCCGATGCCGGACCGCGGCTGACGTGCAGACAAAGTTGTCGACGCAATGCTGCGCCTGCTGCGCTTCGCACCCACTTGCTCAATCGCTTCTGCCTGCCGACCGCTCGTCGGAGCGGGCCGGTTTTTTGCTTTCTCCCACTTCATGAATCAGATCGATCTCACTGCCCTTTCACTTCCCGGCGTGGAGGTCCACGACAGCGGCGTCCATGGACTCGGCGCCTTCGCGTCGCAAGACTTGCCGGTCGGCACCAAGCTGGGCCAGTACGCCGGCCGCCGCTACAGCGCCGAGGAAGCCGAGACGGTGGATTGGGATTCCAGCCTGACCTATCTTTTCGGACTTTCCGACGGCACGCTGATCGACGGCGCCGACGGCGGCAACGCGACCCGGCACCTGAACCATGCATGCGAGCCCAATTGCGAGGCGGTCGAGGTGCAACGAAAGGGCCGACGCATCGTGCTCGAAGTGCGCACCATCAAGCCGGTGCGCGCCGGCGACGAACTCTTCATCGACTATGCGTTGACCGTCGATGCATCGGAGCCGCGCGACGGTTACCCGTGCTACTGCAAATCGACAGCGTGCCGCGGGACATTGCTCGGGCCGGTCTGACCTCATCGGCCCCATCGACCCCGGCCGTTCATCGCGTCATCAGTGGATGGCCGCGTACATGATCTTTTCCTGCGTCGCCTCGGTCGCAGAAAACTCCGTCACCACCTTGCCCTGCTTGGCGACCAGGATGCGGTCCGACAGCGCCAGCACCTCGGGCAGATAAGACGAGATCACGACCACCGCCTTGCCGGCGTCCGCCAGGCGGTTGATCTCGGCATGGATCTCGGCGATGGCGCCGACGTCGACGCCGCGCGTCGGCTCGTCGAAGATGATGACGTCGGGGTCCTGCACCAGCGACTTGGCGATCACCACCTTCTGCTGGTTGCCGCCCGACAGCTCGATCACCTTCACGTCCTTGCTGATGGCGCGCACGTTCAGCAATTTGATCCAGTGCTCGCCGACCGCCCTGGCCTTGCCGCCCGACACCGCGCCGAACGCGCTGCCCAGCTTGCCGAGCCAGCCCATGTAGATGTTCTGCGAGATCGACATGGTCTCGAAGAAGCCTTCGATCTTGCGGTCTTCGGTGATGTAGGCGATGCCGTCGCGCACCGCCGACCGCGCCACCTTGTAGCGCACCGGCTTGCCGCGCAGCAGCACCTCGCCGCCGTGGAAGAAATCGCGCTTGATGAGCCCGGCGACGACCTTGAAGGTCTCCGTTCGCCCGGCACCCACCAGCCCGAAGACGCCGGTGATCTGGCCCGCGAAAACCGACAGCGAGTTGTTCTTGACCATCGACGCCATGCGCAGGTTGCGCACCGACAGCAGGCATTCGCCGCGCGGCCGCACCGTCGTCTTCTTCTGGCCGTAGAGCGTTTGCGACAGGTCGCGTCCGACCATCGCCTGCACGATGCGCGTGCGGTCGAAGTTCTTCTTGTCGTCCGTCACCACGTGGCGGCCGTCGCGCAGCACGGTGATGCGATCGGCCAGCAGCAGTGCCTCTTCGAGCGCGTGCGAAATGAAGATGATCGAGACGCCGCGCGCCTTCAGATTGAAGATCAGGTCGAAAAAGTACTTCTTCTCTTCCGGCGTGAGGCTGGCGGTCGGCTCGTCGAAGATGATGATGCGTGCCTGGTGCAGCACCGCGCGAGCGATCTCCACCATCTGCTTCTTGGCCGCACCCAGCATGCCGACGGTCGCGGTCGGGTCGACGTCGAAGTTGAGCGACTGCAGGAACTGCTGCGCCGAGATGTAGACGCCGCGCAGACGATTGAAGAAGGCCTCTTGCCCCAGATAGAGGTTCTGCGCCACCGTCATGGTCGGCACCAGGCTCGTCTCCTGGAACACCATCGCGATGCCGCGGTGCCGCGCTTCGAGCGGCGTGCGCAATTCGACGGGTTGCCCCTCCACCAGCATCTGCCCGCCCGACAGTGGCACCACGCCGGCCATCACCTTGGTCAACGTCGATTTGCCGGCGCCGTTCTCGCCGAGCAGCGCATGGATCTCTCCGCGACGCAGGGTGAACGACACGTCTTCAATGGCGGGCACGCCAGCGTATTTCTTTGTGGCGGCGCGCAGTTCGAGGACGATGTCCTCGCCAGCAGAATGCGCGGCGGCGGACGGTTCGGCCGAGGGATGTTCGGCCGCAGCAGCCACGGCGGCCGCCTCCGCCGCATTGATGATGTCGGTCATTGCGATGCTCCTCGGCCGGCCAACGGCACGCGCAGCAAGCGTCCGCTGCCTTTCGATGCGACGTACAGCGCATCGCCGAACTCGACGACCGCGGTGATGCCGTGGTGCCGGCCGTCGACCTGGCTGTGCAGCGACTCGGTCGTGTGTCCGTGCGCATCGACGTGCAGCACCAGGCCGTAGGAGCGCGGCGGCGCCCACGGCTTGAGCACGCCCATCTGCTTGACGCCTGCGCCCTGCAGCGGCTCCAGGTAGCTGGCGCCGGAGCGCAACGACGGCGCGACCCAGTAGCGCGGGTCCACGCTCTCCAGCATGCGCGTGCGATAGGCGTCTTCGCGCAGCACGAACTCGACCAGTTGCGTGCGGCAAACGAAGCAGGTCAGCCAGAAGCCGCCACGCGCCGCCGGTGTCATGCGCGAGGGGTAGCCGGGCAGGTCGGCGAGCAAGGCCTGGGAGCCGGGCTGCAACTGGGTCTGCAGCACGCGGTGGCGCCAGCTCTCGCTGTAGAGCACGCCATCGAGCACGCCACCGAGCACGCCACCGGCCTTCCCTCCATCACCTCGCTTGCCGGCCACGGCGTCGCTGCCCCTCGACAAGACGCCGTAGGCATATTGCAGCCGGCTCGCCAGCAGTTCGGCGCTGCCCTGCCCGCTGCTTCCGCCGGCGTCCGAGCCCACGCGCCAGCGTCCGACGCGGCCGGTCTGGCCTCTTTCCATCAGGTCGCGGCACCAGTCGTCCGGGCCGCGCCGTGTCGATCCATCGCTGAACAACACGCTGTCGTCGGCTTCGAACGAAAGCGCGTTCACGCTGTTCAACGGCGCGTCGCCGAGGCGGTCGAGCGTGGCGATCGCGGTCAGGCTGTTCGCACCGTTGGGGGCGGCCGACAACAACACGATCCGCTTGCCGGCCAGTGCGACCGCCACCCCCGCCCCCAGCCGGTTCGCAGACCGCACCGCCAGCGCGAAGATCTCCGCGTCGAAGCGCTGCACCTCGACGAGACGATCGGCATCAAGCCGGTACAGCACCGGGCCGGCCGTTGCAAAAAGCGTCTTGCCGTCGGTCGCCAGGTCGTCGATATCGGGCAACGTCGCCACGACTTCGGCGTCGTCGAGCACCCGATTCGGCTTGAGCGCGCCGTCCATCACGGGCACGGTGATGGCCGCGTCGCCGCGGCCGAGCAGCCGATCGCTGAATTGGCGGATGGTGTCGAACATCAGGCAGTCCTCCAGCGGCGCTCGTACTGGTTGAAACTCGCGTCGGCTTCCGGCAGCACGTAGCGGCCGATGCGGTTGTTGGAGATGCCGCCCAGGTAGAGGTGGCCCTTGTGCTCGCGCATCGAAGTGATCATGGGATGGTTCTCGCCGCCCAGATCCCACAGCGTTTCGAGTACCTCGCCGGCCTCGCTGAACTTCAACACGCAGCCGGTGTTGATGTTGGGGAAGAGCCACTCGTCGACCGGCAACCGCGACGCCATGCGCTTGCGGAATCCAGGCATGCGCATCGCCAGGTCGTAAGCCGGTGAGCGCATGCCGACCAGCGCGAGCCAGTAGTTGCCGTCGGACGCCAGGTTGATGTTGTCGGGGTAGCCCGGCAGGTCGGCGATCACCATTTCGACCTGCCCGCTCTTCGGGCCATCGAACCAGTAGCGCTTGACGCAGCAGCCCCAGGTTTCGGCGAACAGGATCGATTGGCCGTCGCTCGCGATGGCGATGCCGTTGGGGAACTTGAGGTCGCGCAGCACGGTGCGCGTCGAGTTGTCGCGCGGGTCGTAGCAGACGATGCGGCCGTTGCCGCGCGCCTCGAGCCCGTCGACCGGCCACTCGTCCATTTCGTAGCGCACCGTGGCTTCGCTGAAGAACACGCGGCCGTCGTCGGCGATGTCGAGGTCGTCGGCCAATCGCAATCGGCTGTCGTCGTTGATCGAGCTCCAGCTGCGGTTGGTTTCGTCCGTGACGCGCTCGACCTTCTGCTGCGGCGTGACGCGATACAAGCCCATGCCGCCGACGCACACGTAGAGGTTGTCTTCGCGGTCGAACGCCATGCCGAGCGGCTGACCGCCGATGTGCGCGAAGATTTCCATGCGCTCGTAGTCGGGCGCGAAGAACCGAATGATGTCGCCGTGCCGCGATCCGGCATACAGGTTGTCGTCGCGATCGAGGATGACGTCTTCGGGCGACTCGATGCGGCCGAGGCCGATCAAGGTCACGTTGCGCAATTTGTTGTTGAGCGCGTAGCGGCTGCCACCGCCTTCGCTGCAGTCCGGCGCATCGGCGAGCTTGTGGTACGTCGGGCTGATGTAGACCTTGCTGATGATGCGCTGCCGGTTCTTCAACCAGCGCACATCGATGACCGCTGCCAGCACGAGGATGGCCGCCAGCACCATGCGAATCACGCCGCCGGGTGCCGACATCGAGGTCAGCCCATTGGTGATCAGCAGCACCAGCAGCGTACCGACCAGCGCCTTGGTGACCGAGCCGCGCCCGCCCCCCAGGCTGATGCCGCCGAGCACCGCCGCGGTCAGCACCAGCACCTCCATACCGACGCCGATATCCGCGCCCGCGGTGGCGAGTCGCGATGCGAAGAAGCAACCGCCGGCCGCCGTCAAGATGCCGCAGCCGACATAGCAGAGCGCGACGGTGCGCCGCACCGCGATGCCCCCGTTGTAGGCAGAACGACGCGATCCGCCGATCGCCATGATGTGCCAGCCGAGGCGCAGCCGGGTCAGCAACAGGTGCCCGCCGATGGCCGCGACGGCATAGACCCAGGCGACGGTCGGCAGACCGAGAAAGGTGCCGTCGCCGAGAAAATTCCACACCGCCGAATCCGGCAGGTTGCCGGCGATCGCGGTCGAGTACTGCATGCTCAGGATCTCGTACGCGGAGCGAAAGATGATCAGCGTGATCAGTGTCGTGAGGAAAGCGCGCAGCCGCAGATAGCCGATCAGCAAGCCGTTGATGGCGCCGAGCAGCGCGCCGCACAACAAGGTGCCGAGGACAGCGAAGCCGACTGGCCACTTGAGCACGTGCATCAGCATCAACGCGCAGAAATTGGTCAACGCGAACATCGACCCCACAGAGAGATCGATGCCGCCGACGATCATCACCAGCGCCATGCCGAGCACGATGAGGCCGATCTCGCCGGCCTGCCGCAGCGTGTCGGCCAGCACGCCCGGCGTGTAGAAATTGCCGATCAATCGCCCGGAGGCGATGACGACGACGATGAGCAGCAACACCGGGATGGCGGTCTCGGTCCATCGCTTGGACAGGATCTCGCCGACCCAGTGATCGGGCCAGTAGCGGTAACGCAGCCGCGTCAGTGTTTCATTCATGGCAAGAACGCAGCCGGTCCGGCTACTTGCTTGCCGTCAGCCTCCAGCAGGTGCCGGCGGTGCCTGCGTTCTCCTTGGTGATCGGCACCAGCGTCGTGTAGATGTTCTGCTTGGCCGAGCCGGGCTTCATGCCGTTCTGCACCAGCCACTTGATCATCGCGGCCATGTTGCTGGCCTGCGTCGGCACGTCGTAGCTGATGTCGGAATCGAACGCGCCCGATTTCACCTGGTCGCAGGCGCCCTTTTGCTCGCCGCCGCCCGAGGTCGCGAGGAACACCTTGCCGGTGAGGCCGGCTTCCTTGACCGCCGCGGCCGTGCCGATGTCCATGCCGTCCCAGAAGCCGACGATGCCGCAGAGGTCGGGGTTCTGTTTCAGCACGGTCTGCGTGAGCGCCTTGGCCTTGGCGGCATCCCAGTCGGCTGCCTGGTTCGACACGACCTTGATCTGCGGGTTCTTCGCCAGCACGTTCTCCACGCCCTTCAGCGTGTAGGCACTGGTGGCCGCAGTCGGCGCGCCTTGCACGATGGCGATCTTGTTCGATTTGCCCTTGCACGCCGCCACCACCGATTCGGCATTGCGCTCGCCCACGTCGACCCAGTCGGCACCGACGAACACGGTCGACGGCTGCACCGAGCGCATGTTGATCTGCACCACGTAGATGCCTTCGCTCTCGGCCTTGGCGATGAGCTTGGCGTAGGTCGCGACGTCGGGGTTGTGGATGACGATGACGGCCGGCTTCTCCGCGATGAGCGCGGTGAAGGCCTGGGCGCCGGCGTTGGTGTTCCAGTTGGGATCGCGCGCGACGACCTTCATGCCGGATGGCTCCAGCTCCTTCTTCAAGCCGTTGTACCAACCCTGCGCGAGGTCGAAGCCCATCGCCACCGGGATGTAGCCGACTGTCTTGCCATCGAGCGATTTCTTGTAGCCGTCACGGAAGGGTTCGTCCAGTCCCTTGCCTTGCGCCAGCGCGTTGTGCGTGGCGGCGAGGCCGAGGGTCAGGCAAGCGACGGTCGCGATCTTGTGTCCGAGATGCATGCTGTGTCTCCTTCATTTGTAGTTGAGAACGACGCCAATGAATGCCTGGCGCGGGGCACTAACGGAACTCGCTGGAAAAATCTCCTGAACCTAGATGTCACCCTGCTGGGCCGTCTCCTCGTTGCGCGGGTTGAAGGCCGAGTCGACCAGGATGGCGACGAGCAGCACCACGCCCTTGACGATGTTCTGTACCGAATAGGAGATGTCGAGGATGGTCATGCCGTTCAGCATCGTCCCGATGAGCAGCGTGCCGATGATCACGTTGAGCACGCCACCGCGGCCGCCAGACAGACCGATACCGCCGAGCACCACGACCAGCACCACGTCGTAGATCATGGTGGAGTTGAAGATGCGCGTCGGCATGCTGTTGACCGATGCCGCCATCACGATGCCGGCGAAGACGCCGATCAACGCCGCCATGACGTACTGCAGCACGACGATCGGCCGCGTCGGCAAACCGGTGGCGCGTGCGCCGAAAGGGTTGTCGCCGATTGCGTAGATGAAGGCGCCCGCACGCAGCCGCTTCAGGAACAACGCGAGCCCCGCCGCGGCGATGCCGAACATCACGACCGGCATCGGCAGGCCGGCGAAGGTGCCGCGGCCGAGCCATGCGATCCTGTCCATGTTGGCCGGCCACTGCACGACCTCGAGCTGGAAGAAGAAGGCCTGCCCCAGCCCGGCCAGGAAGAGCCCGGACGCCAGCGTGGTGAAGAGCGACGGCACTTCGGCATAGGCGATGAGCCAGCCGTTGACGAGGCCGAAAAGCAGCGACAGCCCGATGGCGAGCGCGCAGGCGGCCGGCAAGGTCATGCCGTTCTGCATGAGTTGCAGCAGCAAGCCCGACGGCACCGCCAGCGCCGCGATCATCGAGATGTCGATGCCGCGCCCGATGACGACCACCGACATGCCGAGCCCGAGGATGCCGAGGATGGCGACGTTCTGCAGCAGCGTGAGCAGGTTGTCGACCTGCGCGAAGCCGGGCAACAGCAACGCGAAGCCGAGGAACATCAGCACGAAGAGCACGAAGACGATGCTTTGCTGGGAGATGTGGATCTTTTTCATCGATGCCCTCTTCACGTCATCGCCACGTGCAGCGAATCGCGCAATGCCCGCTTCATGACCTTGCCGTTCAGATTGCGCGGCAACGGCTCGGTGCCGATGGTCCAGGTCTCGGGCACCGCATAGTCGGACAGGCGCTCGGCGCAGAACGCCTGGAGTGCCGCGGCCTGCGTCGATGCATCGAGCTGCCGAACGCAGACGAAGGCGTGCACGCGCTCGCCGAGCACCGCACATGGCACCCCGACCAGCGCGACCTCGACCACAGCGGGGTGCTCGGTGATCGTGTTTTCTGCTGCAGCGCAAAAAATCTTGTAGCCGCCGCGGTTGATGACGTCCTTCTTGCGGTCGAGGATGCGCACGAAGCCGTCGGCGTCCATGCTGCCGATATCGCCGGAGCGCCAGTAGCCGCCCTTGAATTCGCTGGCCGTCGCGGCCTCGTTGCGCCAGTAGCCCTGCGACACCATCGGGCCGGCGATCCATATTTCACCGGCTTGCCCGCGCGGTACTTCGTTGCCTTCGTCATCGACGATGCCGATCTCCCCGCACGACACCGCGAGGCCGACGCTGTCGCGATGCGCCGCGGTCTGACCGGGCGGCATGATCGTCGCGGGAGAGCAGGTTTCGGTCGACCCGTAGGCGTTCATCAGCGTGAGGTTCGGCAGGCGCTCGGCCATCGCCTCGATGCTGGCCGAGGGCATCGGCGCACCCCCGAAAGCGCCGATGCGCCAGTGATGCAGGTCATGCTGTTGCAGATTGGGCAGCAACAGGCACAGGTTGTACATGGCCGGAACCATGATGGTGTGGGTCATGCGCTCCTCGGCCGCGAGCCGCACGAACTCGCTAGCCTTGAACGGCGGCATGAGCACGACGCAGCCCTGCGCGTGGAGCATCGTGTAGAGCTCGGCCACGAGGCCGGTGACATGGCTGAGCGGCACGGCGACCACGCTGCGATCGTCCGGGCCCAGGCCCATGGCCTGCACGAAGTGCATCACCGAATGCACGATGTTCAGGTGGCTCAGCATCGCGCCCTTCGGCCTGCCGGTGGTGCCCGAGGTGTAGAGCAGCACGGCCAGGTCTTCTTCGGCGCTGTCGTGGGCCTGCAGCAACGGCGGCGCCTGCATCAAGTCGCTGAAGGGCTCGAAGCCTTCCCTCGTTCCGCCCACGACGAAGCGATGCGCA
Source organism: uncultured Variovorax sp. (assembly GCA_964242015.1). Classification (GTDB taxonomy): domain Bacteria; phylum Pseudomonadota; class Gammaproteobacteria; order Burkholderiales; family Burkholderiaceae_C; genus Variovorax. Next base: position 11,939 of record CAXTCC010000058.1, read on the forward strand.
AGCGACGGCAAGGCCGATGCAGCCGGAACGAACTCGGCAAGTTCACCGCTGCACACGAGTGCCAGCGCTTCGGCATCGTTCAGTGAATACGCGATCTCCGCTGCGCGCGCTCGCGAACTGATCGGCACCGCGACCGCGCCGAGCCAGGCGCAGGCGTAGACGGCGATGACGAACTCGGCGCCGTTGTCCATGAACAGCGCCACGCGGTCGCCGGGCCCGATGCCGCGTTGCTTCAAGCCTGCTGCGCATTTGCAGACCGCGTGATGCAACCCGCGCCAGGTGAGGCGCAACGAGCCGATGACCAGTGCTTCGGCATCGGGCCGTGCGGCAAGAACCTCACCCAACATTTGTGCGACATGCACGGGCCGCGGGGTGAAGCAGCGCACCACCCTGTCTCCGAAATGAACTTCGCGACGCATCTCCGACATGGTTTCTCCCCAAGGGCCAGGGCGTGCGCGAGGCGGCACCGCAGCGCTGTGTTGCGAAGGCGCGCTCAGCACGCCGCGCATGAGCATTTCGATGCAGTGGCGCACCGCGTCTTCGAGGTTGTGGGCGGCGCGGTTTTCCGGCCGGTACCAACGCCCGACGCCGCTCAGGGCGCCGACCACGGTGTAGGCCGCCATGCCGGCATCGCCGGCGGCGATCCAGCCTTCGGCCATGCCGGCTTCGATGAGCGCGCGGAACTCCACATCGATCTCGCCCTTGAGCGCACGCAGTTCGCGACGACGCGGCTCCGAGAGTGGGTCTTCGCCGATGCGGATCACGCACAGCCCGAAGTCGCTGGTCACGATGCCCGCGTAGTTTTCCATCGCGGCACGCAGCCGCTCGCGACCAGCGAGCCCGCGTTCGGTCGCCTCGTCGATGCAGGCACGCAGCGCGCCGAGCCCGCGGCGGACGCACTCGAACAGGATCTCTTCCTTGTTCGTGACGTAGTGATAGAGGGTCGGCTTGGTGACGCCGAGGCTTTGCGCGATGTCGTCGAGCGAGGTGCCTTGAAAGCCGCGGTGCGTGAACAGGCGCGCTGCCGCGGTGAGCACGGCGTCGCGCTTCGCGCTGCGCGGCTGTTGCCTTTCACGGTCGATCCGCCAAGGCGAATCCGCAAGCTCGGTACCCATGCGACTCCTCGTCGATGCGCTGCTACGGATGCGGTCGACCGCCCCGAGGTGTTCTCGCAGATTCGAGGTTACCGGGCGGTAAGCATCCTGACTGGGCGCGAGTCTCTGCCGCCGGACTGTGGATGCGTATGCTGATTTGCCCTTAGCTGCAGCGCAGCATCGGACGATGCATGCGGGGCTTCAGGTAGGCGAGTCGCCGGCGGTCGGCGAACGGCGAGGGTCGGGGTCGCCCGAGCGCCGACTCAACGCGCGTCGCGACGCGCCAGCAGCACGTTGCCACCGGTCGTGTTGAACGAAATCGTCGGCGCGCTGAAGTCGCTCAGCGGTGCGCCGAGGCCGATCTCGCCACTGCCGTGCAGCACGCATTCCTGACGGCGCAATGCGATCTCGCCGCTGGCGCCTGCGGTGCCGTGGAAGCGCACCCACGTGCCGTAGGTGCTGACATCCACCAGCACGCAACTGCCTTGCCTCGCCTCGATGCGCGCATGCAGGCGCGACACGCGCGGGTCGTTGACGACGAACTGCGCATCGTCGACGCGTCCCAGATGAATCGGCAACTCGGTCGCGCGAAACATCGAGCGCACATCGAGCCAGGCCAGCTCGATCTGCCCGAAAGTCGAATCGGGCGCTTTTTGCGGTGCCAGCGAGGCCGGCATCGTCAGGAACTCCGAGACTTCTTCCTGCCAGTCGACACGATGCACGATCGCCATCTCGTTGCGGCCGCGGATATTGATCGGACCCAGGTTGCGATGCCGAACGCTGCCGTCGTGCAACTGCTCGATGACCGAATCGGTCGCCCAGATCTGGCCGGGGCCGGCCAGGTCGCTCAAGCGCGAAGCCAGATTGACAGCATCGCCGTAGCAGTCGCCGTCGACCTCGACGATCTCGCCGCTGGCCACGCCGATCTGCAAATCCATGCGCAACGGCGCCGGCCAGACCGACAGCCGCTTCTGATGATTGCGCTGCATCTCCAGCACGGCGGCGGTGGCCGCGGGACCGCTCTGGAATGTCGCAAAGACGCCATCGCCCAGCGATTTGACGACACGCCCGCCATGGGATTCGCAAACGCCGCCGATCCACTGAATGAGCCGCGTGACCGTTTCAGTTGCCCGCGCATTGCCCATGGCCTCGAAGACCCGCGTGCTTCCGGTCAGGTCCGCGAAAACGACGGTGGTTTGAATGCCCATTTTGTGAATTTTTTGGTAGCGACAGCTGTTTGATTATGGCAAAGCATTTGTTTTTAAGCGTCGGCAATCGGCAACGTGGCTGATGGAGGGACCCAGAAACCTCGATGTTTTCGTCGGTCCATGTTCGATCTACGAACGGCGGGTCCGAATCGGATTCAACCCGGCCGCCATTAACCAAAAACTAAAACTAATGTATCCAATCCTGGGAAAGCGCTTGAACAGTTTCGTGAAGTATGTTGTTTTTAATCATGAAATACTGTGTCCGGGCTTGTGCGGCCGCTTGACGCCAATTAACGTACGTCCATCAAGTCTCCAGGCAATAGCTCCAGCGTCATGGTGTCCCCAAGCAGTTTCTTTCGACTTCTGTCCTTTCCCGGCATCGGCTGGAGCCGCTCTGCCGACCGTAAAACGGGACGAATTCGCACTGCCATGCTGTCATTGCTGCAGGTGCATACCGGCCCGAACGTCCAGCGTCTGATGCAACGCGTGCGCTTTGCCGAAGACGTCGAAGCGCTCTGGTATCTCCGGCAAGACCTGCTGGCCGCGCTCAGCGAAGTCGACGGCGAACTGGAAGCGCGCCGCCAGGTCAAGCAGATCAACGGCATGTTCAAAGGCGGCCTGCCCAACACGATGGGCCCGCGCATTCACCAGCGTTTTCCGGTCTGAGCAAAACCGGCGGTCTGATCAACTCAGATCGAACTTGAGCTGGCAAGCTCAATGGCCGTGAGGGTGTCCCTGGTGGCGATGGCCCCACACTAAAAACACATCCCTTCCGTCGGCCGCCATCTCGACCTTCGCGCCGACCGGCAACATCACCTTGGTCGGCACATGGCCGAACGGTAGTCCCGTCAACACCGGAATCTTGAGCAAGCTGCGCAGGCGCGTCACGACGGCCTGCAGGTCGAAGCCGCGGTCGTAGCCCGGGATTTTGCGCATGCCGGTGAACTGACCCAGCACGATGGCTTTCTGTCGCGCCAGCACGCCTGCGTGACGCAGTTGGTCCAGCATGCGCTCGATGCGGTAGGGATGCTCGTTCACGTCTTCGACGAACAACACACCTTTGTCGATCGACGGAAAGTACGGCGTGCCGAGGAGGCTCGTCAGCACGCACAGGTTGCCGCCCCACAGTGTGGCGCCATGAATGCTTTTCAGCGGCGACACCATGGCAGCTGCGTCGCGCGCCGGAACGCGCCAGCCCGTGCCTTCCCCCTGCCCGCTGGTGAAGTCGCCGAAGCAGTCCTCCATGATGTCGTCGGGTCCGGCCTCGGCACCGAAGTCTTCTCCGACCGCCGGGCCGGCCCAGGTCACGGCACCGGTCTTCGCCAGCAGCGCGCTCTGCAGCGCGGTGAAGTCGCTCAGCCCGACGAACTCGGTGCCGTGCTCGATGGCCTTGGCGATCGCCTTGTATGGAATGGCGTCGAGGATGCGCGTGAGGCCATAACCACCGCGCGCGATGAGCGCGACGTCGGCATGACTCGCGGCGGCACGCGAGATGGCAGCGAGCCGTACCGCATCGTCACCGGCGAAGCGCTGGTGCACGCTCAGCGCGGCTTCGTCGATCTCGACTTCGTAGCCCAATGTCTTGAGCCGGGC
>CAXTCC010000058.1:15933-18715 GCA_964242015.1 uncultured Variovorax sp.
GCGATCGAGCCACTCGATCAGCACGTCGCGATGCCAGTCGAGCCGATGAACCGATTCGCGCTTGGGTTTGTCGCTCATGCCGAAACCGATGAGATCGGGTGCCAGCCTGCGTGGGCCTGGCAGCGCGAGCAGGTGCCTGAAGAAGTAGCTCCACTCGCCGGGTCCGTGAAGACACAGCAGCGTGGGCAAAACACTCGAGGGTGCGGTGTCGACGTAGTGCATGCGCCAGCCGTGCAAGCTCGGGAGATCGTCGACCCAACGCGGCGTGAAGGGGTAGTTTGGCAGACCGGTAAAGCGCTCGGGCGGCGTGCGAAGCGCATCGTCGCGCAGTGGTTCGGCGCTCTTGCGTGCAGCGTCACGGCGCTGGCGAAAAAAAGTCTGGAGCAACGCGCTGCATGGCGCCTCGAGCACGCCGCGCTCGACGCGTGTTCGGTGATTCAGACGTGGCTCGGCAAAGAGATCGACGACCGATCCCGCCGCGCCGGTCTTCAAGTCGGCGGCACCGAACACGACGCGCGCCAACCGCGCATGGAGCATGGCGCCGGCACACATCGCGCAAGGCTCGAGCGTGACGAAAAGCTCGCAGCCGTCGAGCCGGTAGTTGCCGAGCGCCGACGCGCCCGCACGCAATGCGTTGATCTCTGCATGTGCGCTCGGATCATGCTGCGCCATGGGTGAGTTACGGCCTTTGGCGACGAGCACGCCGTCTTTCACGAGCACGGCACCCACGGGCACTTCGCCTGCATCGGCAGCCGCCTGCGCTTCGTTCAATGCGAGCGCCATCCAGTCCTGGTCTGTCATCGGTTGTCGTCGTTGCCTGAGGCAGCGCTGTCGACGTGATCGGCCGCTCGCATGGCTTTCAATTGTCGTCAGGCATCTTGCGCTGCGGCTGCATCGCCGCGTCGATGGCCTGCTTGTACTGTTGCTGGACCTGCTGGCTCTGTTCACGCGCGTTGGCCGGTGCTGTGGGACCGGCGGGCGCTTGCTGGCCCGGCAGGATGGTCGACGCCGGCAGGCCCGGCGCGGCGATCGTCGTGAACTGCTTTTTCGCCAGCAGACCGACGATCACGAGGGCCACCAGCAAACCGACCAATCCAAAGATGCGCATGTCAGATTCCTGTTTGTCGCTTGTTTCGTGGCTGGTTCATTTGGCTCGTTTATGTGGCTCGTCTCTCCGCCCCTGTCTGCGAGGCTTGTCACGCAGCCGCAGCGGTGTTCATGCCCAACCGCACCATCCACTGTGCCAGTGCCTGCTCGTCCGGCGACCCGGCCAAAAATCGCGAATACATCTCGGCATGCGCTTCGCGCCGATGCTGGTTGAGCTTGAGCTTGCATTGCAGGTCGGTCACCCGGAGGGTGAACCCGACGATGCCGGTCAGCATCTTCTGCTGAAAGTCGTCGCCAAGGTCGCGCCATTGTTGTGCATAAGCCGGCTCATGCTCGGCGATAAGTTTCTTCAGTAAAACGTCTTTGGCCCCGGGCTCGGTCACCAAGGTCGCGTCGACCTTGCAGTGCACCGCGAGGTAATTCCAGGTCGGCACGCGCGCCAGGTCCGGATAGACCGCGGGCGACATGTACGCATGCGGTCCGAGAAAAGTCACGACAGCTTTTGGTCTCGCTTCAAGGTAGCGCCAATGTGGATTCGGCTTTGCGCAGTGTCCGATCAAGTCGATCGTGCCGTCTGCATGCTGCTCGGTCACCAGCGGCAGATGCGAGACGAACGGAAGCCCATCGTCGTCGTTGGAGATCAGGCTGGCGAACGCGTTGGCACGCATCAGCTCGATCGCGATCGCAGGGTCCTTGGCGTTGAATTGGGGCGGCAGGTACATTTGGGGCGTCTTGGGTAGAGCGATGATGCGAATTGTCCGCGAGGCAGCTTCGTTTGCGCGGCGTCGGTGCAATGCACCTTGACCCATCACCAAGTCAAACTCAAAACAGCGGGGCTTGCGTCGGCGGTACCGACGCTTTGAGTACGGCGGGCTTCGCTGTCCTCGGCGGCGGCTGTTCAGGCGTGGCAATCAACCTGTTAGCCGGATACTGCCGCATGAAATCCATTGACCGCTGCGGCGGCGCGTCCAGCCAGGCTTCGTAGGCATCCTCAGGCAAGACCACCACCATGCGCTTGTCCTGCTGGTCCAGCGGCCGCTTTGCATCGGGGCGGTGGAAATGCTTCATCAAGTCGTGATCGTCGGCATTCACGGTCAACATGGTGAAAGTCGCAACCCAATCACCCCTTGGCGACTTCCAGGGCTGCCACAGGCCGGCAACGCCGAGCGTCTCATCGTTTGCAGCGGTAAAGCGAGTTGGCACATGCGTACCAGTGCGCCAGTCCGGCTCGTAGATCGCCTGGCACGGCACGATGCAGTGCCGAGCCTTTTCCCAAGCGACGCGAAAGCTCGGGAGCGTCGCAGCGGTCTCGCTGCGGGCGTTGTATGTCTTGAGTCCGAACTTCTCATCCCTTGCGAAACTCGGCAACAAGCCAAAACGGGCTTCGACCAACTCGAAGTCGGGTACCGCTTCATCACCGGCATCACGCTCGGCCGGTCGACGAATGATCGGCGCAAATTGAGTGGGATAGATGTGCAGGCCGCCAGGCGGTGCTTCCCAGTCGAGCGGCAGCTTGATTCGAAAAAGCTTCTCGATCTGCTTGCGTCGCTTCTCCGTTTGGTAGTGACTGCACATTCTTGGCCGACCTGAGCGCCTTCGTAACAAGCTGAGCCTGAAGAGCTACTCCCACTCGATCGTCGCAGGCGGCTTCGAACTCACGTCGTACGTCACCCGA
>CAXTCC010000059.1:0-18204 GCA_964242015.1 uncultured Variovorax sp.
GCCTTCGAGCAGATGTTCGGCAACGGCGCGATCCACGCGACGCCGGCGCGGGTGCGCAAGGTCGAATCGATTGCCAGCGCCGTGCACAACGTGCTGGAGCGCATCGAGGTCCTCACGAGCGAAGGTCCGCGCCACGCCTTCGTGCTGGCGACCAACGTCTATCACAAGACCCCGCATGGGTGGCGCATGGTGGCGCATCACGCCAGCCCCGGCAGTGCGCACGCGCCGGACGAAGCCAGCGAGATTCCGCAGACGCTGCACTGACCCGCTTCATGCCACCCGATTACGTCGCGCCGCGCTGGCTGCCCGGCGGCAACCTGCAAACCATCTGGCCCGCACTGTTCGGCCGTCGCAGCGACGGGCCGCTGCCGGCCTATCGCCGCGAGCGCTGGAACGCGCCCGATGGCGACTTCATCGATGTCGACTTCGTCGATTCGCCCGTCGTGGGGCAGCGACCGTTGCTGGTGCTGTTCCATGGCCTCGAAGGGTCGTCGCGCAGCCACTACGCCGAAGCCTTCGCCGCCTTTGCCGCGGCGCAGGGCATGGCCTTTGCCGTGCCGCACTTTCGCGGGTGCAGCGGCGAGATCAACCTGGCACCACGGGCCTACCACTCGGGCGACTACGAAGAGATCGGCTGGGTCCTGTCGCGACTGCGCGCGCAGCACGACGCCAGCGGGGGCGGGCCGCTGCTGGTAGCAGGCGTGTCGCTCGGCGGCAATGCGCTGCTGCGCTGGGCTGAAGAGGCGGGCGCCGAGGCCGGCAAGGTCGCATCGGCCGTCGCCTCGATCTCGGCACCGCTCGACCTGGCGGCTGGCGGCCACGCCATCGGGCGCGGCTTCAATCGCGTGGTCTACACCCGCATGTTCCTGTCGACCATGAAGCCCAAGGCGCTCGCCAAGCTCACGCAGCACCCCGGCCTGTTCGACCGCGAGCGGCTCGTCGCGGCGCGCGACCTGCATGAGTTCGACAACGTCTTCACCGCGCCGCTGCACGGCTTTCGAGATGCCGACGACTACTGGAAGCGCGGTTCGGCCAAGCCGCACTTGAGCGCCATTCGCATCCCGGCGCTGGTCGTCAACGCGACCAACGATCCGTTCGTGCCCGCGGTGAGCTTGCCGCGGCAAGCAGATGTCGGCAGCCACGTCACGCTCTGGCAACCGCCGCACGGTGGCCACGTCGGCTTTCCGCTCGGTCTGCCGCCGGGCCATGTGCGCGGCATGCCGGAGCGCGTCGGCGGCTGGCTGTCCCGCCATTCGGGGCTTTAGCCGACGATTCGCCGCCGCCGGTTCGCGCAGAATCCGGCCATGGATGACATCGTCAAGCAGGCTCTGGCCAAGTGGCCGAACGTACCGCATTGCTACGGCTGGCTCGGGCTGGATGCTCGCGGCAACTGGTACATGCGGGACGACCGTACGCAGGCCGCCGGCCCCTTTGCTGAAGCCAAAGGCTCGCTGCTCCGGCACGACAAACTGATCGATTTCATTCAGCGCAACTACGACCACGACGACAGCGGGCAGTGGTTTTTTCAGAACGGTCCGCAGCGCGTCTATGTCGAGCTGGAAGCCGCGCCATTCGTCTGGCGCGTGATGGACGATTTCTCGGTGGCAGCGCACACCGGCGCGTCCGTCGAGCCCAGCGCGTGTCTGCTCGACGAGAGCGGCAAGCTGTACCTCGTCGCGCCGATCGGCCTCGGGCTGGTGCACACGCAAGACGTCGGGCTGGCAGCCGATGCGATCGAGGCCGGGCGCTGGCAGCCCGAGACGGTGATCGCGGCCGACCTGCCGGGGCGCTTCGGCTACGTCATGAGTCCGGCCGTAAAAAAACCGGCATAAGCCGGCTTTCGAGAGGGCGGGGCGGGCAACCCCGCACGCACGCGAGTTACTTGGCGGCGGCCGGTGCTGCCGGTGCTGCCGGCGCGGCGGCTGCGGTGGGCGCTGCTTCGGCTGTGGCAGCGGGTGCGGAGGCAGCTGCAGCGGCGGGCGCAGCCGCATCGGCAGCCGGCGCGGCGCCATCGGCTGGAGCGCCTGCAGCGGGTCGATCCGGAATCGGGAACTTGGCGCCGCCGGCGTTCGCCATGTAGACCACCGCACGGCCCACTTCGACGTCTTCGAAGTCGCCGCCGCCTTGCGCCGGCATCGCGCCCTTGCCGTGCAATGCATGGTCGAGCAACGTGGCGTAGCCCTGGCCGATGCGAGGGCCCCATGCGGCCGCGTCGCTGAAGTGCGGTGCGCCGGGAATGCCGGGTGAACCATGGCAGGTGACGCATTGCGCCTTGAACACTGCCTCGCCGGTAGCGAGTTCTCGGTTGGCGTCGCGGATCTCGATGGCACCCACGCGCTTCAGGCGGTCGGCGACTTCACGGTCGCGGTTGTCTTTCGACACACCGTAGAGCGCCATGCTCTCGCCTTCGGCCGTGCCTGAAGGATGCGTGCCGGAGACAACGTACGAGACGAGTCCCACGATGATCAGGATGGGTGCAATGAACGAGAAAAAGACTGCCAGCAGCAGTTGCTTCGGGTTCTTGATCGGGCCGGTGTGGGCGTCTTCTGTGGCCTGGGGATGCGGGTCTGCGCTCATTGCGTCCTCAATATCGGGGGCTCATCGGGGGGCTTTTCGAATCAACCGGCGATTATAGGGACGCCCATTGCACAAGCCGTGCGCGCCCCGACGGCCCGTGCGGCGCCTATTCCTTCCAGCCTCCGCCGAGCGCCTTGTAAAGCACCACCTGGTTCTGCAACTGGAGCAGATGCGCCTGCACCGTCGCCTGCTGCGCCGCGAATTGCGAGCGCTGCGCATCGAGCAAGTCGAGCGCACTCGCGATGCCGTTGCGATAGCGCAGGTCCGACAGCTTGAAACGAACGCCTTCGGCATCGGCCTGCGCGCGCTGTGCCCGCAACTGCTCGGTGAGGGTGGCGCGTCCGGCCAGCGCGTCTGCCACGTCGCGGAAGGCCGACTGGATGCTCTTCTCGTACTGCGCCACGGCGATATCGCGACCGGCCTTGGCCGAGTCGAGTCCCGCGACGTTGGCGCCGGCATTGAAGATCGGCAGCGAAATCTGCGGCGCGAAGGACCACGACTTGGAGCCGCTGTCGAACAGTCCGGAGAACTCGGTGCTGACCGTGCCGATCGACGAGGTCAGTGAAATGCGCGGGAAGAACGCTGCACGTGCCGCACCGATGTTGGCGTTGGCTGCGATCAGTTGCTGCTCGGCGGCACGGATGTCGGGTCGTTCGGCGATCAGGTCGGAAGGCAAGCCCGCCGGCACATCGGGGATCGACTTCACGCTGTCGAGCTTGTTGGCATCGGCGCCCGACATGGCTTCCGGCGGCATGGGGGCGCCGAGCAACAGCACCAGCGCATTCTCATCTTGCATGCGCAGGCGTTGCTGCTGCGCATACGAAGCCTTGGCGGTTTCAGCCAGCGAGTTGGCGAGCTGGAAGTCGATTTCCGACGCCACGCCGTTGTCGAAGCGCAGCTTGGTGAGGCGCACCGATTCATCGCGCGTACCGAGCGTCTGTCGTGTGAGCTCCAGCAACTCATCGTCCGCCAGCAGCGTGAGCCAGCCCTGCGCGACCGCGCCGATCAGGCTGATCTGCGCCGCCTTGCGCGATTCTTCGGTCGCCAGGTATTGGGCCAGCGCCGCATCCTTCAGGCTCGTGATGCGCCCGAAGAAATCGATCTCCCAGGCGGTGATGCCGAGGTCGACCGCATAGCTCGACGACACGCTCGGTGCACTCGTGCTCAACGCGCTGAACGGATTGGGCCGTGAGCGCGAGCCACTGGCGGACACGCCGACCGCGGGGAACAACGCGGCGCGTTGAATGCGGAACTGCGCACGCGCCTGCTCGATGTTGAGCACCGACACGCGCAGGTCGCGGTTGTTGACCAGTGCGATCTCGATGAGCTTGGTCAGCCGCGGATCGGTGAAGAACTCTTGCCACGGAACAGAGGCAGCCGACAAGCCGGCGGGCTGTGCCGGGTCGCCCGGGAAGACGGTCGCGACCGGCGCTGCCGGCCGTTCGTACTTGGGCGCCAGCGAGCAGCCCGCCAGCAGCATCGTTGCCGCCGCGATGCCTGTCAGAAGCAATTTTTTATTCATGAGTTTCAGCTCCGCCGACGGGCGCTGCGGTGTGCGCCTGGAGTTCTTGCTGTCGCTTGCTGCCCTTGAACAGCCCGCGCACGACCACGAAGAAGATGGGCACGAAGAACACCGCCAGCGCGGTGCCGGTGATCATGCCGCCGAGCACGCCGGTGCCGATGGCGCGCTGGCTCGCCGAGCCCGCGCCGCTTGCAAGAAACAGCGGCAGCACGCCGAGGCCGAAGGCCAGCGAGGTCATGATGATCGGCCGGAACCGCAGGTGCGCCGCAGCCAGCGCCGACTCGACGACGCCCTTGCCTTGCGCCTGCAGATCCTTGGCGAACTCGATGATCAGAATCGCGTTCTTGGCGGACAGACCGATGATCGTGATAAGCCCGACCTGGAAGTACACGTCGTTCGAATACGAGCGAAGCATCGTAGCCAGCAGCACGCCGAGCACGCCGCACGGCACCACCAGAATGACCGCCAGAGGGATCGACCAGCTCTCGTACAGCGCGGCCAGGCAGAGGAAAACCGCCAGGATCGCGAAGCCGTACAGGATCATGGCCTGCGAACCCGCGAGCTTTTCTTCGCGCGACTGACCAGTCCACTCATAGCCGAAGCCGGCTGGCAGCTTGGCGGCGATCTTTTCCATCTCTTCCATCGCAGCGCCCGAACTGCTGCCTGCTGCCGCCGAGCCCGAAATCCGCACCGCCGGATAGCCGTTGTAGCGCACCGTCTGCTGCGCACCGTTGACCCAGCGCGTCGTCGCGAAAGTCGACAGCGGCACTGGATTGCCTTGCGCATTGCTCGCGTTGAGCTTCAGCAAGTCCTGCGGCTGCATCCGCGCTGGCGCATCGGCTTGAACCACCACGCGCTGCAAACGACCCTGATTCGGAAAGTCGTTGATGTAGCTGGAGCCGAGCGCGGTCGACAGCGTCGTATTGATCGCATCGAAGCTGACGCCCAGCGCGTTTGCCTTGTCGCGGTCGATGTCGATCTGCAACTGCGGCGCGTCTTCCAGGCCATCGGGGCGCACCTGCGACAACAGCTTGTTCTGCCCCGCCATGCCGAGCATCTGGTTGCGTGCGTTGATGAGCGCTTCGTGGCCGGCGCCGCTGCGGTCTTGCAGCCGGAAGGTGAAGCCGCTGGCGTTGCCCAGTTCAGGAATGGGCGGTGGGCTCAGCGGGTAGATGAAGGCATCGCGAATCTTCGACAGCGCACCGAAAGCGCGGCCGGCGAGGGCATCGGCCGACTGGCCGGCCTCCTTGCGCACGTCCCAGTCCTTCAGCGTCACGAAGGCGAGGCCGGCGTTTTGCCCCTGGCCCGAGAAGCTGAAGCCCAGCACCCCGACCATGCTCTGCACTTCAGGCTGCTTCAGGATGTAGCCCTCGACCTGCTTCATGACGTCCAGCGTGCGCTCTTGCGTGGCGCCGGGTGGCAGTTGCACGTTCACGATGATGTTGCCCTGGTCTTCCTGCGGCAGGAACGAGGTCGGCAGGCCGCGGAACACGACGATCACCGCGGCCACGATGGCCACGTAGATCACAAGGTAGCGCGCGGCGCGTTTCAGCAGGCGCGCGACCACGCTTTCGTAGCCTTTGGCGGTGCGGTTGAAACTGCGGTTGAACCAACCGAAGAAGCCGCGCTTTTCATGGTGGCTGCCTTTTTCGATGGGCTTGAGCAGCGTGGCGCAAAGTGCCGGCGTGAGCGACAGCGCCATGAATGCCGAGAAGCCGATCGATGCGACCATCACCGCCGAGAACTGACGGTAGATGTTGCCGGTCGAGCCTGCGAAGAAAGCCAGTGGGACGAACACCGAGATCAGCACCACGGTCACGCCGATGATGGCACCCGAGATCTGCGTCATGGCCTTGCGCGTCGCCTCGAGCGGCGGCAAGCCTTCCTCGGTCATGATGCGTTCGACGTTTTCCACCACCACGATGGCATCGTCCACCACGATACCGATCACCAGCACCATGCCGAACATGGTCAGCACATTGATCGAATAGCCCAGACCGAACAGCACGGCGAAGGTGCCGAGCAGCGCGATCGGCACGACGATGGTCGGAATGATCGTGTAGCGCCAGTTCTGCAGGAACAGGAACATCACGACGAACACCAGCGCGATGGCTTCGAGCAGCGTCTTCACCACTTCGGTGATGGAGATGCTGACGAAGCGCGAGCTGTCGTAAGGAATGCTCCACTTCACGCCCGGCGGAAAGTACTTGGCCAGGTCGTCCATCTTGACGCGGATTGCCTTGGCGGATTGCAGCGCATTGCCGCTCGGCGCCAACTGGACGCCGATACCCACAGCAGGCTGACCGTTCAGCCGCGCCGAGGTCGAATAAGCCTGGCCGCCGAGTTCGATGCGAGCTACGTCCTTGAGGCGCACGGCCGAGCCGTCGGTGTTGGCGCGCAGCACGATGTTGCCGAACTGCTCCACGGTGCTCAGCTGGCCGGTCACGATGACCGTGGCCGCGATACTCTGGCCAGTGATGTTGGGCAGGTCGCCGATCGAACCCGACGACACCTGCGCGTTCTGCGCGCGGATGGCCGTGTTGACGTCGGCCGACGACAGCGAGTAACCCTGCAGCTTGGCCGGGTCGATCCATACGCGCATGGCGCGCTCGGTGCCGAACAGCTGGGCCTGGCCGATGCCGGGAACGCGCTGCAGCTCGGGCAGCACGTTGCGCGAGGCGTAGTCGCCCAGCGCGATCGGATCGACCTTGGGATCGTCGGATGACAGGATGGTGAACAGCAGGAAGTTGTTGCGCGACTTGTCGACCCGCACACCTTGCTGCGTCACCGCAGCGGGCAGGCGCGGCGTGGCACGCGACAGGCGGTTCTGCACGTCGACCTGCGCCAAGTCGGCGTTGGTGCCGGTCTCGAACGTGATCGTGATGGTGCCGGTGCCGTCGGCTTGCGCCACCGATTCCATGTAGATCAGGCCGGGCGATCCGTTCATTTCGCGTTCGATCACCGACAGCACGCTGTCTTCGAGCGTCTGTGCGGATGCGCCCGGATAGGCGGTGGTCACGACGATGGCAGGGGGTGCCACCGGCGGATACTGCGAGATCGGCAGCTGCGTGATCGCCACGCTGCCCATCACGATGACGAACAGCGCGATCACCCACGCGAAGATCGGGCGTTCGATAAAAAACTTGGCCATGCGGGCTCGCTCCTTACGACTTCGCAGCCGATGCTGCAGAAGCCGGTGCGGCAGGTGCGCCGGCCGGCGCATTGCCATTCGCTGCAGCCGTCGGCGCCTTCCACGGCACGGCCTTCACCGGCGCGCCGGGCGGCATCATCTGCAGCTTCTGGAAGCCGTCGACCATCACCTGCTCACCGGCCTTCAAGCCGTCGAGCACGATCCACTGGTTGTCTTGCGCGGCGCTGATCTTCACGGTGCGCTTGCTGATCTTGCCTTCGGCATCGACCACCGAGACGGTGTCGCCCGTCTGCGTGCGCGTCACGGCTTGCTGCGGAATGGCGATGGCGTTGCTCATCTGGGCTTGCTCGATGCGCACGCGCACGTAGAGGCCAGGCAACAGATCGCCCTTCGGGTTGGGAACCTCGGCGCGCAACGTCACTTGGCCGCTGGTCGCGTCGACGGTGAGGTCGGTGAACAGAAGCTTGCCGGGCAACGCGTATTCCGTGCCGTCTTCGAGCACGACGCGAACGCTGGCTGCATTGCTGTTGCCGACGCGCTTGAACTGGCCGTCCTGCATGGCGCGGCGCAGCTTCAGCACGTCGGTGGCCGACTGCGTGAAGTTGACGTACATCGGGTCGATCTGCTGGATGACTGCCAGTTGCGTGGCGTCGCCCTGGCCAACCAATGCGCCCTCGGTGACGAGCGAGCGGCCGATCCGGCCCGAGATCGGCGCCGTGACTGCGGCATAACCGAGGTTGATCTTGGCGGTCGCTACCGTAGCGCGACCCACGGCCACGTCGGCTTCCGCGGTCTTTTGCGATGCGACCGCGTTGGCGTACTCCTGCTTGCTGACGGCGTTGGCTTCGACCAGCGGCTTGTAGCGGTCGGCCAGTGCCTTGGCCTGCACCGCGTTGGCTTCGGCCCGCGCCAGGCTGGCCTGAGCGCTTTGTGCTGCCGCTGTGTAAGGCGCCGCATCGATGCGGAACAAGGGCTGCCCGGCCTTGACGTCGCTGCCTTCCTTGAACAACCGCTCTTGCAGGATGCCGGCCGCGCGGGCGCGAACCTGCGCGATGCGCGTGGCTTCGAGCCGTCCCGGAAGTTCGGTCACCAGCCCGACGTTGCTGGGTGTCGCGATCACCACGCCGACTTCGGGCGGTGGTGGCTTGGCACCGCCGGCACCCGGCGCACCGCCAGCCGCAGGCGCATCGCCCTTGCCGCAGGCAGCGAGCGACAGAAGGGCCGCTGCGGCGGCGGCAGTGGCAACAACGCGCCATGTGGATGACGGGCGGTGAGAAACATGCAAGACGGGCATGCGATTCCTTCGGAGGACAGCAGACAAAAAGAGGAGGCCGAATGAGAAGCCGGATGCAAGGGCGTGCGCAAAAACCATGCCGCCACTGCAACCGATCGGCAGCCACGGAGTTTACATACATTCGTGGATGTATAGTCGGGAACCGGTTTCAAGCCCGAATCTACACACTTCAGGAGACAGTTTTGGCACGCCGTACCAAGGAAGAGGCACTCGCGACGCGGCATCGGCTGATCGATGCGGCCGAAATGCTCTTTCAGTCGCAAGGGGTATCCAGGACCTCTTTGCAGCAGATCGCCGAGCAGGCGAGTGCGACGCGCGGTGCCGTGTACTGGCATTTCAAGGACAAGGCCGACCTCTTCAACGCCATGATGGAGCGCGTCACGCTGCCGATGGAAAACGCCACGCGCTTCACCGACGACCCTGCGGTCGACCCGCTGGCAGTGATCGAGGCCGGCATGATGGCGGCATTGCGCCTGGTGACGACCGACCCGCAGGTGCGTCGCGTGTTCGACATTGCGACGCACAAGGTCGAATACACAGGGGAGATGGCTTCGGTTCAACAACATCACCTTGAGGTGCGCAACAGTTGCGTGGGCGATTTCGAAAAGGCATTGCGACTCGCTGCGCGCCGCGCCCGCATCAAGCTCGCGGTGCCTGCAGCCGTCGCGGCCCAGGGGCTGCACGCGCTGATGAGCGGGTTGATTCAGAACTGGCTGCTCGACCCGGACGCCTTCACGCTGGTGAGCGCAGGCAAGCGCACCTTCAACGTCTATCTGGCGGGATTGGGCTTCGATCGCGGTGGTACGCGGTTGGATGCGTCGGCTGATCCGATCGGTCTCGAATCGCTCGCCCGATAGGCGATAATCCAGGGCTGACTCGTCGTATTTCAACGGATAGAATTCGGCCCTCCGAAGGCTGAGATCCTGGTTCGATTCCAGGCGACGGGACCAGATTTTTGCAGGCCGACATGGCCGCTCTACAACCCGCACGATCCGTTTCGTGGCGGGTTTTTCTTTGCCCGGGATGTTGCCTTACATCGATTGGCGTCGGCGGCTGGAACCGTCTGCAGCGGCTTCGCGCATGGTGCGGGCATGAACTGCAACATTCCTTTGAAAACGTCGGTTGTCTCGGCCTTCGTCGTCGTTCTGCTGGCGACCGGCAGCGTCGCCGAGGCCCTCGACAGTGCCTCCACCGAGCCGCCCTCCATGCGGCTCGCCAGTGACGATCGCGCCTTCATCAAGCAGGCGGCGGGGGCCGGGCTCTACGAAGTCGAGGCTTCGAAGCTCGCGACGCAAAAGGCGCAGTCGCCGCAGGTCCGTAAATTCGCACAGATGCTGGTTCAGCAACACACCGCTGCCAACAGCCAGCTGAAATCGCTCGCTGAAGACAAGTCCTATACCTTTCCTGTCGAGATGCCGAGGGCCAAGCGATCGACGCTCACCTCGCTGTCGCAGAGCAGTGGCACTGCGTTCGACACTGCTTACATCCAGCAGGTCGGCATCAAGGACCACAAGACCGACATCAAGCATTTCGAAACTGCGGCGCGCAGTGCGAAAGATCCTGATCTCAAGGCATGGGCCGGCAAGACGCTGCCCTCGCTCAAGGAACATCTGGCAGCGGCCGAGTCTCTGGATGCTTCGGTTTCTGCTGCCCGCAAACCCTGACCACTCGGAGGCGCAGGAATGCCGTCCGGAATGCCGTATCAGCTTCATTACTGGCCCACCATTCAAGGTCGCGGCGAATTCGTGCGGTTGGCACTCGAAGCCGCCGGTGCCGACTATGTCGATGTGGCTCGCCAGCCGGCTGCCAAAGGCGGTGGGGAGGCGGCCTTGGGGCGCAGCTTGAAAGACCCGGAGAACCCGCGTGCATCGTTCGCGCCGCCTTTCCTGGTCGATGGCGAACTCGTGGTGGGGCAAACGGCCGCCATCCTGTCGTATCTGGGGCCGCGGCTCAGGCTGGCAGGCGAAGGGGAGGCGGATGGTCTCTGGACGCAGCAGCTGCAGCTGACCATCGCCGATGCGGTCGCCGAAGCACACGACACGCACCATCCGATCGCCGTCGATGCTTACTACGAAGACCAGCGCGATGCCGCATTCCAGCGCGCAAAGGCTTTCCGCGAAGAGCGCATTCCGAAGTTTCTGGGATGGTTCGAGCAGGTGCTGCGGCGCAACCCGGCAGGCGATCTGCATCTGGTCGGCGCCTCGCTGACCTACGCGGACTTGTCGCTGTTCCAGCTGGTTGCCGGTCTGCGCTATGCATTTCCGAAGGCCACCGCACGCGCGCTGGCCGACACGCCTTCAGTTGCCAGGCTGCACGGCAACGTGAGCCGGCGCGAGCGGGTGCATGCCTATCTGCAAAGTCCGCGGCGCATCGCCTTCAACGAAGAAGGCATCTTCAGGCACTACCCGGAGCTGGACGGCTAGTCGTTGGGCTCGGCTTCTTTACGGAGCCGCAGGGCGGTGTCGTAGAGCGCATTGCGCGGCGCACCGCTGATCTCCGCGGCGAGGCGCACGGCCGTCTTCACCGGCAGTTCTTCGAGCAGCAGGCGCAGCACCCGTTCACCCTCTGCGCCGTCGTCGCCCGTGACCGGCATCGGGTGCAAGGCGAGCGCGAATTCGCCCCGCGTGCGGTCTCGTCCCGCAGAGAACCATGCGGGCAACGCGCTGGCGGCGACGGTGGCGATCTCTTCGAACTGCTTGGTGAGTTCACGGCCGACCGTGATGCGTCGATCGCCGAGCACGGCCAGCGCCTTGGCGACGGCCTCGATGCGATGCGGTGCCTCCAGCATCACGACCGCACGTGGCTCGGCCGCAAGCGCCTGCACCGCCGTGTCGCGCTCGCCTGCTTTGCTCGGTAGAAAACCCGCGAAAACGAAGGCGCTGCTGTCTTCGCCGCCCGCAGTGAGGCCTGCAGCACCGATGAGCGTGGTCACCGCACTGGCGCCGGGCAACGGCAGTACCCGAAACCCCGCGGCGCGCACGGTGGACACCAATCGCGCCCCGGGGTCGCTCACGCCGGGTGTGCCGGCGTCGCTGACGTACGCAATGCGCTCCCCTTGCGCCAGGCGCGCGACCACGGACTGCGCGGCTTCGGCTTCGTTGTGCTGGTGCAGCACAAGCAGTTGGCCGCCGGGGCGATCGATGCCATAAGCCCGCAACAGACTCTGCGTGTGGCGCGTGTCTTCGCAGGCGACGGCGTCGACCAGCTGCAGCACGTGCAAGGCACGCAAGGTGATGTCGGCCAGATTGCCGATCGGCGTGGCAACGACGTAGAGCGTGCTCTGCGGATAATCCTGACCACCCGCGGCATCGCTCGCGGCCGAAAGGGCTGCGCCGAATGAAGCGGCGGTGATTGAAGCCAATGGAATCTCCGGAACAACAACAGGATCGCAGGGATGGCGACAACTAAACCAGCAACGACGGCAGGCCGGACCACCAAGCAGCGTGGCGATGCGGCAGAAGACGCTGCGCTCGAACATTTGCAGGACGCCGGCCTGGTGCCGGTCGCCCGCAATTATCGAACGCCGGGTCGCGGCGGCGGCGAGATCGATTTGATCATGCGCGATCCGCGCGACGGCACACTGGTGTTCGTCGAGGTGCGGCAGCGCGCGAGCGGCACGCATGGCGGCGCCGGCGGCAGCATCACCGGCGTGAAGCAGCGCCGCATCGTCTTCGCTGCGCGCCATTACCTGAGCCGGCTGCGCAGCTTGCCGCCATGCCGCTTCGACGTGGTGCTGGTCGAGGAGAAGATCGAGTGGCTGCAGGCAGCATTCGATGCGGGTTACTGATGGCGCGCACGATTTGTTGCAGCGCCTGTCGCTATCATCCGACCCCAAATGCTTGAGCAACGGATACAGCAGCACTTCATCGACAGCGCCGACCTCAAATACCAGGCGGGACCGGCGCTCAGCAAACCGATTTCGCAAGCGATGCAGGCGCTGCTGGCCTGCGTGACCAGTGGCGGCAAGGTGCTGGCGTGCGGCGCCGGCGTATCGGGCTTGCTGGCTGCGCAGTTCGCAGCCCACTTCGTCGGTCGGTTCGAGCGCGAGCGGCCGGAGCTCGCTGCCATCGCCTTGCCAGGCGACACCACCGATCCGGCTGCCGACACGCCCGACGCCATCGACAGCGACCGCTTCGCGCGCCAGGTCCGCGCGCTCGGCCAGGCCGGCGACGTGCTGCTGGTGCTGAGCGCGAGCGGCCAATCGTCTGCGGCTCTGGCGGCGGTCACGGCCGCCCATGCGCGCGACATGACGGTCGTCGCGTTGCTGGGCCACGCGGCCGGCAGCGGTGGCGCCATCGGCCGCGCATTGCGCGAAACAGACGTACAGGTCACCGTGCCGCACGAACGCGCGGCACGCATCCACGAAGTTCACCTCCTCGCCCTGCATTGCCTGTGCGACGGGGTGGACGCCCAACTACTCGGAGAACAGGAAGGTTCCACATGACGATTCCAACCAAATCGAACCGCAGCTTCGGCATGGCGATGGCCACGCTCACGGCGGGTGCCGCATTGGTGGCCGGCCTCTCCGGCTGCGTGCCGCTGGTGATCGGCGGCGCCGCTGCGGCCGGTGCCGGCCTGGTCGCGACCGACCGCCGCAGCTCCGGCGCCCAGTTGGACGATCAGGGCATCGAACTGCGCGGCGCCGCCCGGATCCGCGAGATCGCGAACGACGACATGAACGTCACGCTGGTGAGCTTCAACCGGCAGGTGCTGATGGTCGGCACCGTCGGCAGCGAGGCCGACAAGCGCCGCGCCGAAGAGGTCTTGCGCCGGGTCGACAACGTGCGGTCGGTGGTGAATGAACTCGTGGTCGGCCCCTCGAGTTCGTTCCCGCAGCGTTCCAACGACACCTACATCACCGGCAAGGTGAAAGCCTCGCTGCTCGACGCCAAGGACATCTTCGCCAACTCGTTCAAGATCGTGACCGAACGCGGCACCGTCTACATCATGGGCATCGCGACCCGCCGCGAGACCGATCGCGCGACGGAGATCACGCGGGGCGTTTCGGGTGTCGACCGTGTCGTGCGCGTGGTCGAAATCGTCAGCGATGCCGACTTGGCGAACCAGGCGCGCGAGAACAGCGCCCCCGCGCCGGTGTCGTCCCCTTCCAGCGTCGCGCCCGCATCGAGCTCACGCGTGCCGCTGCCCCCGATGGAACCGTTGCCCGCGCCAAGCGGCGGCGCGAGCACCACGCCGGTCCGCTAAGGGCCGGGGCTATTTCAGCCTGGTTATCAGGCTGGAGGTATCCCAGCGCTTGCCGCCGGCCTGTTGCACTTCGGCATAGAAGGTGTCGACCAGTTGCGTGACCGGCAGTTGAGCGCCGTTGCGCTTGGCTTCGTCGAACACCAGGCCCAGGTCCTTGCGCATCCAGTCGACCGCGAAGCCGAAATCGAACTTGCCTTCGATCATCGTCTTGCCACGGTTTTCCATCTGCCAGCTTTGCGCCGCGCCTTTGCTGATGACCCCGAGCACCGCTTCCATGTCGAGACCGGCACGCTGGCCGAAGGCGATGGCTTCCGACAAGCCCTGCACCAGCCCGGCGATACAGATCTGGTTGACCATCTTCGCGAGCTGACCGGCACCGCTTTCGCCCAACAGCGTGACCGCACGCGCAAACGCGTCGATCACCGGCTTGACCCGTTCGAACGTGACCGCGTCGCCGCCGCACATCACGGTGAGCGCGCCGTTCTGCGCACCGGCCTGGCCGCCCGACACCGGCGCGTCGATGAACTGCACGCCCAACCCCAGGGCGGCCTTCGACAACTCGCGCGCGACATCGGCCGAAGCGGTGGTGTGGTCGACGAACACCGAGCCCTTCTTCATGCCGGCGAAGGCGCCATCGGCACCGAGCACGACCGAACGCAGGTCATCGTCGTTGCCGACACAGCAAAAAACGATGTCCGCGTCGGCCACGGTTTCGCGCGGCGTGGTCGCATGACCGAGCTTGGCCACCGCGCCCGCCGCGGCGATCTCTTTCAGCCAGGCGGAGGACTTGGCCGCGGTCCGGTTGTAGACCGTCACGCTGTGCCCGGCCAACGCAAGGTGGCCGGCCATCGGATAACCCATCACGCCCAGGCCGAGAAAAGCGACCTTGTGCGAAGGGACGAGGGAATAGATTTTGGTGTTGAGGCTGCTCATGCCCCGAGCTTAGCGCCGCGCGCTCAAACGATCGCGAAATGCTCGGTGCCGGCAGACAAATCTTGCGACTTGGCGCGGCGGCTGTTCAGCTTGATCTGCAAGCGCAGGTCGTTGGCCGAATCGGCATTGCGAATCGCGTCGTCGAAGGTGATCGCGTTGTTCTCGAAGAGGTCGAACAGCGCCTGGTCGAAGGTCTGCATGCCCAGGTTGCGGCTCTTCTTCATGATCTCCTTGATCTCGCCGACCTCGCCCTTGAAGATCATGTCGGAGACCAGCGGCGTGTTGAGCAAGATCTCGACCGCGGCGATGCGGCCCTGGCCGTCTTCGGTAGGAATCAGGCGCTGCGACACCAGCGAGCGCAGGTTGAGCGACAAGTCCATCAACAGCTGGTTGCGTCGCTCTTCCGGGAAGAAATTGATGATGCGGTCCAGTGCCTGGTTGGCGCTGTTGGCATGCAGTGTCGCCATGCAGAGGTGACCGGTTTCGGCGAACGCGACCGCGTGTTCCATCGTCTCGCGGTCGCGGATCTCGCCCATCAGGATCACGTCGGGCGCCTGGCGCAACGTGTTCTTCAAGGCCGCTTCCCAACTGTCGGTGTCGATGCCGACTTCACGCTGCGTCACCACGCAGTTCTTGTGCGGGTGCACGAACTCGACCGGGTCTTCGACGGTCACGATGTGACCGTACGAGTTTTCGTTGCGCCAGTCGATCATGGCCGCCAGCGTGGTCGACTTGCCGGAGCCCGTCGCGCCGACCAGGATGGTCAGGCCGCGCTTGGTCATCGCCACGTCTTTCAGCACCTGCGGCATGCCGAGGCCATCGATGGTCGGCAGCTTGGCCGGAATCGTCCGCATCACCATGCCGACCTTGCCTTGTTGCACGAACGCGTTGACGCGAAAGCGCCCGACGCCGGTCGGCGAGATCGCGAAGTTGCATTCCTTGGTGCGCTCGAACTCGGCCGTCTGGCGGTCGTTCATCACCGAGCGGGTCAGGGCCAGCGTGTGCTGCGAGCCGAGTGCCTGGCCCGACACCTTGGTCACCTTGCCGTCGACCTTGATGGCCGGCGGAAAGTCGGCGGTGATGAACAAGTCGCTGCCGTTGCGGCTCACCATGAGCTTGAGCAGATCGTTGATGAACTGACTGGCCTGATCGCGTTCCATGTGTCTGCTCCGGAGATGTCCAGAAAAAATGTCAGCCCGGGAAGTTCTCGGGAATCTTGGCTTTGCCGCGCGCTTCGGCGGACGAAATGACGCTGCGGCGCACCAGGTCGGTCAGGTTCTGATCGAGCGTCTGCATGCCTTGGCCGCTGCCAGTCTGAATGGAGGAGTACATCTGCGCAACCTTGCCCTCTCGAATCAAGTTGCGGATGGCCGGCGTGCCCAGCATGATCTCGTGCGCCGCAACGCGGCCCTGGCCGTCTTTGGTCTTGCAGAGCGTCTGCGAGATCACCGCCTGCAGCGACTCCGACAACATCGCGCGGATCATGTCTTTTTCTTCGCCCGGGAACACGTCGATGATCCGGTCGATGGTCTTGGCGGCCGACGAGGTGTGCAGCGTGCCGAACACCAGGTGGCCGGTTTCAGCCGCGGTCATCGCCAGCCGAATCGTTTCCAGGTCGCGCATTTCGCCGACCAGAATCGCGTCCGGGTCTTCGCGCAGGGCAGAGCGCAGGGCGGCCGCGAACGACAGCGTCATCGGCCCGACTTCGCGCTGATTGATCAGGCACTTCTTCGATTCGTGGACGAATTCGATCGGGTCTTCGACCGTCAGGATGTGGCCGTATTCGGTTTCGTTCAGGTAGTTGACCATCGCGGCGAGCGTGGTCGACTTGCCCGAGCCGGTCGGTCCGGTGACGAGCACCAGGCCGCGGGGCTTCAGTGCCAGTTCGCCGAAGATCTTGGGCGCGTTGAGTTGCTCCAGCGACAGGATCTTGGAAGGAATGGTCCGGAACACCGCTGCCGCACCGCGCGACTGGTTGAAGGCATTGACCCGAAAACGCGCCAGGCCGTCGATCTCGAAAGAGAAGTCGACTTCCAGAAACTCTTCGTAGTGTTTGCGGTGCGTGTCGCTCATGATGTCGTACACCATGGCGTGAACCGCCTTGTGGTCCAGTGCATCGACATTGATGCGTCGCACGTCGCCGTGCACCCGGATCATGGGCGGCAAGCCGGACGAGAGATGCAAGTCCGAAGCTTTGTTTTTGACGCTGAACGCCAGCAGTTGGGTAATGTCCACGTGATCCTCGAATGGGTCGGTGACGTTTTGATACGCTTTTGACGATTATGACGATGATTCGTGACAACCTCCAGCAAGTTACCGCCCGGATCGTGACGGCCTGCACAGCCGCCGGACGGGAACCGGCGAGCGTGCGCTTGCTTGCAGTGTCCAAAACCTTTCCCCCAGAGGCCGTTCGCGACGCGCATGCAGCGGGCCAGCGCGCTTTCGGCGAGAACTACATTCAGGAGGGCGTCAGCAAGATCGAGGCCCTGGCCGATCTTCGCGCCGAACTCGAATGGCACTGCATCGGCCCGCTGCAGAGCAACAAGACGCGTCTGGTGGCCGAGCATTTCGACTGGGTGCACAGCGTCGACCGATTGAAGATCGCGCAGCGCCTGAGCGAGCAACGGCCGGCCGATCTGCCGCCGCTCCAAGTCTGTTTGCAGGTCAATGTCGACGGCGGCGCCAACAAGTCCGGCGCATCGCCGGAAGAGGCGGTGGCGCTTGCACAGGCTGTTGCTGCGTTGCCACGGTTGCAGCTGCGCGGGCTGATGGCGATCCCGGAACCGGCCGATGGCTTCGATGCGCAGCGGGCGCTTTTTCTGAAAGCGACTGCCGTTTTCGTTCAGATCAAGGCGGCGGGCATTGCGCTCGACACCCTGTCGCTCGGGATGAGCGCCGATCTGGAAGCGGCCATCGCCGCCGACAGCACGATGGTGCGCGTCGGTACGGCCATCTTCGGCGGGCGCTGACCGGGTTGGCATAACGCCCTGCGCGCCGCGCATAAGTCATGGCGCAGTCACGAGGCAAGGTCTATCGTCGGCGGCATCCATCCAACACACGGAAGCCTGCCATGAGCGAAAAACTTTCCTTCGTCAATCCAACGCCCAACAGCCCGTGGGGGACGTACCTGCAGCAGGTCGACCGTGTGATGCCTTACCTGGGCGATCTGGCGAAATGGGCCGAAACGTTGAAGCGCCCGAAGCGCGCGTTGATCGTCGACGTGCCGATCGAGATGGACGACGGCCGCATCGCGCACTACGAGGGCTATCGGGTACAGCACAACATGAGCCGCGGCCCGGGCAAGGGCGGAGTGCGCTTCCACCCCGACGTGACGCTGGAAGAAGTGATGGCGCTGTCGGCGTGGATGACGGTCAAGACGGCGGCGGTCAACCTGCCGTACGGCGGCGCGAAGGGCGGCATCCGCGTCAACCCCAAGAAGCTGTCGCAAAAGGAGCTGGAGAAGGTCACCCGCCGCTACACCAGCGAGATCGGCATCATCATCGGCCCGCACACCGACATCCC
>CAXTCC010000060.1:0-15911 GCA_964242015.1 uncultured Variovorax sp.
TCAACGCCGGGTCTTGCTGCTTGCAGATGTCCTGGGCGATCGGGCAGCGCGTATGAAACCGGCACCCTGAGGGCGGGTTGGCCGGACTCGGGGGATCGCCTTGCAACAGCATCCGCCTGGCGGGCGTGCGTGGGTTCGGCACCGGCACCGCCGACAACAGGATCTCTGTGTACGGATGCCGTGGTGCCGAAAACAGCGTGTCGCGATCGGCCACTTCGACGATGCGTCCCAGGTACATCACCGCCACCCGGTGGCTGATATGGCGCACGACAGCCAGGTCATGCGCGACGAAGAGGTAGGCGATGCCGAACTCGGCCTGCAGGTCCATCAGCAGGTTGACCACCTGCGCCTGCACCGACACGTCGAGCGCCGACACCGGTTCGTCGCAGACGATGAGCTTGGGGTTGAGCGCCAGCGCCCGCGCAATGCCGAGGCGCTGCCGCTGGCCGCCGGAAAACTCGTGGGGAAACCGGTTGACGGCCTCGGGGCGCAGGCCCACTTTGCCGAACAGCCACTCCACCCGCTCGCGCCGTTCGCGGGCCGAATGCATGCCGAAGTTGCGCAGCGGTTCGCCGACGATGTCGCCGGCCGCCAGCCGCGGACTGAGCGACGCGTAAGGGTCCTGAAAAATGATCTGCACCTCGCGCCGACGCAGCCGCATGTGCTCGGGGCTCAGCGTCGTCAGCTCTTCGCCATCGAGCTGCACCGAGCCGGAGGTCGGCTCGATCAATCGCATCACCGATTTGGCGGTGGTGGTCTTGCCGCAGCCGGATTCGCCCACCAGCGACAGCGTCTCGCCGCGCGCCACGGTGAAGGAGACGCCATCGACGGCCTGCACCGGCGGCTTCTGCGGCGTGAGCCAGCGCTTGGGGGTGGCGTAGTGCTTCTTGAGGTTCGCGACCTTGAGCAAGGTGGTCGAAGCCGCTGCGACAGGCACCACTGGATCGAGAACAGCCGCGTTCATGCGATGGCACCTTCTTCAACGTCGATGCGACCTTCCTCGACTGCGAAGCAAGCGGCGGTGTGGCGCTCGCCGGGACGAGCCGGATCACCGTGGTTCGTGAGTTGGGGCACTTCGGCCACGCAGCGCGCGTTGGCGTGCGGACAGCGCGGCGCGAAGGCGCAGCCATGGCGCGGTGCCTGCGGCGAAGGCACCAGCCCCGGGATTTCGGTCAGGCGCGCACTGTGCGTGTTCATCGACGGCATCGATGCCATCAGTGCGCGTGTGTACGGATGCAGCGGCCGCTCGAACAGGTCGATCACGTCGGCCTCTTCGACGGTGCGGCCGGCGTACATGACGACCACGCGGTCACAACTTTCGGCCACCACGCCCAGGTCGTGCGTGATCATCACGACGCCCATGCCGAGCTCTTTTTGCAGGCGACGGATCAGGTCGAGGATCTGCGCCTGGATCGTCACGTCGAGCGCGGTGGTCGGCTCGTCCGCAATCAGCACCTCGGGGTTGCAGGCCAGGGCCAGCGCGATCATCACGCGCTGGCGCATGCCGCCGGAAAGCTGGTGCGGATATTCGTGAACTCGCCGCTCCGGCTCCGGAATCTGCACGATGCGCAGCATCTCGACGGCGCGTTTCAGCGCTTCGGCCCGGCTCGCGTCCTGGTGCACCTGCACCGTCTCGGCGATCTGCCGGCCGATGGTCAGCACCGGGTTGAGCGAGGTCATCGGCTCCTGGAAAATCATCGAGATGCGGTTGCCGCGGATCTGCCGCATCTCGCGCTCGCTGAGCTTCAACAGGTCGGTGCCGCGCAGCCGCACCGAGCCGCCGATGCGCGCGGGCGGCGTGGCCAGGAGCCGCATGATCGACAGCGCGGTCACGCTCTTGCCGCAGCCCGATTCGCCGACCACGCCCAGCGTCTGGCCGGCACGCACGGTGTAGGAGACACCATCGACCGAGCGGGCCGGCCCGGTGAGCGTGTCGAAGTGGGTGCGCAGGTCGTCGACCTCGAGCAGCGGCTCGCCGGTGGGCAGTGCGATGCGGGACAGGGCTTTCATCGGGTGGGTGTTCCTGTGCGCTGCGCGTTCACAGTTGCCGTGCCAGACGCGGGTCCAGCGCATCGCGCAGCCCGTCGCCCAGCAGGTTGATCGCCAGCACCGTGATGGCCAGCAGGATGCCGGGGTACAGGATGATGTGGAACGCGACCGCGACGAAATTGCGACCCTCGGCCATCATGTTTCCCCAGCTTGGCGTCTGCGCCGGAATGCCGACGCCGAGGAACGACAGCGCCGCTTCGGTCAGTACCGCGGCGGCCGCCACGAAGGTGGCTTGCACGATGAGCGGCGCCACCATGTTGGGCAGCACGTGGCGCGCCAGGATCACCGGCAGCCGGGTGCCGACGGCGTGCGCGGCTTCCACATAGAGCTGTTCGCGCAAGGTGAGCGAGAGCGAGCGCACCAGGCGCACCACGCGGGGAATCTCGGGGATGGTGATGGCGACGATCACGGTCGTCAGGCTGGCGCGCGTCACTGCCATCAACGCGATGGCCAGCAGGATGCCGGGGATCGCCATCAGGCCGTCCATGATGCGCATCACCACCGTGTCGGCCCACGGCACGAAGCCGGCCAGCAGGCCGAGCAGCACGCCCAGCACGGTCGCCAGCACGCCGACCCAGAGGCCGACGATCATCGACACGCGACCGCCCCAGACGGCGCGGCTGAAGACGTCGCGACCGAGCGCGTCGGTGCCGAAGTAGTGCTCGGCCGAAGGCGGCTGCATGCGTGCCAGCGGGTCGATGTCCTGCGGATCGAAGTTGGCGATCCAGGGTGCGGCGATCGACAGCGCCGCAATCGCGATCAGCAACAACGCACCGATGATCAGCGTCGGGTGCTTGCGCGCCCAGTGCCAGCGCGGCAGCACGAAAGGGACGTCTGCCGCAACGATCGAATCGGGCACGGTGGGAGGCTGAACGGTGGACATCGTGGACATGAAGAAGCTGCGTTCAGTACTGGATGCGCGGATCGAACAGGCGATAGCTCAGGTCGATCAGCAGGTTGATCAGCACGTACACGCCGGCCGAAATGAGCAGCACGCTCTGGATCACCGGATAGTCGTGGCGCTGCACGGAATCGATGACGAGCCGGCCGACACCGGGAATGGCGAACACCGTCTCGGTCACGACCACGCCGCCGATCAACAGCGCGATGCCGACGCCGATGGTGGTGGCGATCGGGATCGCCGCGTTGCGCAACGCGTGGCCCAGCACCGGCAACACGCCGAGGCCCTTGGCGCGTGCGGTGCGGATGTAGTCTTCATGCAGCACCTCGAGCACGGTGGCGCGCGTCATGCGCGTGACCAGCGCGATGTAGACCAGCGCCAGGTTGACGCACGGCAGCACCAGGCTGCGCAGCCACGGACCGACGCCGTCGGCGATGCGCGAATAGCCCTGCACCGGAAACCATGGCAGCTGGATCGCGAAGGCGTAGACCAGCAGGTAGCCGATCATGAAGACCGGCACCGAGAACGCCAGCACCGCGAACAGCATGACCAGCCGGTCGATCCAGCTGCCGGCGCGGTAGGCCGCCAGCGTGCCGAGCGGCACCGCGACGAGCAGCGTGAGCAGCATGGTCAGCGCTGCGATGGAGGCGGTCGGCTCCAGCCGCTGCGCCAGCAGCTGCGTCACCGGCACCTGCGTGAAGATCGAGATACCGAGGTCGCCCGTCGCGAGCCGTCCGAGCCACAGCGCGAACTGCTGCCACAGCGGTTGATCGAGACCCAGCGCGGTGCGCAGCTTCTCGATGTCTTCGCCGGTGGCCAGGTCGCCCGCGATGAGCGCGGCCGGATCGCCGGGCGACAGGTGAATGAGCAGGAACACCACGACGGCGACCACCGCCATCACGGGCAAGGTGGCGAGCAGGCGGCGAAGGATGTAGCCCATGGTGAAAGTCTCGGGAGTCTGGTTCGACGGCTTACTTGTCGAGCACCCAGACCGCCGGCATGCCCGACCACAGCTTGTCGATGCCCTTGATGTTGGAGCGTGCCGCGAAGGCAGCCGAATACTGGCCTGCGTTCACATACGGGATGGCTTCGTAGGCGCGCTTCTGGAAGGCGTCGAGCAGCTCCTTGCGCTTGGCCGGCACGGTTTCCTTGATCCACGCGGTGCGCAGTTCGTCCAGTTCCTTGTCGCAAGGCCAGCCGGGCAGCGAGTTGCCGCAGGCAGCGCTGAGGTACGCGTTGGTGATGGGCGAGTTGACGTCGAACTCGCCGGCCACCGTCACGTACATGTTCCAGCCGCCGGCGTCGGGCGCATCCTTCTTGGCACGGCGCGCACCGATCGAGGCCCAGTCCATGTTCTGCATGTCGACGTTCATGCCCATGTTGCGCATCGTCTGCGCGGCCATCAGTGCCTCGGCGTTCAGGTAGGTGACGTCGGTCGGCACCAGCAGCACGACCTTCTCGCCCTTGTAGCCCGACTCGGCGAGCAACTGCTTGGCCTTGGCCAGGTCGGTCTTGCGGTACGGCTCAGCGCCGGCGGCGGTTTCGTTGGGGCCGCCGCAGATGAAGTAGGTCGCGCAGTAGGTGACGCGCATGTCGAGCGGGTAACCCATCGCCGCGGTGAACTTCTCCTGGTTGACCGCCATCGCGAGCGCCTGCCGCGCCTTCGGGTTGTTGAAGGGCGGGTACATGTGGTTCAGCACCAGGAAGCCCTGGTACGAACCACCCGCGCCGATCTTCACGTTCTTGTCGGTGCGCAGCGGCGTGATGTAGTCCGGCGGCACCTGCTCGACGATGTCGACCTCGCCGTTCTTCAGCGCCGCGATGGCGCTGTTGGCATCCGGCAGGTAGAGCCACTCCACGCGATCGAAGTTGCTCTTCTTGCTGCCGGCCAGGCCGCTCGGTGGCTCGCTGCGCGCCACGTAGTTGGGGTTGCGCACGAACACCGCCTTGTTGCCCGGCACCCATTCGTCGCGCTTGAAGATGAAGGGGCCGGAGCCGAGCACCTCGGTCAGCGGCGACGTCGCCGGCATCTTGGCCAGCCGCTCCGGCAGGATCACCGGTGGAAAGCCCGACGGCTTGGCCAGCGCATCGAGCACCATGCCGAAAGGCTCCTTCAGCGTCAGCGAGAAGTTGGCGGCGTCGACGGCTTTCCACTCGGCACCGACCGCGCCCATGGCACGGCCCAGGCTGTCGCGCGCACCCCAGCGCTGCAGCGATGCGACCACGTCGGCCGAGGTCACCGGCGTGCCATCGGAGAACTTCAATCCGGGACGCAGCGAAAAGCTCCACTGCTTGCCGTCTTTCGACGTCGTGTACTTGTCGACCATCTGCGGCTGCGGCTTGCCGGTCGCGTCTTGCGCGAACAGCGTGTCGTACACCATGTAGCCGAAGTTGCGCGAGATGTAGGCGGTGGTGAAGGTCGGGTCGAGGATCTTCACGTCGGCATGCGCGACGACCTTCAGGGTCTTGGTCTGCGCCTGCGCGGGCAGGCCGGCGAGCGCCAGAGAGAGGCCGAGGCTGCCCCATGCGGCGAGGGTGGCAAGCGTGCGTCGTTTCATCGTCGGTACTCCGGTGGTGAGTTGGGCTGAAAACAAAAAGGCAGTCGAAGAATCAGATCGTGAGGGCGATGGCCGTCGCCGTTGCCACGGCATCGGCATTTGCTTCGGTGTCGAGCGGCCACTTCGGACGGCGTGCCTTGAGGTACGGCAAGGTCGACAGGTCGAGCGTCACCGCGCCCGGTGCGCCTGCGTAGATCACATGCTTCGCGACCTTGGAGAACGACGCGTAGAAATGCTGCGACGACTTGACCACGATGATCTTCTTGGCCGCCAGGTCGCAGCCGAGCTGCGTGAAAACGTCGGTTCCCATCGCCTGGTTGCGCAATGTGATGAGCACGATCTCGATGCCGTTGGCTTCGACCAGTGCGCAATCGCCCAGCGCCACCGGCGTGTTCGCCAGGCCGGTCATCACCATGTCGTGGCGCAAGGCCTTGACCGTGCACATCAGGTCGAGCGGGTCGCCCGACATCGGGCCGATCTTGCCGCCGATGCGCAATGCGAGCCGCGCGCCTTCGCCGGCTTCGAAAGCGATGCGGGCAGCGATCGGGTCCCACATCGGGCCGATGGCCGCGTTGTCGATGCCGCGTTCGATCATGCGGCGCAGGATGAAGGTCGAGTCACCGGCCGCGCCGCCGCCGGGGTTGTCGGCGCCATCGGCCAGCACGACGGGGCCGCCATCGAAGGCCAGTGCTTCGTCGAGCGATGCGTCGATGCCCGGATAGCGCACGGCCAGCGCCTCGCGCATGCCGATCAGTTCGTCGGCCAGCTGGTGCGCGAGCGCGTCGGCCTTGGCCTGATCACCGTCGGTGTAGACCAGCAGCTTGGTGCCCATCTCGGGCACGTCGCCCCAGGAGAAACCGTGCGCGACCGAGATCGACAGCACGCCGTCCTTGCCTTCGAGCGACTGCAGGCGATCGACGAACGCGCGGGCCGGATTGCGCGATGTGTGGACGGTGACGATCATTTCGCAGTCGATCACCGATGCAACCGGCTTGATCCTGCCTTCGACCATCGCCGCGCAGAGATCGACCAGCTCGATGCCGCGCTCCAGCACGTCGGTGTGCGGGTACTCCTTGAAGGCGATCAGCAGGTCGGCGTGTTCGATCATCTCGGGCGTGAGGTGGCTGTGCGGATCGAGCTCGGCACCGACCACGACGTCGGGTCCGACGATGGCGCGCACGCGCCTGAGCAGGTCGCCCTCGCAGTCGTCGTAGCCGTCCGCGACCATCGCGCCGTGCAGGCCGAGCACCACCATGTCGACCGGCAGCGCGGCAGTCAGGTCGGCCAGCAACTCTTCACGCAGCGTTTCGTAGGCGTGCCGCGTGGTGGTGCCGCTGGGCTGCGCACCGGCGACCATGCCCTCGACCAGGTCCCAGCCGAGTTCCTTGCCGCGCAGGCGGGCCGCCCACAATGGGCCCGAGAAGAACGTCATCGCATCGGGATGCTTGCCCGCGGCGTAATAGCCGCGGTCCTTGAACGACGCGAGGCCGGTGGGCATCGGTCCGAAGGTGTTGGTTTCGGTGGCGAGAGATCCGCTGAAGACACGCATGGTGGGCTCCTTTGAATGCGTTGTGGGGTGGCCGGTGGCTTAGCGCTCGACCGTCGTGGCATCGGCCGAATCGGACACTGCCGCGACCTTGCGCAGCCGCTGCGGGCCGAGCATTTCCGCGGTGAGTCCGAACGACGCGGCATGCGCCGGGACCGGCAATCCGCGCGCCAGTGCCGCGCAGGTTTCGCCCATCGTCGGCGAGGTCTGGATGCCGTAGCCGCCTTGCGCCGCGACCCAGAAGAAGCCCGGTACTTCGTCGTCGAAGCCGCCGACCAGATCGCCGTCTGCCACGAAGGAGCGCAGGCCGGCCCAGGTGCGTGCCGGCCGGCGGATCGAGAGCGTGGTGTTCTCTTCGATGCGATGGATCGCCAGCGCGATGTCGAATTCTTCGGGCTGGATGTCTTGCGGCTCGACCGGATCGGCGTTGGCCGGCGAGCCGAGCAGCATGCCGGCGTCGGGCTTGATGTACCAGTCTTCGGTCGCGCCGAAAGCCATCGGCCAGCGCGATGCGTCGGTGCCTTCCGGCGGCGCGAAGATGAAGGCGGAGCGACGCCGTGGCTCGATGCCGATCGGCTGCACGCCGGCGAGCTCTGCGATGGCGTCGACCCATGCGCCGGCCGCGTTGAGCACCACCGGCGCCTCGTACGTGATGCCGCCGGCCCGCACGCGCCAGCCTTGTGGGGTGCGCTCCATCGCGTCGACCGGCGCGTTGCAGACCAGCTTGCCGCCGGCCTGCCGCATGCCGCGCAGATACCCCTGGTGAATCGCGTGCACGTCCATGTCGGCCGCGTCGGGTTCGTAGACCGCGCCGATCACCTGCTCGGGGCGCAGCACCGGCACCAGCGCGATGGCGCCTGCGGTGTCGAGGCGTTGCGCACCATCGCTCATGCCGCGCAGCACCTCCCAGTGCTCGTCGAGATGCGCCTCTTGTCCAGGCGCAGCAATCATCATCGCGCCGCGCGGCGTCAGCAGGGGATGGTCGGTGAAGCCGGGCGGCGGGTTCTCGAAGAAGGCACGGCTCGCCATCGTGAGCGTCCGCACCTGCTTCGTGCCGTAGCTCTCCATGAAGAGCGCAGCGGAGCGGCCGGTCGAGTGGTAGCCGGGCTGGTCTTCGCGCTCGAGCACGACGACGTGGCCGTGCGGCGCAAGCCAGTGCGCGACAGAGGCGCCGGCGATGCCGGCACCGATGACCAGGAAGTCCACTGGGACCGAAGAAGAAGATGAAGCCGTGGCGCTCATTGGAAGATGGTGCGGACTGCGCGCAAGTGGTGCGTTAGCGGGATGAACGAAGACAAAAAGTGGGCGCAGCGTAAATCAGTTTTTGCGGATACGCAAATTCAATCTGGCGCTGCCACAGAGGGAAAGTACGCTTGCGGCCGAAGAGGAATTTGCGTCCATGCAATTTTCTGATACGCAAATTCCAGGCCAGTTTGCAAGGCAGTGTGCGACCGAACGGTCTTCGGGCTGGCAGAATTCGGCAACGACAACGACAGGACGGCAAGCCTTGAAAGCACATCCACGCAACGCCCCCGCTGTCGAGCCCACCACGCTCGATCGCGAGACCTTCGGCAAGCGGTTGCGCACGGCTCGCAAGGCGTTCGGCTGGACCTTGTCGCAACTGTCGGAGCTGTCGGGGGTGTCGATCACGACCATCTCTCGTGCCGAGCGCGGCCAGCTCGCACTCGGCTACGAGAACTTCGCGGCACTCGGGCGCGCACTGCGGATGGACATGAACGCCATGTTCGCCGGCGACGGCGTCGAGCCAGCCTTGCTCGACGGCCCGGTCGTGACGCGCGCCGGCAAGGGCGTGGTGTATCGCGGCCTGTCTTTCGCCTATGAATTTCTCGGCACGACCGCGGCCGGCAAGCAGATGAGTCCGGTCGTCGGCACGGTCCATTCGCGCAGCCTCAACGGCCCGGAAGATTTTGCGCGGCACGCCGGCGAGGAGTTCGCCTATGTGCTGTCGGGCGCGATCGACGTGCACTTCGAAGACGGCGAGGTGGTGCGCCTGGCCCGTGGTGACTCGTTGTACTTCGAAGGCCGCATCGGGCACGCTTACGTCACCGTGAGCCGGCAGCTTGCCAAGATCGTCGGCGTGACCACGACCGAGACGGCGTTCATGCAGTCGGCCCGCGCCGGGCAGGAGCTGGCACCGCCTGCCCAAGCGCCGCTGCGGGTGCGCGCAGCCGCAGGCGTTCCAGTTCGTGAACCGGCCCGGGCAAGGGTCAGGGCACGCTTGAGCTGATCGAACGCGAACGCACGGAAAACAGGAGACGACATGGACAACAAGACCCATGCAGCCACGCTCGATGCGCAGGCCGCCCGCCAGCAGTACTACGAGCGCATCCGGGCCTTTCATCTCACGCCGCTGTGGGAAGAGCTGCACGCGCTGGTGCCGCGCGAGCCGGCGTCGCCTTGCGTGCCGGCGCTATGGCGCTACGCGGACATCCGGCCGCACCTGATGGAGTCGGCCACGCTCATCACGGCCGAAGAAGCGGTGCGCCGCGTGCTCATCCTCGAGAACCCGGGCATGCCGGGCCGCTCGTGCATCACGCAGTCGCTCTACGCGGGCCTGCAACTCATCATGCCGGGCGAGGTCGCGCCGTCGCATCGGCATGTGCAATCGGCCTTGCGCTTCATCGTCGATGGCAAGGGTGCCTACACCGCGGTGGGCGGTGAGCGCACCACGATGCATCCGGGCGACTTCATCATCACACCGTCGTGGGCCTGGCACGACCACGGCAACGAAGGGCTGCATGGCGAGAGCGAACCGGTGGTCTGGCTCGACGGCCTGGACATCCCGCTGGTGCGATTCTTCGATGCCGGCTTCGCCGAGAACGACACGAGCGAATCGCAAGCCGTCGCGCGCCCGGAAGGCCACAGCTACGCGCGCTTCGGCCACAACATGGTGCCGGTGCGGCACACGCACACGTCGCCGACTTCGCCCATCTTCAGCTACCCGTACGCGCGCAGCCGCGAGGCGCTCGCGACGCTGCAAACGTCGGAAGCGCCCGATGCCTGGCAGGGCTGGAAGCTGCGCTACGTCAACCCTTTGACCGGTGGCGCGCCGATGCCGACGATGGCGACGTACCTGCAATTGCTGCCGAAGGGCTTCAGCGGCAAGGGCCATCGCGCGACCGATGGCGCGGTGTACAGCGTGGTCGAAGGCCGCGGTACGGCGGAAATCGCGGGCCAGCGATTCGCCTTCCAGCCGCAAGACACTTTCGTAGTGCCGTCGTGGGCGACGTTGCGGCTCGAGGCCGCAGAGGACGTCGTCTTGTTCAGCTTCTCGGATCGGCCGGTGCAGGACGCCATCGGCATCCACCGAGAAACCTTCCTGGACGCCTAGTCGCGTCGATTTCCCGCGCGCCGTTCGGTCCGCCCGGTGGCCGTTTGGCGCCGGCCGGCAGCATCTCGTCGCATACCGATGGCTGGCGGCAACGCTTCGCGCGAAGGTCGGAGTTCCACTTCCAAAGGGGCTTCGACATGAATCTTTTCCGACCGCTGAGCACGACTGTCATTGCGTTGCTGCTTCCGTTCACCGCCAGCGCCGCCGACCTCAAGGTCATGGTGAGCGATGGACCGACGGTTCCAGCCACGCTCTTCGTGGCGCTGTTCGACTCGGCCGAAGCCTTTGCCGCCGACAAGCCGCTGGTTTCGCAGAAAGTTCCGATGCGGGACGGCACCGCGCAGTTCGCCTTTGCCGGCCTGGCGGCGGGCCGCTATGTCATCAAGTCTTTCGCAGACGAGAACGGCAATGAAAAGCTCGACACCAATCTGGTGGGATTGCCGACCGAGCGTTACGGATTTTCAAACGATGCCAAGGGTCGCATGGGCCCACCGTCGTTCGATGCGGCTGCGGTCAAGGTGGATGCCGACAGCATCGTCGCCTTTCGCCTGCACTGAGCGCGGAGCCGAGCCATGGACCGCCGTGAACTTCTGCTGCGCCTGCTTGCCGCAGGCAGCGCGCCCTTGCTGTCGTCGATGTGCGCCCACGCCGACAACCTCGACACCCTCGACGCACCCGACACCTGGCAGTCGCAGTTCGATGCCTCGACCGCGCCATGGAAGTCGGCCTTTGCCACGCCGCAGGGCGACCTGCCGCTGACTGCCGCCAAGGTGCGCGGGCGCTTCCCCGATGCCGTCGCCGGCTCGCTCTATCGCATCGGCCCGGCCGGCCATGACCTGGGCGGTCAGCGCTACCACCACTGGTTCGACGGCGACGGCATGGCGCACCGTTTCGTGATCGCGGGCAGCGAGGTTCACCACCAGGGCCGCTACGTGGCGACCGCCAAGCGCGTGGCTGAAATGCGCGCGGGGCGGCGGCTGACGGAGGGCTTCGGCACCGTCTTCCAAGGCACCGACGAAGTGACTTCGCCCGACAGCATGAACGTCGCCAACATCAGCATGCTGCACGTGGGAGGTGAACTGCTGGCGCTCTGGGAAGGCGGCTCGGCCACGCGGCTCGATCCGCAGACGCTGGAGACGCGCGGCCTCAAGACCTGGCGCGCCGATCTCGCGGGCGTGCCGTTCTCGGCGCATCCGAGGGTCGAGCCCGACGGCACGGTCTGGAACTTCGGCGTGAGTTCCAACAGCGGCATGTTGTTGCTTTACGAGATCGCCCCCGACGGCGTGCTGCGCCGCGCCGATGCCTTGGCTCTGAGCGATATGCCGATGATTCACGACTTCGCCGTGACCGCCAGCCATCTCGTGTTCTTGCTGCCGCCGCTGGTGTACGACAGGAACCGAAGAATGGCCGGCGCAAGCGTGCTCGATTCGCACGTGTGGCGGCCCGAGCCGGGCATGCGCGCATTGGTGATCGACAAGAAGGACTGGAAGCGCCAGCAGACATTCATGCTGCCCACCGGTTTTCTGTATCACCTCGGCAATGCATGGGAACAGGAGACGCCGAGCGGCACGGTGATCCATGTCGACTATGCGCGATCCGCCGATGCAACGAGTCTCTTCGCCAGCACGCGCGAAGTAATGCGCGGTCAGCTTGTCGGCGGCATTGGCCCCAAGCTGACAGTGGCCCAGCTGAACCTCGGCACCGGCAAGGCGACGCAGGACGAGCTGCCCGTGGAAGCGGAATTTCCGCGCATCGATCCGCGTGCAGTCGGCCTTCGACATCGGCAGGTGATTCATGCGACCCACACGCTTTCCGGCCTGCCGATGTTGAGCGCGATCGCCAGCACCAACGTCGAATCAGGGGCGTCGCAGGTCTTCAGCTACGGCGCGCACGCGGTGGTCGAGGAGCATGTGTACGTGCCCGATGGTCGTGGCCCGGGCTGGGTGCTGGGCACCGTGTTCGACCATGCACAGAAGAAGACGGTGCTGTCGTGCTTTGCCGCCGACGCATTGCCTGCAGGACCGGTTGCGCAGGCCACGCTGCCTTATGCGCTCCCATTGGGGTTGCATGGGACTTTTGTGGGGAGTTAGCGGGTCAGAGGCCGTGACGCCATGACGCCGTGACGCCATGACGCCGAGCGATGACGTCGAATTCGTGGTGTTGGCTGACACGGCGATCCTCGCATCGTCCGTAGAGTGCTTCGCATGACATTCGACAAATCCGCGTCGCCGCAAGGCAAGGTTCAGCAGCCCAGCATCGAAGAGCTGCTGCATGGCTATGCAGCCCGGTATCCCCAGCAGATCCGCGACTTGGCCGAAACGTTCTCGGCAGCGACCACGAGATTGGGAAATGCCCAAGGCGACCCTTCGACCGCGCTTGCGGAAGACGTGCGGGCAAGTGCCCGCAAGCACCGTGTCGACGCCGAAATGTTGTTGGCCGCGGTGGCCGACTACGCGGTGATCGAGTCGCGCTCCGAGGCGCTGCATCGCGCCCGCAGCGGCGCGTGAGCGATGTAAGCAGCCGACGCGACCTGAGGCACCGCGAAGCGATTCGAGGGTCGGTACGAACGACGCGATGGTTATCATGAAGTTCGCAGGCAGCGGCCGACATTTCGCATGCCAATCCGGCGTCGAACACCATGCCCCAACTGATACTGACGAGAGCCGACGGAGAGACTGACACCGTCGATCTGCAGGCGCATGAGACCACGCTCGGCCGGAGCTTGCAGAACGATATCGTGCTCGATGGCATCGCGGTCAGCCGTCGACATGCGGTGATCGTGGTCGATGCTGCTTTCGTGACCATTCGCGACATGACCAGCCGCAACGGCACGTTCGTCAACCGCCAACGTGTCGAAACGCAGACGCTGGCCGACGGCGACATCGTCGAGCTCGGAGGTTGCGAGATGCGCTTCGTTTCCGGCGATCAGCAATTCAGCGAGGTGGTCGCACAAGGGGTTTCATCGGTCCCCAACTGGCTCGTCGACGACGATCCACAGGAACACATACCGACGGCGCCGGACGTGCCGATGCAACTGCGGCGGAAATAATTCCGACCTGGAGCGAATCGTTGACGGGGCTCGAAATCGTTGGCGAATTCTGTGCACAGCTTCCTATGAGATGTAACTTCTCAGCCAGAAACTGTCGACTTTGCGTAACCACGGGAAGCACAAATGAACCCCGCCACATCGTTGGCCCTCGCCGTCAAGGAGCTCGAGCCCGGTGAATTCCACTGGATGTTGCTCGAAGAAGACGGCTCGTCCGAAGAAGGTTTCAATTTCAAGCCCAAGCGGATCGGCGAGGCCGAAACCGATGTGGCCGCAGCGTGGGTGGCGGGCTATCTGGCGCTGCGCGCGGTGCTCCGCGCTGCCAAGCGATGAGGTTAGAGCCAGCGCAAGGACCAGGCGCAGTACATCGCCTCGAGGCACCGGGTTGACGGCACAATCTGCCAGATCGCCAACTACCGGCCGCCGTCTTGAACACACCTGTTTTCGACCTCTCCCGCTACGACGCGGTCATCGTCGACCTCGATGGCACGATGGTCGACACGCTCGGCGATTTCGCGGTCGCACTCGGCTCGATGCTGGGTGAACTCGACCTGCCGCCGATCGCTGCCGATGCCATCGAACCGATGGTCGGCAAAGGCTCCGAACACCTCATCGGCTCCGTGCTCGACCATGTGCTGGCGCCGACCGGCCGCTCGCGAACGCCGGCACTCTTCGATCGCGCCTGGGAGCGTTATCAACACCACTACCGCCTCGTCAACGGGCAGCATTCGGCAGTTTTTCCGGGCGTGAGCGAGGGATTGGCGCTGCTGCGCAATCGTGGTCTGCGGCTGGCCTGCATCACCAACAAGCCGACCGATTTCGCGCGACCGTTGCTGGCGTCCAAAGGACTCGATGGCTTCTTCGAGGTCGTCTTCGGTGGCGATGCGTTCGAGCGCAAAAAGCCCGATCCGATGCCGCTGGTCAAGACCTGCGAATACCTCGGAACCTTGCCCGCCCGCACCCTGATGCTCGGCGACTCCAGCAACGATGCACGCGCCGCGCGTGCGGCCGGTTGCCCTGTGGTGCTGGTGACCTACGGCTACAACCACGGTGAGCCGGTGCGCGAGGTCGACGCCGATGGATTCGTCGACGCCTTCACCGATTTCGGCCGGGCGCCAACGAGCACATAGCGCCAGCCAATCAGCGTTCGGCGTCGGCCGTGTCGATCAGCACGGCGACCCCACTTGCGCTGGCGCCGACCACGGCCGACAGGCCTCGCAGGTCGCCCGCCACCGGTGTCGCACTGCCGGAACGCGACACGCGCGCGCCGACCACGATGCGCTCGAAGTTCGACAGCTTGAGACCCGGCGCCATGGCACCCGAATCGTCCAGTTTGAAGTCGATCGGCAAGTCGCCTGCCTTGTAGCGCGCAACCGCCAGCGGCATGCGCGGTCCGGTTTCGGCACGGGCGAAAACGAACACGGTGTCGTCCGGCGAAATGCGTGCCGCGAGCGCAGGGGAAAGGGTGATTCGGCCGGTGATCTGCGCGACCGCGGGGCCGGGCGCGACCGGCGCTGCGTTCACGCCGACACCTGTTCCCGTGCCTACGCCCACGCCCTGGTTCATGGCGCGCGCGAGCGCGAGTCCCTTGACGTTGTTCGGGTCGATCTGAAGGGCACGGGCGACGAGCCGGCCGGCTTCGCCGGTCGCGCCGCCGCCTTCAAGCACCGACAGCACGTCGGCGCGGTCGACCAGCAACTGCGCGTCGTTGGGCGAGAGCGCGATGGCGCGCGCGTAGGCATCGCTGGCACTGTCGAAGCGTTGCAGCGCTGCGTACGAACGCGCGAGCAAGGCCCAGCCGGTGGCATCGGTGCTGCCGGCCTTCTGGCTTTGCATGCGCTGCGCCATGTCGTCGAGCATCGCTTCGACGGCGCGGGACGAGACGGCTTCGGTGCTGCCGGACTCGCCCTCGGCGGACGAGGTACCGGCGCTCTGCCCGGCCTTGCCATCGGGGCCGGCGGTCGCTGTGGCCAGCGATGCGGCGGGTTCGGTCAAGCCGTCGAGGTTGCCGAGGAAGCCGTAGATGCCGAACGCCGCGACAGCGACAACCAGCCCGAGCCCGTACTTCGGCGCCAGCGTGAACGCCGCCGCACCGTTGCGCGACCGGCCGTCTTCGGCGGCGATGGCGCGATCGCTTCGCGCGCGCTTCTCGTCTTCGAAGAGGCGTGCCTCGATCTCGGCACGCGCCGTCCGATACTCCGCCCGGTCGATGGTGCCGGCGCTGCGCTCGGCGTCGATGGCAGCGACATGGTCACGCAGCACCGTCACGTTGGCGTCGATGCTCCCGTTCGCGGAAGCGCTCGGCGATCGATCCTTGCGACCGGGCGCCGTCAGCATCCACCACGCCAATGCGACCAGCGATGCGGCAGCGAGGAAGAATCCGGCATCGCCCAATGCGTTCATCGACCCTGTCCTTCGAGCAGCGCCCGCAGACGACGGCGTTCTGCCTCGGTCATGCC